>JAYUFR010000214.1:0-31327 GCA_043738625.1 Sterolibacteriaceae bacterium
GACGTGGTCGAAATTCGCACCGGCGTTGCGGTGCTGGCCACCGATTTCTGGGCGGCAAAAAAAGGCCGCGATGCGCTGGTGATCGAATGGGATGAAACCAACGCCTTCAAATCCGGCAGCGCGGAACTTTTTGAACAATATCGGCAACTCGCCGAACAGCCCGGCACCGTGGCACGCAACGATGGCGACGTGGCCACCACGCTCGCCGCAGCGACCAACCGGATCGAGGCCAGCTACGAGTTTCCCTATCTCGCTCATGCCGCGATGGAGCCGATGGATTGCGTGGTCAAGCTCGGCACCGACACGTGTGAAATCTGGAACGGGGAACAATCCCAGACGCTGGATCAAAAAGCCGTCGCACTCGCCATCGGCATGGCGCCGCATCAGGTCAAACTGAACATGCTCTATGCTGGCGGCAGCTTCGGACGACGCGCCAACCCGGTTTCGGATTACGTGCTCGAAGCCGTGTATGTCGCCAAGGCGATTTCCGGCCGCGTGTCCCCCAAGGGGACTTCCTCCGCGGCGCCGGTCAAGCTGTGCTGGACGCGCGAGGATGACATGCGCGCTGGCCACTACCGGGCGATGTTCTTCCACAAGGTTACGGCCGGACTGAACCAGTTCGGTATTGCGCAGGCGTGGCAGCAGCGCATCGTCGGCCAATCCATCATGGCGGGTACAGCGTTGGAAGCGTTCATCAAGAATGGGGTCGATGGCTCGTCGGTCGAAGGCTCCGCCAATCTGCCGTATGCGATTCCCAATGTCGCCGTCGAACTGCATTCACCGAAACTGCCGGTGCCGGTGCAATGGTGGCGTTCGGTGGGGTCGACCCACAACGCCTATGTGGTGGAAACCATGCTTGACGAATTCGCCCACGTCGCCAAGCGCGATCCGGTGGACTACCGACGCAACCTGCTACAGGACAAGCGGCGCCATCTCGGCGTGATGAATCTGGTCGCGCAAAAATCCGCTTGGGACAAACCGCTCGCTGCGGGCAAGCCGGGCGAGCGACGCGGACGCGGCATCGCGGTGCATGAGTCGTTCAATTCCTTCGTCGCCCAGGTCGCCGAAGTCACCTTGAAAAAAGATGGCAGCTTCCGCGTGGATCGTGTGGTCTGCGCCGTGGATTGCGGCGTGGCCGTCAACCCGGACAACATCCGTGCCCAGATGGAAGGTGGCATCATCTTCGGCCTGTCGGCGGCATTGTCCGGCGCCATCACCTTCAAGGATGGTGCGGTGGAGCAATCCAACTTCGATGACTACCCGGTGCTGCGCATGAACCAGACGCCGCGCATCGAAGTGCACATCGTGCCTTCCGCCGAGGCGCCCACCGGCGTTGGCGAACCGGGTGTGCCGCCCATCGCGCCGGCGGTGGCCAATGCCCTGTTTGCGGCCAGCGGCAAACGTCTGCGGCGGCTGCCTTTCAACACCGCCGAACTCAAGGCGTAGCAAGGGCTTTCATTGGGCGGCAACCCCCTGCCCTGCCCATGCGGCAGGGGAAACCGCTACGAGGCCTGTTGCGGCCCGCTGCATCAGGGTGTCACGGCCGCCGATGCCGAAGCATTGATGCGTTCGCGCTACAGCGCTTACGTGCTGCATCTTGAATCGTACCTGCTGTCCACCTGGCACGCCTCGACGCGTCCGCCGCATATCGGATTCGACGACGAACCCGCACTGAAATGGCTCGGGTTGCAAGTCAAGCGTCATGAAACCAGCGGTGAATCGGCCGTCGTTGAATTCGCCGCCCGCTACCGGCAGGGTGGGCGCGGCCAGCGCTTGCACGAGGTCAGCCGCTTCGTGCGGGAAGCGGGACGCTGGTATTACGTGGCTGGTGAATTCGTCGGGTAAAAACACCATGGTCATCTGCGATTGTGTACAGCGTGCACAGTCGCGCCGACAGCGATCAAATGGCTTGGCGAACAGGACCGGCCACTTCTGAATTTGCGCTAAACTCCCTCAGCACCAGACCCGGAGCCACATTCGGGCTTGCCACAGTTTCGAGGAGCGCACCAATGACAGTCATCGACAAGAACAATCCATCACCGGAATGGATCGCCAGTTTGCGCAAGCGATTCCCCACCGAGAAAGAGATGGATCGCGTTCTTACCCGCAAGCTCCAGCGCAGAGCCGGCCCCGGCTATTCGCCGATCAGCCTGGAAACTTTCTGTGCCAGTTTGCAATCGTTGCTGCGAGCCGAATTGAAAGACCCGTTCGAAATTCGCGATGCGAAATGGCTCTCGGGTGGCGCATCCAAGCTGCAAGTGGCCTTCAAGCTTGACTGGAACCAACCCGGCGTCGGCCGCACCACCACGCCGATGGTGATTCGCATGGAGCCTGCCGAATCGATCGTTGAAACCAGCCGGCTGCGCGAGTTCCAGATCATCAAGGCGATGGAGGGGGTGCTCCCGGTGCCGCCGGTGTACTGGATTGACGATGAGCCCAAGTATTTTCCCTATCCCACCATCATCTATGGCTTTGCCGAAGGTGTTGTGAAACCCAGTGGCGCCGGCAGCAATGTCTCCGGCCTTGGCATCAATTTCGGGCCCGAGCTGAGGAAAGTACTCAGCAAGCAGTACATGGAGCAACTTGCCCGGATGCATACCTGGGACTGGAGCAAGGCAAATTTGAGTTCCCTCGACGTACCGCCGATCGGCAAACGTACCTTTGAAATGCACCTGAACTGGTGGCGGCGGGTCTGGGAAGAAGACAGCAACCGCGATGTTCCGCTGCTGCGCCTGGCCGCGAACTGGCTCGAGGACAATATGCCGGCGGCTGATCGATTGTCCATGATCCATGGTGATTGGCGTGCCGGAAATTTTCTGTTTACCGAACACGACCAGCGCATCTCCGCCTGGCTGGATTGGGAATTGGGGCACCTGGGTGATTTTCATGAAGACGTGTCCTACATCTTGCGGCCCGACCTGGGCCATCTCGCGGAAGATGGAAAAACCTACCTCTACAGCGGCATGATGACCCGAGAGGCGATTTATGAAGCCTACGAAAAAGCCACCGGCTTCACCATCAATCCCCAGACCATCAAATACTATGATGTCTTTCACCAGTATCGTTCCGCCGTCATCGTGATTGCTTCGGGTTACCGGCCGGCGCGCAACGGCAAGACCCATCAGGATCTGCTGCTGACCTGGATCATGGGTTTCGGTTACCTGAATCTTGATAATCTGCGCAAAATGCTGGAGGAGGTGGCCTAAATGGAAGTACGTCCCGATATTCAAATTCAAGTCATTCTCAAGGCGTTGAAAGACGTGATACTGCCGGCCGTCGACAAGGACAACAAGCTGGCCCAGGAACAGACACATCTGGCCATCGGCACGCTGCAGCTGATGGCCAAATTTCTGCCGATTGCCTATCGCTACGATCGCGACGAACTTGATCGCTATGTCGGGCTGTCCCGCGATCTCATCGCCCAGGTCGGCAACAGGGCCGGCGGCGGCGCTTTCAAAAATCTGGCAACGGTGGCTGCATATGGAGCAGACGTGCTGGACCGTGCGCGTGCCGAACCCGCCGAGATGGAAAAGGCAGTCTTCGACCTGCGGGCGACGGTCGGAGAGTTGATAGAGGCTGTGCACGCTGGCGGTGACAGCGCGACAAAGACCTCGGTCCAGAAGCTCATCCTCGCCGCTGCAAAGCCGGAACTCGAGCGCGAGCGCGCAGCCGTTGTCGACATGGGCTGGGAGACCGACCCGAGCACTCACGCGCCACCGATCGAAAAGCAGCTTCCTCCGCTCAAGGCCTGACCACAAGCATCATCGCATTCCCGCAACCGGGCATGCGATGATGATGTGGTGGGTCGCCGTCGTCACAGACGGTATCATCCGGGGTGCCCAACCCCGCAGATTAGCTACAGTCCATGAAAAACCCCGCTCACTTGCGCCCACGTGCAAGTGATCGCCTTTGTCGTGACATCATGAATTCTTCGATTGATAGCCGCATAGCTGACAAGATGCCGGTCATTGACGCGCTGAAAGCCCTGGCATCACAACTCATTGTGCTTCACCATCTGGCCTTCTACGGGCCGTTGTCCGACGCGGTGAACACCGTCGCACCGACCCTGATCGGCTGGTTCTACGACTATGGCCGCATGGCGGTCCAGGTGTTTCTGGTGGTGGCCGGCTTCCTCGCACCGCGCAGTTTCGCGCTCGCAAGCAAGGCAGGAAGCGCATGGCCGCTGGCCGCCATCGGCCGGCGCTACTGGCGTTTGGCAATGCCTTATCTCGCTGCGCTGGCGCTGGCGACCGCCTGTGCGGCAATAGCGAGGACATGGATGCAGCACGACTCGATTCCTCATGCGCCGACCGTGCCGCAACTTGTGGCACACATCCTCATGGTGCAGGACATCCTCGACTACGACTCGCTGTCGGCAGGGGTCTGGTACGTCGCCATCGACTTCCAGCTGTTTGTGCTGATGGCGGTGGCGATCTGGCTGGGGCAACGGCTGGGGTCGGTCTTCGGCGAAAGTACACACATCGCTGTCGTGCTCGTATCACTGCTGGCCCTGGCCTCGCTGCTCTACTTCAATCGTCACGAGCGCTGGGACAGCTGGGGCATGTATTTTTTTGGCGCTTACGCGCTGGGGGCGCTGGCATTCTGGGCTTCAGCCCGCGAGCGGTCGTCGCTCTGGCTGGTTGCGCTATCGGTCACCGGAATTGCCGTTCTGGTTTTCGATTTCCGCTTGCGCATTTGCGTGGCGCTGTCCACCGCACTGCTGCTCGGCATCACCCGTCGCCTCGATATGCCGCCGCGGACCTTGCCAGGGAGCGTGGTCTATCTGGGGCGGATTTCCTATTCTGTTTTTCTGCTGCACTTTCCAGTGTGTCTTCTGGTCAACGCAGCCATCCACCACATCGCACCGGACGGCCCGGCTGCCGCTGTGGCGGGAATGCTGCTGGCGTGGGCGGCGAGTAGCGGTGCCGGCGCACTGTTTTACCGTTATGTGGAAAACCCGATTGCGTACGGCCGCTTCAGTCTTGCGACGAGATCACGATGAGCCACGCGGAACACCTTTTTGTTTTCGAGGACGGCAAATACCGACCCACCCTCTGGGCGCGCGGCCCATGGGACCCGAGCACATTGCACGGTGGCGCACCGGCCGCGCTGCTGGCGCACGTGCTGGAGGCCGAACGTCGCGATCCGTCGCTATGGACGACGCGGCTCACCATCGACTTGCTGCGACCGATCAGGACGGCAGCGGCATTTACCGCGCGCACGCAGATCGTGCGTGAGGGCAGGCGCATCCAGCTCAGTGACGCGTTATTGTTCGACAATGACACACTGGTGGCGCGCGCATCAGGGTTGATGTTGAGGCGCAGCGAAAGCGTAGCGGAACCAGCGCCCTCCAAAAACCAACGCTTGATGCCCTCCTGGGAAGGGCTCGCCCCCTACGCAATGGGCATCGGTGCGGAGGCGCAGCTGTTCCATCGCGCCACCGAATTCCGCCCGGTGCCGAAGACGCATCCCGGGCAGCCGATGGCGGTGTGGATTCGGATTCCGTTTTCGCTGCTGCCCGACCAGCCTTTCACCAAACTCGAATACGCCGCGGCGATCTCCGATTACGTCAACGCCATTGGCAGCATGGCCCATCCAACTCGCGGCGGCTTCATCAATGCCGACATCACCCTCAACCTGCATCGCGAACCCGAGGGTGAGTGGCTGTGCCTGGAAAGCGTCGCCAGGCCGGATCATGCCGGCCTGGCGACATCAACGGTCCTGCTGCATGACGCGACAGGAACACTCGGCTCGATATCGGCCTGTGTTCTGGCCAATGGCTCGCCGAAAGGTCTGGGCAGCGCAACGGGCTTGGCAAGGTAGCCTTGCGTCGCGATGAATCTTTCCTGGATCCAGCAAGCCGTCCTGTTCCTGACCGCCGCGGTCATCGCCGTGCCGCTGTTCAAGCGGCTCGGCGTGGGTGCGGTGCTTGGCTATCTGGTCGCCGGCATGGTCATTGGTCCGCGCGTGTTCAGCTTCATCAGCGATGTCGACAGCATCCTGCATTTTGCCGAACTCGGCGTGGTGTTGCTGCTGTTCGTCATCGGCCTCGAACTCCAGCCATCGCGACTGTGGGCGCTGCGCCGTCCCGTGTTCGGTCTGGGCAGCGCGCAGGTGGTGATCACCGGCTTGATCCTCGCCGGCGCAGGCTACATGTTCGGATTGCCGGCAACCCCGGCGCTCATGGTCGGGCTTTCACTGTCGCTATCGTCCACCGCGCTGGCGCTGCAGATGCTGGCCGAGAAAAAGCAGCTCACCACGCAACACGGCCGCGCCGCGTTTGCCGTGTTGCTGTTTCAGGATCTCGCCGCGATTCCCCTGCTGGCGATCTTCGCGCTGCTCGGCGGCGAAGGCATGGCGCATGGCTGGAACTGGCTCGGCCTGCTCAAGACGATGGCGGTAATCGTCGCCGTGATCGGCGGCGGACGCTGGCTGCTGCGTCCATATCTGCGGCTGGTGGCTTCGGCCAACAGCCACGAGGTATTTATCGCCGCGACACTGCTGGTGGTCATGGGTACCGCACTGCTGATGCAGCAGGCCGGCCTCTCCATGGCGCTGGGTTCGTTTCTCGCCGGCGTGCTGCTCGCCGACTCGGAGTATCGCCACGAACTGGAAGCCGACATCGAACCGTTCAAGGGGCTGTTGCTGGGGCTGTTCTTCATCGCCGTCGGCATGTCGACCGATCTGCGGCTGGTGGTCGAACAGCCGCTCACCATCCTCGGCCTGACTTTGGGGCTGATGACGATCAAGGCGCTGGTGCTCTACGTGCTGGCGCGACTGACCAAACATAGCCACAGTTCCGCAGTCAATCTCGCGCTGAATATCTACCACGGCGGCGAATTTGCTTTCGTGCTGTTCGGCATCGCGGTGGGCACCCACGCACTTGACCAGGCAACGGCTGACATGCTGATCGTGGTGGTCTCGCTGTCCATGGTGGCCACGCCGCTGCTCGCAGCCCTGAATGAAAAGTGGCTCAAAATCGGCTACGCCGCCACCGAGTCACGCGCGTTCGACAGCATCGAGCCACGCGAACATCGCGTCATCATCGCCGGCTTCGGCCGTGTCGGGCAGGTGGTTGGCCGTACCCTGCGCATGAAAAAAATCCTGTTCACCGCACTTGAGGCGAATTCCGCACAAGTGGATTTCGTGCGCAAGTTCGGCAACAAAACCTACTTCGGCGACGCCTCGCGCCTCGACCTGTTGCGCGCGGCGCGCGCCGATCTGGCCGAGATATTCGTGCTCGCCATTGACGACGTCGACGCCTCGGTCAAAACCGCCGAGATGGTCAGGAAGCATTACCCGCATCTCAAAATCTACGCCCGTGCCCGTAACCGCGTGCACGCCTATCGGCTGATGGACGCCGGCGTGGACAAGATCATTCGCGAGACATTTCTGTCGAGCATCGAACTGGCGCGCGACATCCTGGTCGGGTTGGGACACTCGGCCGCCGATGCCGAAGAGTCCGTGCGCCGCTTCCGCAAACACGATGAAGCCCTGTTCGCCACCCAGCACAAGGTATACAAGGACGAGGCCCAGCTCATTGCCACCGCCAGGCAAGGCGTGGAAGAACTGGAGCGGTTGTTCGAACAGGACGCCGACCAGATCAAATGATTTTCCCTTGCCTCAATTGCTCTGGATAAGCTGAGCGGTTGCGCAATGAGCGGCGGATACGGCTTGCAGTACCTCGCCCGTGAATGTGTTCTGCACAAAACCCACAGCGCCAATTTCGGCACTGTTCCAGCCCGTGCCCAACGCGATTTCGCGGTGAGCCGTCACTGCACCATTTACCAGCGCAATCGGCCCGATCCATTCACGCACCACGTGATCGTGAACCAGCGTCGCACCCTTGTTTTCGCCGGCGCGTACCTGCGAGATCAGCTTGCTTTCCGTAACGGCCACAAAGAGACCGAGCGGCGCAGAGATGTCGGCCGATGATGCCTGTACATCAAGACTCAGCATGCCGGGCTTGCTGCTGCTGCGCAAGCCAACATTGGCGCGTGCCGGTTGACGATTGATGCGCCGGGTTTCGCTTACCAGATCGCCGCTCCAGTTTCCAAGTTCGCGGCCGGAGACAAAAAAATGTGGCGTATAGACGGTAGCCTGATGATTCACATTCACCAGCCAGTGCTGGCGTTCGGCAAAAGCCGCCTTGGCGTAAGGATCGCGCCAACCAATGTAATCCCAGTAGTCGACGTGCAAGGCGATCGGCACCAGCTTGTCGGCGCCAAATTCGCGATCCGGCAGTTGGCTCAGGCGGCGATCAGCCGGCGGGCAACTCGAACAACCTTCCGATGTATATAACTCAACCAAAGCAGTAGTCATCGGTCCGGATTTAACATCACAGGTCGGAGCCGAAAACGCCTCACACATCGGCAGGACAACAATCAGCAGGGAAATCAGTCGGTGCACGTTGGGCCTCATTCTCAAATGATCACTTGAGATAGTCGGATCGGCCACTCAATCCTTACAACGTCGATGCCACCGCTACTGCCTCTACTGGCAATGGCGCGCCAGCTCAGAACTTTGGGAAATGTATTCGACTGACCATGAGCGAGCCGCTCAGTGCGAACAACAACACCAACGGGTGCAGCGTGAAGCCCGCCAACACGACATGCCCAACCCAAAGGGACTGGTCCAATGCCCCTTGTGTGGCCGCCACGAACATCAAGATCACCAGCAACAGCGACGTTGGAATCGGCGTGCCCTCAAAGTACTTTACTTTATCCCCACCCTCGGACAGCGCTTCGGCGGTGATGTTGTAGCGTGCCAAACGTGACACACCACAGGCAACAAAATAAGCCAGGACGATGCGGTCATACAGGCCCTGCATGCCGCAGCCGTACGCGATCACCGCCGGAGCGACGCCGAAGGAAATGATGTCCGCAAGGGAGTCGAGCTCACGCCCCATGGCCGAAGTCGTCTGCCGCCAACGGGCGACCCGTCCGTCGAAGGCATCCAAAACCAGTGCAATAAAAACCAGCCCGCAGGCAAAGTAGATGTGGCTCACGTCCGTCGTTTGCAGATAGGTCATCATTGAAAACAATGCCCCCATGCCGCAGACCGCGTTCGCCAGAGTGAACCAGTCGGCGAGATGAAACTCGCGAATCATGGAGAACGGCTTGGACAGTTTGGGTACCGTCATGACTATCGGAACGGAAAAATGGGAGCCTCCATCATGTGCCGGGAGGGGTAAATATTCCGTTCGGTAGCGAACGGAAACGATCGGGCGGATACCGATATCAAAATCGATCGCGATCCCGGCGAATCAACTCTTTTTCTGCAACAAATCCTTCAGGTTGGAAAAAGGCGAGTGGGTCGCGGTCGCGCCTTTTTCCGTTTGCATTGTCCCGCCACCGCTCGCAGCCACCTGGCGCTGATGCTCGTTGTCATGGCAATACAAACACAGCAGCTCCCAGTTGCTGCCATCTGTGGGATTGTTGCCGTGATTGTGGTCGCGGTGGTGAACCGTCAATTCACGCAGGTTGGCGCGCGCGAATTCGCGGGCGCAACGGCCGCAAATCCACGGATAAAGTTTCAGCGCCCGCTCCCGATAATCCTGATGGCGTTGCTCGGCCGAACGACGCGCGTCTGCAACAAGGCGATCCAGTCTGGCGCTATCGGCAGGCTTGTCGATTGACATCGTGATTTGCGGTTAGCGCCGCTATGCCGTCTTTCAGTGAGGCCTGACCAGCACTGCGCGGAGATTCAATGGATTGCGCGAATGCAAGGCCCACCCCAGTGCAGCCAGGAACACCGCGATACTGACGACTTCATCGATTGCCATGATTTTTCCCCATTGTTCTGAAGCACTACTTTAGTGGAATTTTGTCCGCTCCGCAGCGGAAAAGCGAATCGTCAAAACTGCGACAGGATTTCCGGAATAAGGAATTGGAATTTTTGGCATCCGCTATCCATGATCAAATTTGGAGATGCGATGCATCAACATGACCCGCGCCAACAATTAAACCCACTTGTCTGCCTTCGGTATAAAAGACGCCGGCGCAGAACTTTGCTATTCAATTTGAGTTTTGGACAATGCGGTAGTGAATATTGAGGCTTTTCTGCGCCAGGCTGCCCTAACCGCAAAATCACCCTCGGGCGCCACCGGTTCGTTAATGTCGCTTTCGGCAAAACGTCGCCGGAACAAGCCGTCATCAGATGACCGCCCAATGTGACCGGATTTTTAAGCCTCCTGGCCTTATGACAAACCGGGCTCTTTTCCGGAAAAGCAGCGCGAGCTGTTGCCGACCGAGCTTTACTGGCTGAAATTCCCGGATCATCCGCCCCTGCGTCGGCAGCAGCGTTGCCTCCTTCGCCCTTTGTAAAACCCTACCGGCGCCAGGTGCCGACTGTTACAAAACAGTTTGGATTAACGTGCGCAACCGCACGGATCGACCTGTTCCGTCAGCCCACACTAAACGCTTCCCGCTCGGCGAATGTGTCTATGGACAACCGTTCCATATGCAGAACTGAACTGGAAAAGTATTTCTTTGCGTGTTAACCAATCCTCGCAGCAATCCATCTAAGGAGTTACACAATGAATATGGCCCGCCATGAAAAGATCGACGACCACAATATCAACTCTGATGCCGTGATGGCAATGTCAAAAATTGCCTTATCCAGTATTGAGCGCTTGGCTGCATTGAATCTGCATACTGCTCGTGCCGTGTTTGAAGATGGCATTACATCCTCAAACACGGCGGCCAAGACGAAGGATGTCAAAGAGTTACAACAAATCAGTAACCCCATGCTCGGACACGCGGCGCAAAGCACGGTCGCTTACCTCCATAGCGCTATGGGAATCGCCGCCGAAACCCAGGCTGAAGCCGCCAAGGTCATCGTCACTTATTTCTCGCAAATCAATGGCGGCGCAAAGGGTCGCGGTGGCTTAATCAACGGAGTTGAAATTTTCAAGGAAGTCTCAAATCAGTTTTCCGCCATGGCGAATGCCGGCACCGAAGCAGTCGCTGACGCAGTGAAGCATACCGCGGCCACGGTTACCGCACTTTCCAGGAAAACTTCTTAATCACCCGGTCGGCGTATTGACCAGGTAGCCCTGCGAACCAGGGCTACTGTTACTTGGCTCAACGCCAGGCAGGACAAGGCCCACCTCCCTGTTCATAACGTTCGTGGCGACATTTTCAAATATCAAGGTGTTTATTTTATTAATCAGGGTAGCTATTCCTGCCCAACAGCGTAGTCTGTTTTTTCGCATGTATCGGTGAATAATTGATGCCATACGCGGCTGGAGCCAGGATGGTATTTATTCGGGGCCAGCAGTAAATCGACGCAGGACAAAACCAAAGCTATCGGGATTGACGGGGCTACCAGGCGGCGATTCGTGGCTGTGCGGAAACCAAAGTCCTTTGGCGCTTTCCGCAACGGTCTCTTTGGTTAATTCATCTCACCGACAGCGGACCAGAAAATCGCTCAAATCAATTGTGCTCCAACCAGGTGCTGCATCGCGGCTTAACCAAGGAGAACCTGAATGAAGACGAATATCAAGAAAACAGTCAAAGTCAATCAACAGAATCTGGAATTCGCCCGTGCCCAGGCGACTCAGGCACTGCAAGGATTCGAACACCTATGCGCGCGTTTTGCCGATGGTGACCACCTGTTTTGGTCAAGCGCGCAACAAAACGGTCGAACTCAATCAGTAGAACGCAGACAATCAATGGAACGTAGAAGTACCAGGTAGCCAGCGATTCAAGCCCTTCAGGGGTTCGGACACTGCCGGCCGTTTCCGCTCTGACGTAGCCCGGGATCCCATGGCAATTGCCCCTCCCCGAACACAACTCCGAATCAATGACCCATAATGCGCATGACCAAATGGGCCACATCCATCAGCACTGATGTTCCCGCTCCTAGACCTTGAGCTCCTCGCGAACACACCTGAAGCGGCTGGAAGTGGGCAGAACTAAAGTTCGGTTCAATCGGGCGCTACCGCGGGTTACCTTTGCGCAGCAACTAGCTGTTGCTGTCGACCCAACGCTGAATGCCGGCCACATCCATGGCGCCGGCCTGACGAGCGATCTCGCGCCCGCCGCGAAAAATCGCGATGGTCGGAATGCTGCGGATATTGAATCGTGCCGCGAGATTTTGCGCTTGTTCGGTATTCACCTTGACCAGCCGATAGCGCGGCTCCAAACGTCGCGCGGCTTCGGCAAACGCCGGCGCCATCATGCGGCACGGCCCACACCAGGGCGCCCAAAAGTCGACGACCAGCGGCACGTCGGACCGACTCATGTGCTTGTCGAATCCGGCTTCATCCAGCGCAACGGGTTGTCCGGTAAACAGCAACGCCTGGCATTTGCCGCAGGTACCTGCATCGCCAAGACGATCTGCGGGCACGCGATTGACGGCGTGGCAGGCGGGACAAACGACATGTAGTGGATCGGCCATGATGAACTCCGGGTACCAGTAAAGCGGATATTGGGTTGTCTGCCGCGGCTTCAAGTCGTGATCACAGGGTGCGCGGTGCGGAAGGCGGATGCGACGCCGCTACAGCTCTTCGGACTCGACAATGCGCTCGCCGTGTTTTTCGTTCAACACACCCTCCAGCAAGGCGCGGGCGATGCGCTCGGCCGGGACGGCCCGATAGCGCTTGGGGATCAGCGGCCGCAGCGCCCTGGCGACAATAAGCCCCACCCATTCTCCGGGGCGTTGCGCTGCGCGCACGGTGTCGATCAACGACGGACGCACGATCGTGTAGTTTGGGTAACCGATGGCGCGGATTCCCGCTTCCGCCTCGGCCTTGGTACGCAGATAGCAATTTTCGCCCAGGCGCGCACCGAGCGAGGAGTTCAGCGCAAAGCGCGTCGCGCCGGCTTGCCGGGCAAGGCGCGCCACTTGTATTGGCAAGTCGCGGTCGACCGCCGAAAAAGCTTGCTGTGAGCCGGCTGCCTTGATCGTGGTACCCAACGTACAAATCACTGCATCAACCTGCCACCAGGGTGCATCGGCGGGTAGATGAGCGAAATCCACAATGGGAGCGTGCAGCTTTGCGTGCGCCGGCAGCGGGCGACGGGTCGGCGCAATTACGTGTACAACGCGCGGATCGGCCAGTGCTGCAGCCAGCACCTGTTGCCCAACCGCACCCGTTGCGCCAACCAGCAACAAGCGCAACTGCTTTGCGGAATCAAGACTCGTCACGTCTGTCCTTGATGAAAGCGGCGCTACAGCGCTGCGCGAAATCGCAGGTAGTCTTCCGCGCTCGGTTGCGGCCGCTCGAGCATCGGCAAGTGGCCGATGCCGGGCATCATGAGGACCTGTGAGTGCGGCATCAGTTTATGCAGGATATCGGCGCTCGCCGGAATCAGCACGCGATCATTGTCGCCCCACACAATCAATGTCGGCGTGGCCAGACCGGTGACACGCTGTTCGACCGGATCGGCGCCAAGCTGTTTGAGGATGCGTTCCTCCAGCGCGAAATTTCCAATACGCTCCTGCGCCATGACATTGAGCATCGGCCTGGGTATATAGGGCGGGTCGGTCATCACAAAGGAAAATACTTCAGCGAACTCTGCTTCGTTCTTTGCCATCAGCGGGTTGTGTCCGGTCTCCCTGGCCACCTTTCGCATCTCGCTTTCAGGCGCCGACCACACACCCGCAGGCGCAAGCAGCCAGAGACTTTTGACCTCGTCAGGATGGAGCGCAGCGTAGGTCAACGCGATTTGACCGCCCATCGAACTGCCGCCGAGGTGAAGGGTCTTGATGCCCAGCGCCTGCGCCAGGGCGCGCAAGCGCTCTGCCTGTGCAGTCGGGGCGTAATCGGCATCCTGCGGGTGCGAAGATTCACCGAAGCCGATATGGTCCGGCACGATCACGCGGTAATGCGGCGTCAGAAACCGCGCCACGCGATCGAAATTGTCCTTGTTGGCGCCAAAGCCGTGCAGCAACATCAACGGTTCGCCCTGACCGCCTTCCAGATAAACATAATGCAGCCCGCCGGGCAAATCGATCTGCTTGCGGACCAGGCCAGCACTTTGGCGTTCGGCATCGATGGCAATGTGCAGCGCCTTTGCGGGCGCCAGATACACAAAGCCGATGGCCGCAATCACCACGAACGCCAACACAACACCAATGAGCTTTACGATACGCATGATTCCCCTCTTTTCGACACGGATGGATGACACATCAATTGGCGACCCAGTCGCCATCGACGGCAAGAGAGCCGTCGCTGCCTTGCGAACAGCACTATTACACGATGGCACCCTGAGAATGGCTGAGCAGTGCCTGCCGGCAATGCAGCAGCCATTCAACGGACCAGCCCGATTATGCTGCGCGCGCCTCGCTGGCAACGAAAGCACTTGCCCCCAACCGATTGACACCGCTGACCAGTGCCTTGATCGAGGCCGTGACGATGTTGCTGTCGATGCCGACGCCATATCGGTCGCTGCCGCCGCCAGCGTGTGTCATTTCCATAAAGGCACAGGCTTGCGCATCTCCACCTTCGGCACTGGCGCCAATTGAACGCTCTTCATAGCTGCGCACCTGAACCTCAACAGCCATGCTGCGCAAGGCATGCACGGCGGCGGCAATCGGGCCATTGCCCTCGCCGGTCAGCATGTGAACGACGCCATCGAGTTCAACCTTGAGACGAATCCCCTGCGCTTTGCCGTGCTCAAACAAGTGGTGTTCCACATACCGCACCGGCTTGTCACGTTCGAGATAGGTGTGCGAGAACAACTGCCAGATGTCGGCTGCCATCATCTCGCCGCCGTGCGCGTCGGTATGACGTTGCACCTCGGCCGAGAACTCGACCTGCAAACGGCGCGGCATCACCACGCCGTACTCGGCCTCAAGCAGATACGAAACACCGCCCTTGCCCGACTGGCTGTTGACGCGGATCACCGAGTCGTAGCTGCGGCCAACATCGGCCGGATCGATCGGAAGGTAAGGCACGTTCCAGATCGCGTCCGGCTGTTGCGCGGCAAAACCCTTCTTGATCGCATCCTGATGCGAACCGGAAAACGCGGTGAACACCAAATCGCCGACATACGGATGGCGCGGGTGAATTGGCAATTGGGTGCAATGCTCGGCGGTACGGGCGATGGCGTTGATGTCGGAGAAGTCGAGCCCCGGCGCGACGCCCTGCGTATAGAGATTGAGCGCGAGGGTGACGATGTCGACATTGCCGGTACGTTCGCCGTTGCCGAACAAGCAGCCCTCGACGCGATCGGCGCCGGCCATGAGGCCAAGCTCGGCCGACGCCACGGCGGTGCCGCGATCATTGTGCGGGTGAAGGCTGATGATCACGCTATCGCGGCGCGCGACGTGACGATGCATCCACTCGATCTGGTCGGCGTAGATGTTGGGCGTTGCCACTTCCACCGTGGTCGGCAAGTTGAGGATGACCTTATTGGTCGGCGTTGCACCCCATGCGGCGGTCACCGCGTCGCAGACTTCGCAGGCGAATGCGAGCTCGGTCGAGGCGAACAACTCGGGGCTGTATTCGAGCACCCATTCCGTTTCCGGATGCTCGGCGGCGATCTGCTTGATCAGGCGCACGCCATCCACCGCCATCTGGATCACCTCGGCTTTACTCATGCCGAACACCACATCGCGGAAGGTCGGCGAGGTCGCGTTGTAGATATGGACAATGGCGCGGCGTGCGCCGACAACCGATTCCATGGTGCGGCGGATGAGATGCTCGCGCGCCTGGGTGAGCACCTCGATGGTCACATCAGCCGGCACATGGCCACCCGTGACCAGGGTGCGGACGAAGTCGAAGTCGGTTTGCGAAGCCGCCGGAAACGCCACTTCGATTTCCTTGAAGCCGATGGCGCAGAGCGTCTTGAACATGCGCATCTTGCGCTCGACGTTCATCGGCTCGAACAAGGCCTGATTGCCGTCGCGCAGGTCGGTGGACATCCAGATCGGCGGCACGGTGAGTGTGCGGCTCGGCCACTGGCGGTCGGCAATGTCGATCTGTGGAAACGGGCGGTACTTGGCGGCGGGTTGCTGCAACATGATGGCGGCTCCTGGGTGACGCGGTGTAGGTGATGACAAGCTTTGATGAACGCCATGGTAGCGGGAATCAGGCGGCATTTGCTTGCGTTTTATGGTCTTTATCGGCTTGATATTGGTGGTTAATTGCTGTTTTAAACATATTTTGTGTAATAATATTGCTACCAAACAAATAACTGAGCAATGTTATGCAACTTGACCGCTACGACCGGCAGATTCTCCAGGTGTTGCAGGAAGACGGCCGCATCAGCAACCACGACCTGGCCGACCGCATCGGCCTGTCGCCCTCACCCTGCCTGCGCCGGGTGCGCACGCTGGAAGAAGCCGGCCTGATCACCGGCTACCGCGCGCAGGTGGACGCCAAGGCGCTCGGGCTGTCGTTGATGGCGCTGATCTCGATCTCGATGGATCAACACACGCCGGAGCGCTTCAAACACTTCGAAGCGGAAATCGGCAAGATTGCCGAAGTGATGGAGTGCCTGCTGATCACCGGCCAGTCGGCTGACTACCAGCTCAAGGTGTTCGTCAAGGACATGGATGCCTACCAGGAACTGCTGCTCGACCATATCACCCGCATCAAGGGGGTAACCGGCGTGCACTCCAGCTTTGTATTGCGGCGGGTGGTGCACAAGACGGCGTTTCCGGTGGGCGGAAAATAGTCGTCATTGAACCGTTATCATCCGGCAAAGAACGACGATGAGCAACGACCGCACCCCCGCCAACGACGTTGCCTTCACCCCGACCGTGAAGGCGACGCAACAATGTCAGCCTAGTCCATTCCTGGTGCGCAAATCAACCGATCGCGGCGGCTCAGCGATTCAGTAGATTCTCCGCAAGCGCATCAAGCTCGATTTTCCGCTGCTTCCAGTCGGGCAGAAGCGCACCGAGCAGCAAGTAAAACTTCGGACTGTGGTTGTGGACTTTCAAGTGGCAGAGCGCATGCAAGATCACAGAGTCCACGCAATTCTGAGGCGCTTTGAGCAGTTGCGGGTTGAGTAAAACGTCATCAACGCGTCAGCATGCGCCCAGAATACAATGAGAACAAAACGCCATTGCACAGGGAGAAATTCTTGAACACCAAACAGCAATTACTGTGCGCCTGGAGCGGCCTGGTTTTTCTCATCATCTTCATGCTCGGCTGGCTGGTGATCGGTGGCTTTGTGCCGCCGCCATCATCGGCCGCGAGCGCCACCGAGATTGCTGATTTCTACAAACAGAACACGACAGCGATTCGTGTGGGTCTGCTGCTGGCGATGGGTAGCTGCGTATTCCTCGTGCCGTGGGTCGCGGTGATTTCGGTGCAGATGAAGCGGATCGAAGGGCACTCGCCAATCCTTGCCTATACCCAAATGCTGAGTGGCCTCGTCGCCATGCTGATCATCCTGTTCCCAACCATGATCTGGGTCACCGTCTCATTCCGGCCGGAGCGGAATCCGGAAATCATGCTGGCGCTCAACGATCTGGCTTGGCTGATCTTCACCATGGCGTTCGCACCGTTTGTAACGCAGGGCCTGGCCATCGGCCTGGCGATTTTTTCCGACAACAGTCCGCAGCCGGTATTCCCGCGCTGGGCCGGCTACTTCAACATCTGGGCCGCGCTGGCGTTCGTGCCTTCGGGCCTGATCGTTTTTTTCAAATCCGGTCCGTTCGCGTGGGACGGCTTGTTCGGCTTTTGGTTGCCGGTGGGTAATTTCGGGGTCTGGTTCATCATCATGCTGGTGCTGTTGCTCAAGGCCATCAGGCAGCAGGCGGGTAGCAACTGAGGGCCTGACTAAAACGTCGTGACCGTTCGCTTCAGGTTACGAAACATCAACGACCTTTAAGCCTGCCTTGCGTGCTGCGTCAAGTTGGCGATGGTCGGCCGCAACGAATACATCTGGCTTGACCACCAATGCGCAAGCAATGTGGATCGCATCCATTGCGCGCAACGGAGAAGATTCCAGCCGTTTGGCGACGGCGGCCAAAACATCCGCAGTGATCTGACAAATATCGGCATCCGCAAGATCGGTTATCGCATCATGCTTGAGTCTCAAGTAATCGACTTTGGCGAGCCGCTTTTCCCTGACCAGTCGCGCCAGTGTGGAAATCAGTTCCGGCAGGCAGATGATGCTGACGGTGAGGCTGTCTGCTTGTTCACACAGCGCCAGCACTTTTTCTGATCCCTGCTCGGCAACGTAGCGTTTGGCAAATGCCGAGGTGTCGAGAAAAATCTTCAAACTGATTTTTTCCGGTCGCTCAGGAGTTCGCTACTCAGGGTAAGACCTTTGACGGTCGTCGGCGTGACAGTACGCTTCCACGACTGGGTTCCCGAACGAATGGGAACGATTTCGGCGACGGGTTTCCCGTTGCGATACACGCGCACCGTCTCGCCCCTTTCGACAGCATCGAAGTAGCTCTTGGCGTGCGTGCGGAGTTCAGTAAATGTGGTTTCTTGCATGATGCGCTCCTTACCCAACTGTACGCCATAATGTACATTCACCTACCATCTGTCAAGCACTGGTGAAACAGCGCCGACGGCGCTGTTTCACCTGACCTGCAGCAATATCTTCCCGATGTGCCGGCTACTCTCCATGAGCCGATGCGCCTCGGTGGCATCGGCCAGCGGAAACACCGCATGCACGTGCGTCTTGACCTGTCCTGCTTCAATCGCTGGCCACACCCTGGCACGCAACGCATCGCGGATCGATGCTTTCTCTTCCACCGTACGTGGTCGCATGGCGGAGCCAGTGATGGTGAGGCGCTTGATCAGGATCGGCAGGAAATCGAATTCGGTCTTGCTGCCTTCGAGAAAAGCGATGATGCACAGGCGGCCATCCTTGCGCAACAGTGCTGCATTCTTCTGCAGGTAAGGCGCACCCACCATGTCGAGGATGACATCGACGCCTTGCTTGGCGGTGATCTCGTTGATGCGCAGAGCAAAATCTTCGCTCTTGTAGTTGATTGCATGATCGGCGCCGAAGGCATGGCAGGCAACGGCTTTTTCGATGCCGCCGACAGTGACGAACACTTCGCAACTGATCAACTTGCCGAGCTGGATGGCGGCGAGGCCGATGCCACTGGAGCCGCCGTGTATCAACAGCCGCTCGCCGGCTTTGAGTTTGCACAAGTCGATCAGGTTGGCCCAGACGGTGAACCAGTTCTCGGGCAATGAGGCGGCTTCGCGCAGGCCGAGACCCTTGGGGATCGACAAGGCATGGCTGGCGGGCACGGCGCAGAATTCAGCATAGCCGCCGCCAGGCGCGAGTGCGGTGACTTCGTCGCCGATCTTCCATTCGCTCACGCCCTCGCCCAGCGCCGCGACGCGGCCCGAGACTTCAAGCCCCAGGATCGGCGAAGCCCCTCGCGGCGGCGGATACTTGCCCTGCCGCTGCATGAGGTCGGGACGGTTGATGCCCGCGAAGTGAACCTCGATCAGGATTTCACCGGGTTGCGGCGATGGCGCCGGGCCTTCGCTGACGTGCATGGTCTCGGCACCGCCTGGCGTGTAATCGATGTATTTCATTTGCCGTGCAGCTATTGCGCAGTGGGCGCGCGCTCAATGCCCATGATGGTCGAGCCGGGGCCGAGACCGCGACTCTTGAACCAGTTGAGGTTCATTTCCAGCGCATAGCGCGCGGGTTTGAGCGTGCAGTGGTTGTTGTCGGTCTGCGGCTGCATGTCTTCGATGTTGATGATTTTTCCATTGCCATCAATGAAGGCCACCGATAGCGGCAGCAGCGTGTTCCGCATCCACATGCACTCGTTGGAGGGCCGTGGAAATACGAACAGCATGCCATGATAGGCAGGCATCGCGGGGCGGTGCATCAGGCCGAGTTGGCGGGCCTGCTCGGTATAGGCCACCTCGGCCTCGATGCGGTGGATGCCGGCAGAAAGTTCCACCACCGGAAAGTCGACGGCATGCGCGGACAGCATGGTGAAGCACAGCAGCATGGCGCAGGGCGCGCGAATGAAGGGGATCATTTTATCGTCCTCACAAAAACCGATCAAGAATCCTGCGGCTGTGACGGTCGAGCACATTCACATCGCGGATCAAAAACTGGATGCCGTGCTTGTCGGCGATCACCAGCATGGCGCCGGCGAGGCGGCGGATGTCTTCCTCGCCGCGCAGGATGAAAACCGTATCGCCGCGATCGGTCTTCACCTCCCATGTACTCGGCGTGGCGAAGCTGGAGACACGAAGGATCTGCTGGATCTCAGGCATGAATTCGCGGCTGGCGAGTTCTTCTTCGAGCAATTGCCTGACGTCTTGTGGCAGGTCGGCGGGTTGATCGATCCACGCCAGTTCGTGACCGTCGACGCTGATCAGCGCGACACCGGTGTCCGGCGCGGCGATGGGAAAGGCACGCACCGGCACCACGCCCTCATGCACCGCTGCGTCGGCGCCGGTGAACACCAGCCGCCCGAGGGCATTGCGCGAAAGGCAAAATTTCAGCGGCGCACTCATGCCGGGGAACGCTCGATCGCGGTGTCGCCATCGACGTTGCGGGCCTGGGCCTGATAGAGGCGATAGTACGCACCTTCACGCGCCATCAAATCTTCGTGGCGACCGATCTCGACGATCTGCCCGCGCTCCATCACCACCAGCCGATCGGCGCGACGCAGGGTGGACAGCCGGTGCGCGATGGCAATCGTGGTGCGGCCCTGCACCAGGTTGTCGAGCGCCTTCTGGATTTCTTTTTCGGTGGTCGAATCAACCGATGAAGTCGCCTCGTCGAGGATGAGGATGCGCGGATCGATCAGCAACGCGCGCGCGATGGAGATGCGTTGACGCTCGCCACCGGAGAGCGACTGGCCACGCTCGCCGACCAGCGAGTCATAACCGAGCGGCAGGCGCAGGATGAATTCGTGGGCGTGCGCGGCGCGCGCGGCGGCGACAATTTCGCTCCGCGTTGCAGCGGGCTTGCCGTAGGCGATGTTGTCAGCAATGGTACCGAAGAAGAGGAACGGCTCCTGCAACACCAAACCGATGTGGCGACGGTATTCGGCCACAGGCAGCGAGCGGACGTCGACACCCTCGACGCGGACCGAGCCGGCCGACACGTCGTAGAAACGGCAGATCAGATTCACCAGCGTGCTCTTGCCCGAACCGCTGTGGCCGACCAGGCCGATCATCTCGCCCGGCGCGATGGAAAGATTGACGTCGCGAATCACGGCGCGGTTGCCGTAGCGGAAGCCGATGTTGCGGATTTCGATGGCGCCGCTGACTTCGGCCAGATGCACCGGGCTGGCGGGCTCGGGCACACTCGATACATGATCGAGAATGTCGAAGATGCGCTTGGCGCCGGCAGCGGCCTTTTGTGTGACCGAGACGATGCGGCTCATCGAATCGAGCCGCGTGTAAAAACGGGTGATGTAGGCGATGAAGGCGATAAGCACGCCGACGGTGATCTCATTCGTCGACACCTGCCAGATGCCGAAGGCCCAGACGAACAGCAGGCCTACTTCGGTGAGCAGCGTGACGGTCGGTGAGAACAGTGACCAGGTCCGGTTGATGCGATCATTGATGTGCAAATTGTGCCGGTTTGCTTCGTGAAAACGCTTCACTTCGCGCTGTTCCTGGGCGAAGGCCTTGACCACCCGTATGCCGGGGATGGTGTCGGCCAGCACATTGGTAACCTCGCCCCACACCCGGTCTATTTTCTCGAAGCCGGTACGCAGGCGGTCACGCACGACGTGGATCATCCAGGCAATGAAGGGCAGCGGCAGCAGTGTGACCAGGGCCAGCCATGGGTTGATCGAGAACAGGACAATGGATGTCATCAGGATCATCAGCACATCGGTGACGAAATCCAGTGCGTGCAACGATAGGAAGACACTGATCCGATCCGATTCCGATCCGATGCGCGACATCAGGTCGCCGGTACGTTTGCCGCCGAAGTATTCGAGCGAGAGATGCAACAGATGTTCGTAGGTGGTCGTGCGCAGATCAGCGCTGATGCGTTCGGACACCAAAGCCAGGATATAAGTGCGGGCCCAACCCAGCCCCCAGGCCAGCAGGCTCGATCCGAGCAGGCCGCCGAGCAGCAGGCCCACCAGCATGACATCGATGGGCTTGCCGTTCTGGAACGGAATGAGAACCTTGTCCATCAGCGGCATGGACAGATAGGGCGGCACCAGATTTGCAATCGTTGCCGCAATGGTCAACAGGGAGCCGGTGATCAGTTGGCTCTTGTAGGGTTTGGCGAAGCGCGACAGGCGGAACAGCGTCCACGTCGACGGCGGGCGTTGAATCTCGCGTGTGCAGACAGGACAGTCTTCTTCACCAACAGGCAGTGGTGCCAGACATTGCAGACAAAGCGTTGCGGGCGCTGGTGCCTGCGCACGACCTCCAACTCCGGCATCGCGCAAGCGTTTGAACTGATCCATCAGGCGCAATGCCTGCGGATTCTGGCCGAGGGTGTAGCGCCAGGTAACCAGGCGACTTGCGCCGTCGTGCAGTTCGAGCGTACCCACGCCGGCATGGTCATGATGTTGCAGTAGCAACTGGTCGCGATAAGACCATTGCTGCCATTCGTTCACGCCGGGCGCCTTGGCGATGAGCTGGCGATCAGTAGCGATCAGCAGGCCGGGCGCAAAGCGGAGTCTGTGGTCGAGATCGGTTTCGAGCCAGGCGAGGATGTGTTCGTCTTGTGCCAGCAAGGCTTCGGCACCGAGACGCCATGGCTCGGGAACGGGATTGCCGGCAGAAGCGGGATTGTCGGGTTGAGTTGTCATGGGATTGGCCTGCGCACCCGCGACTGCGGACTGGGCAGGCGGCAGGAGTATACCGCCTCGCTTGATGCGCTGTCCGGCCGGTTCCGGGCGATAATTGTGTCCTCCCAATGTAAACCTGAGAGCACCTCGGGCGTTACTCGTCTGAATTTCCCACTGCGCACAGATGACCAATAAAACGATTGAAATCACCCAGGTGATTTCTCTGCGCGGGCCCAACATCTGGACTTACCGACCGGCACTGGAGGCCTGGGTCGATATCCACGATCTGGAGGACTCGCCTTCCAACACCTTGCCCGGATTCTACGAACGCCTTGCCGCGTGGCTACCTTCGTTGATCGAGCACCGCTGCGGCGTCGGCGAACCCGGCGGTTTCATGCAGCGCGTGCGGGAAGGCACCTGGTCAGGTCATATTCTCGAACACGTAACGCTGGAATTACAAAATCTGGCAGGCATGCAAAGCGGCTTCGGCAAGGCACGGGAAACCTCGAAGCGCGGCGTCTATAAGGTCGTGGTGCGGGCTCGTGACGAAAACGTGAGCCGCGCCTGCCTTTTTGCTGCGCGCGATCTGGTGATGGCGGCCATCCACGACCAACCGTTTGATGTCGCCGGCACGGTGGATCGATTGCACGCCATGGCCGACACACATTGCCTGGGTCCCAGCACGGCTTGCATCGTAAATGCGGCGAGCGCGCGAGGCATCCCCTCGCTGCGCCTTTCCGCAGGCAACCTGGTGCAACTCGGCCACGGCGTGCGCAGCCGCCGTATCTGGACCGCCGAGACCGACACCACCAGCGCCGTTGCCGAGAGCATTTCCAGCGACAAGGACTTGACCAAACGCCTGCTCGAATCCTGCGGCGTTCCGGTACCGTCGGGCCGGATTGTGGCCAATGCCGAAGACGCGTGGGATGCCGCCGAAGACATCGGCACGCCGGTGGTGGTGAAGCCGCTCGACGGCAACCACGGCCGCGGTGTTTCGCTCGAACTGGACACGCGCGAACAGGTGGAAGCCGCGTTCGCATTGGCTGAGCGACATGGCAGCGAGGTCATCGTCGAACGCTACATTCGCGGGACCGAACATCGCTTGCTGATCGTGGGGGGGAAACTCGCCGCAGCAGCGCGCGGCGAAGTGGCGATGATCACCGGCGATGGCCACTCGACCGTCGCCCAACTCACCGATCTGCAAATCAACAGCGACCCACGGCGTGGAACCACCGAGGACTTTCCACTCAACCGCATCAACCCGCACGATGACACGGCGGTGGTACTTGAACTGCAACGCCAGGGTCTGATGCCTGATGCAGTGCCCAGCGCAGGCCGCAAGGTGCTGCTACAGCGCAATGGCAATGTCGCGATCGACGTGACCGATCAGGTTCATCCCGCTGTCGCGGCCGCTGCAGGACTCGCCGCCCGTATCGTCGGTCTCGATATCGCCGGGGTTGATCTGGTCGCGGAAGACATTTCGCGGCCACTCGAAGAACAGGGGGGCGCGATTGTCGAAATCAACGCCGGTCCGGGCCTGTTGATGCATCTCAAGCCGGCCGAGGGCACGCCACGCCCGGTCGGCCGCGCGATTGTCGATCACCTGTTTGCAGAAAAAGATAACGGTCGCATTCCGATTGTGGGCATCACCGGCTCGAAGGGCAAAACCACAGTGGCACGGCTGGTGGCACGCATGCTCAAACTCAGCGGCAAGCATGTCGGACTGGCCTGCGGCGACGGACTGTTCTTTAATCGGCGGGCGGCACAGAAAGGCAATTGCGCAACATGGGCTGCCGGCCAGCGCGTGCTGATGACCCGCGCGGTCGAGGCGGCAGTGTTCGAGAACAACGCCCGCTCGATCCTGAGCGAAGGTCTGGCTTACGACAAATGTTCGGTCGGGGTGGTGACCAATGTCGACGCGGCCGCGCTTGATCCGGAATTTTTTATCGGCACGCCCGAGCAACTCGTCAATGTCTTCCGTACCCAGGTTGACGTGGTGCTGCCGGATGGCGTGGCAGTGCTCAACGCCGGCGATCCGCTGGCTGCAGGATTGGCCGCGCTGTGCGACGGCGAGGTCATATTTTTCGGCATCGATCCTGACCTGCCGGCACTGGTCGAGCAACGCACAACGAATTCGCGGGCCACATTCATCCGCGATGGTTGGGTGGTGATGGCCAGGGGGGCCCACGAAATGCCGCTCGCCCATCTGGCGACGATGCCGTTGGCTGCCGGTGCACCCGCATTTCAAGCCGAGAACGTGCTGGCGACAGTGGCGGCGGCATGGGCGCTCGGAATATCACACGAACTGATTCGCGCGGTGATGCAAAGCTTCGTTCCGGGCCAGGATGAAGATGAGCCAACCAGCACGACGCCCACCTTGCGGACCAATCGACGAGGCAACGATGGATAGCGCGAAACACGAGGCGGTGCAGAGCGAAGTGGTCGCCGCGTTCATGGAGGTATCGCGGGTTCGTGCGCTGCGCGGGCCCAACCTGTGGAGCCGGCATACCGCAATCGAGGCGATCGTTTCATGCAATGAAGCACAGAACTCCGGCGGCGGCATCGGCGGCTTTCACGCCCGGCTGCGCGCCCGTTTTCCGGCAATTGGTTTCATGCTGCCGGCGGGGCAGGAGAAATCTTTTTCGCTCGCCCATGCACTGGAATTCGCAGCGCTGGGGTTGCAGGCACAAGCCGGCTGTCCGGTGACCTTCAGCCGCACCGTGCAGACGGTGGACCACGGCGTATATCAGGTAGTGGTCGAATATAGCGAAGAAGCGGTCGGCCGGCTGGCGTTCGAGTTTGCCGAACAACTCTGCGTCGCCGCGTTTCACGAGCAGCCGTTTGATCTTGCGCAGGCATTGTCGCGGCTACGCGATCTGGATGAAGATGTGCGTCTTGGACCGAGCACCGGAGCCATCGTAAAGGCAGCCGATGCGCGTGGCATTCCCTCGCGTCGGTTGACCGACGGCAGCCTGGTGCAGTTTGGCTGGGGCAGCCGTCAGCGGCGCATTCAGGCAGCAGAAACCGACCGCACCAGCGCCATTGCGGAAGCCATTGCACAGGACAAGGAACTGACCAAGAAATTACTCAATGCCGCCGGAGTGCCGGTGCCACAGGGCCGCGTGGTGAGCAGCGCGGAAGATGCCTGGGCCGCGGCGCAGGAGATTGGTGGCGCTGTCGTGGTCAAGCCGCGCGATGGCAATCAGGGCAAAGGTGTCGCCGTCAACATTGCGGCGCAGGAAGAGGTGGTGCGGGCTTACGCGGTTGCTGCGGAATTCAGTACCGACATCATCGTCGAGCGCTTCATCGCCGGCAATGATTTTCGCATGCTGGTCGTGGGCAGCACCCTGGTCGCCGCCGCGCGTCGTGATCCGCCACAGGTGGTGGGAGACGGCGTACAGTCGGTTCGACAACTGGTGGAACAGGTTAACAGCGACCCACAGCGTGGCGAAGGTCACGCCACTTCACTAACCAAGATCCGCTTCGACGACATTGCCATTGCCACTCTGGAAAGGCAATCCTGTACCGCCGACACGGTACCGGCCAAGGGGGCTCGCGTGATCCTGCGCAACAACGCCAACCTCAGCACCGGTGGCACCGCTACCGACGTGACTGAAGACGTACACCCGGAACTGGCGGCTCGCGTGATTGACGCCGCGCAAATGGTAGGTCTGGATATTTGCGGAATCGATGTAGTGTGCGAGAACGTGCTGCAATCGCTTGAAAAATCCGGTGGCGCCATTGTCGAAGCGAATGCGGCGCCCGGCTTGCGCATGCATCTTCACCCTTCCTATGGCAAGGGCCGTGCAGTGGGCGAAGCGATCATGGCGTCAATGTTTGGCAACAGCGAAGACGGGCGCATTCCCCTTGTCGCCGTTGCCGGCACCAACGGCAAGACGACGACAGTGCGACTCATCGCCCATCTGCTCACAGCGAGTGGATATCGCGTCGGCATGACTACCACCGACGGTGTCTATATTGCCGGAAAACGTATTGATACTGGGGATTGCAGCGGACCGCGCAGCGCACGCAACGTGCTGCTTCACCCCGATGTCGATGCGGCCGTATTTGAAACTGCGCGCGGCGGCGTGCTGCGCGAAGGCCTCGGCTTTGATCGTTGCAAGGTGGCCGTGGTCACCAACATCGGCACCGGCGATCATCTCGGTTTGAGTTATATCAGCACTGTCGAAGATCTTGCCGTGGTGAAACGGGTCATCGTCCAGAACGTTGCTCCCGATGGCGTTGCGGTGCTCAATGCGGCCGATCCCATCGTGGCGAAGATGGCTGATTTCTGTCCTGGCTCGGTGACTTTCTTTGCCACCGATAGTCGTCACCCGGTGATCAGCACACGACGCGCCCAAGGCCATCGCGTGGTGACGCTTGACGACGGGCATATCGTCGCCACTCGTGGCGGCTTCGAGCAACGCATCGCGCTGGCGCGGATTCCAATCACGGGTAACGGCGCAATCGGTTTCCAGATTGAAAACGTCATGGCTGCAACGGCCGCTGCGTGGGCGCTGGGGATTGCCTGGAAAAATATTCGTGCCGGATTGGGCAGCTTCGTCAGCGATGCCCGCACCGCGCCGGGAAGGTTCAATGTCTTTGCCCATCGCGGCGCAACGGTGATCGCGGATTATGGACACAATCCTGACGCGATCATGGCGCTGGTTCGCGCTGTCGAAAACATGCCGGCAAAACGCCGCACGGTGGTGATCAGTGGCGCTGGCGATCGTCGCGACGAAGACATTCGTCAGCAAACTGAAATACTCGGGGATGTCTTTGATGAAGCAATCCTGTATCAGGATCAGTGTCAGCGGGGACGTGCCGACGGCGAAGTCATGACACTGCTGCGGCAAGGGCTCGGCAAAGCCACCAGAACTCGCACAGTCAGGGAAATACACGGTGAATTCGTAGCCATCGACACCGCGCTGGATAATCTGCAGGCGGATGACTTGTGCCTGATTCTGATTGACCAGGTAGAAGAAGCGCTGGCGTATATCGGCAAGAAAATCAACGACAGCTGATTGTCAGCAGGGCCATCTTCAAAACAGGGACGAAAAAAAGGGCAGGTTACCCTGCCCTTTTTGCTTGCACCGACGCCGAATTACTTGGCGGGGGCGGCTTCAGCAGGCATTGCTTCTGCCTTCTTGGCCTTCTTGTGCTTCTTCTTCATCTTCTTCGGCGCTTCGGCAGCCGGGGCTTCCGGGGCGGCGGCA
The DNA here is from genome assembly GCA_043738625.1 of Sterolibacteriaceae bacterium. Lineage (GTDB taxonomy): Bacteria > Pseudomonadota > Gammaproteobacteria > Burkholderiales > Rhodocyclaceae > JANYCD01. Next base: position 27,879 of record JAYUFR010000214.1, read on the forward strand.
GGAGCGGCGGCGGCGGCCGGGGCAGCAGCGGCAGGGGCTTTGGCGGCGTCGGCGGCGAAGGCGGAAGCGGCGACGAACAGGCCGGCAACCAGAGTAGCGATCAGTTTGTTCATTTTATTCCCTTTCAGTTCACTTGGATTTTGGTTTGACACGACCGGCGAAAAACCGTGCGTCATGGCCAATAACGCGCGGTTGACGGTCAGGTTGACATGAGTTTTCGTGGAAAGCATATTCGACCTGCCGCCACTGCCCTGGCTCCAATCCTAGCAAAGTCCATTCACCGACTGCCCAGCGAATCAAGCGCAGGGTGGGACAGCCGACTTTGGCGGTCATGCGCCGTACCTGTCGATTCTTGCCTTCCTTCAGCGTGATCTCCAACCAGGCGGTTGGAATCGCGGCCCGATGGCGGATTGGCGGGGTTCTGGGCCAAAGAGCCGCGGGCGCGGCCATTCGCCTTGCCTGACAGGGCAAAGTCACAAAATCACCCAAGTCCACACCCTGCTGCAACCACGCCAGCGCTGCGTCGTCAGGCACCCCCTCGACCTGGACCCAATAGGTTTTGGGTTGCTTGTAGGCTGGATCGGCGATCCGCGCCTGCAACAGGCCATTGTCGGTGAGAACCACCAGGCCTTCGCTGTCGGCATCAAGCCGGCCGGCGGCGTAGACGCCAGCAACCGGGATGAACTGCTTGAGCGTCTGATGACCAGACTCGGATGTGAATTGGGTCAATACGCCATATGGCTTGTTGAAAAGAATCACGCGCGCCACGACTGTTCTACGCCTGCAATGCAGCCTTGCGAAAGTTGCAATCCTTCATGTAATGCTTGTTAACGCCACCCACCATGGAGTGCGCGATACGCTGCGAAAAATTTTCCTGGTGGACTGTGCCATGCATGGTTGTCTGGTCGGCGCAAAGGGTTCAACACATTCTATCAGTCATGAAAATCGTCTTCCCCTTACTGAAGTTTGCGTCAAGTCGAAAATGACGAATCCAGAACCGATACCCACTGTCCTGCTTATTGACGACCAAGCATCGGTCAAGGATACTCGGGCGTTCGGCCGAGGATGTTGGCTCCATATCCTTCCGCCTGATATTTCAAAATAGATAACATACACGATGAGGCACGTACATGAGCACTGGGCAATCGAAGATCACTTACACGCTTACCGACGAAGCACCGCTGCTGGCGACGGTCGCCTTCCTGCCGGTGATACGCACTTTTGCGGCACCAGCCGGGATCGAGATTGAAGAGGCCGATATTTCGGTATCGGCACGGGTTCTTGCCGAGTTTCCCGACTATCTCTCCGAGGCGCAGAAAGTAGCGGACGTGCTCGGCGACCTTAGCCGCAGAACCCAACTTCCGGAAACAAACATTATCAAGCTGCCGAACATCAGCGCCTCTGTCGCGCAGCTTGTCGCCTGCGTCCGCGAGCTTCAATCGAAGGGCTACAAGATTCCCGACTACCCCGAGGATCCCAAGACGGATGAGGCAAAGGCGATCAGGTCCCGATACAGCCGGTGCATCGGCAGTTCGGTCAATCCGGTGCTGCGGGAAGGCAACTCCGACCGACGGGCGCCAAAGGCCGTGAAGGAATACGCCCGCAAGAACCCGCACTCGATGGGTGAATGGAGTCAAGCTTCACGCACGCACGTCTCGCACATGCACCGTGGCGACTTCTATCACGGCGAGAAGTCGATGACGCTCGACAAAGCGCGCGACGTGAAGATGGAATTGATCACCAAGAGTGGCAACGCCGTCGAGCTAAAACCCAAGGTTTCCCTGCTGGCTGGCGAAATCATCGACAGCATGTTTATGAGCAAGAAGGCGCTTCTTGAGTTCTACGAAAAAGAGCTCGAGGATGCGCACAAGACTGGTGTCATGTTCTCGCTGCATGTCAAGGCAACGATGATGAAGGTTTCGCATCCGATCGTCTTCGGCCATTGCGTCAGGATCTTCTACAAGGAAGCTTTCGAGAAACATGGAAAGCTTTTTGACGAGTTGGGTGTCAATGTCAATAACGGCATGGCCAATCTCTACGAAAAAATCGCCCAGCTGCCCGCGTCCAAACGTGAGGAAATCCTCAAGGATCTGCATGACTGCCACGCGCATCGTCCGGAACTGGCGATGGTCGACTCAGCGAAGGGCATCACCAATTTCCACTCGCCAAATGACGTGATCGTGGATGCGTCGATGCCCGCCATGATCCGCATTGGCGGAAAAATGTGGGGCGCAGATGGTCGCCCCAAGGACGTCAAGGCCGTAATGCCAGAGAGTACCTTCGCCCGCATCTACCAGGAGATAATCAACTTCTGCAAGTGGCATGGCAACTTCGACCCCAAGACCATGGGCACCGTCCCCAACGTTGGCCTAATGGCCCAGCAGGCAGAAGAGTACGGTTCGCACGACAAGACTTTCGAGATTCCGGAAGACGGCGTCGCCAACATCACCGACCTTGCCACGGGCGAAGTATTGCTAACGCAGAACGTAGAAACAGGCGACATCTGGCGCATGTGCCAGGTAAAGGATGCCGCGATTCGCGACTGGGTCAAGCTGGCAGTCACCCGCACCCGCAACTCGGGCATGCCAGCAGTGTTCTGGCTTGACGCCTATCGCCCGCACGAAGCCGAGTTGATCAAGAAGGTCCACACTTACCTGAAGGATCACGACACTACGGGTCTCGACATCCAGATCATGTCCCAGGTCCGCGCCATGCGCTACACGCTCGAGCGCGTAATCCGCGGCCTCGATACAATTTCTGCGACCGGCAATATCCTGCGCGATTACCTAACCGACCTGTTCCCGATCATGGAACTCGGCACCAGCGCCAAGATGCTGTCCATCGTTCCCCTGATGGCGGGTGGCGGCATGTATGAGACCGGTGCTGGCGGGTCGGCACCCAAGCACGTTCAGCAGTTGGTGGAGGAAAACCACTTGCGCTGGGATTCGCTCGGCGAGTATCTCGCGCTCGCGGTATCGTTCGAGGACCTCGGTGTCAAGACTGGCAACAAGCGGTCAACCTTGCTTGCCAAGACGCTGGATGCCGCAACCGGAAAACTGCTCGACAACAGAAAATCACCCTCGCCCAAGACCGGCGAACTTGACAACCGTGGTAGCCAGTTTTATCTGGCGATGTATTGGGCGCAAGCGCTTGCCACGCAGTCCGAGGACAAGGAACTTGCCGGCCGCTTCGCCGCTCTGGCCAAGTCACTGGCCGAGAGCGAGGAAAAGATCGTTGGTGAGTTCAAGGCGGTTCAGGACCATCGCGTCGACATCGGCGGCTACTACAAGCTTGACCCGGTGAAGGCCAAGGCGGTGATGCGGCCAAGCGCTACCTTCAACGCCATACTCAAGACCGCTCGCGACTGACGGTCGCGTGGAGCACTACCCGCCTGATGAAGGATGCAAAGGAAGTCAGTTGCTCGGTTTTTGGCAATGCCATGATTGAGC
>JAYUFR010000215.1:0-3967 GCA_043738625.1 Sterolibacteriaceae bacterium
GGAAATACTCCGGGCATTAATACGGCAACGAGACTGAACAGATATGCCAGCCCGACACCGAGCCCAATTAATGTGTACATATTGAGCGCGCGATGCGTGAGCGACGACCAGAATTTTCGCAGAATCGGCCAACCGACCCATAGCACCACCGGCGTGCCCAGGGCGAACTCGACCCATCCGCGCGGCCGGGGTTGCAGGCCGAACAGGTCATGGATGCCTATCATCGGTGACATCGCAAGCGCGACAAGCGGAATGGACAATGCGGTGCCAACCCATAGACGGTGGGCGAGATCGCGCAACACAGAATCGTCCGTTTGGCCGGCGCCCGTGCCGGCGATTGGCACCAATGCCATGCCGCATATTGGGCAGTCGCCCGGCGCGGCGCGCACGATCTCCGGGTGCATGGGGCAGGTATACGAAGATCCCGAAGGACTAGTGCGCGGAACCACCGGCGTCGAATCGACGTACGCGGCGGGGTTGGCCTTGAATTTGTTCTCACAGTCGGTGGAACAAAAATAATATTTGGATCCTTTGAACACACCATTGGCTATTGCGTTTCGCTCGTCAATCTGCATGCCGCATACGGGATCGGTTACCATGGCCATACCTCCGCCTCTTCAGCTGTTTTTACTTTGGTTCAAGTCAGGTTCGGACGATGAAAGCAAAGAGGAATTGGGAAGTACGAGCCTCTTCGCCAACCCAAGACTTAGCAGGAAGCCTGCTGCAACGAGTCCTGCAGTCAGAATAAATGAAATACCCGGCAGACTGCCAACATTGAAGAGGAGTCCGCCCCCCGCCGAGCCCACCGTCACGCCAAGGCTGGACACCGCCGTTTGCCTGCCGAGATCCCGACCCTGTGCGCTCCCAGCCTTCGCGGAAATCCAATAGGTCAGAACCGGAGAGAGAATCCCGGCGCTACCGGCGACCGCGCCAATGACGACCAGCATCATTGTGAAATTTGACGCCACTGGTATGAGGAGCAATCCAACTACCAATACGAACAGTGACGGTGCGATAACCCAGCGCGTTGCGTCCGGTTTGAACCAAGGGGAGAAAACGATTGCCTGCATCACGATCATGACCAAGCTGCATTCCGTAAACATCAACGCGATCTGGTACGGACTGAGGCCGAGTTCCTGTTTGCCGCGAAGTGCAAGCCCGACCTCGAAAACTCCGATACCCGCCGAAACGATGAACGTGAGAAACAGTAGCTTCGATGCGAGCGGTACGATCGTCTGGACCGCAGTGACCGGAATTTTCGGGGATTGCTCGCTGCCACCGCGACTCCTCACAGCTAGGGCGACTGCGCAGGCAGTGAGAAACGCGAGCCCGGCGGTTACCACGAGCGGAATCGCCACAGATCCAGCAGGCATGGCATAGGTAAAGACATCGGAAACCAGGCGCGTCACGGACACACCTACCATTGGCCCGAGCAGGAAGCCGGCCACGCCGGCCATGCTGAGGAACGCTAGTCTACGGGCGCGCTCTCCCTCGGTCCTTGTAACGCTGCCAATCACCGCCGCCGCCACTGGTGTTACCGCCGCAGCGAACATTCCGCTTAAGAATCGCTCGAAGTACACTGCAACGAGACTTTCAACTAATGAGAAGACCACCATAGTTGCGCCGAAGCCGATGAGCCCGACCAGTAGCACTCCGCGAGGACCGCTTCGATCAGATTGTCGACCCCACAGTGGAGCGAACAGAAAAAGCGAGAGGGTGTATACGGCAGTCAGCAGTCCGGTATGCCGGGAAACTTGCGCCACCGTCACACCCGTTCCGATCAGTCGCTCGATCAGATATGGGAGGAGTGGAAGCACAATGCCAAAGCCGATCGATATCGTAAATACAGCCAGCATGAGCGCCGCCATCGTGTATGCCGACATACCAGAGGTGCGCCCGGTATCGATCCTCACGCGGCGGCTGTCTTTCCGGGTTGATGCATGCCGGCGAGCTTGATCCGCTTTAGCATCAAGGCATTGATCGCCACGATGAGAGTACTTCCGGACATGGATATCGCGGCAACTTCTGGGCTCAGCACGAAGGGATACAAGACGCCTGCCGCAAGCGGAAACGCAATAACGTTGTAACCCACGGCCCACCAAAGATTCTGATGCATCTTCCGCAACGTGGCGTGCGATAACTCGATCGCAGCAACGATGTCGTAAGGATCACTTTTCATCAACACAACATCAGCGCTTTCCATCGCAACATCAGTTCCGGCGCCGATAGCAAAACCCACATCAGCCTGGGTAAGGGCCGGTGCGTCGTTGACCCCATCGCCTACCATCCCGACTTTTTTTCCATTGGCCTGAAGCTCTTTCACTTTTTCGGCCTTCTGACCCGGGAGCACGTCGGCCAAGACAGTGTCGATGCCGAGGTCGGCGGCGATTTTCTTAGCGGTCGCTGCATTGTCACCGGTCAGCATCACCACTTCGATCTTCCGTTCACGCAACTTTGCGATCGCGGCCTTGGATGTGGGCCGGATGGCATCGGCAATTGCGATGAGGCCAATCACGTGACCGGCCTGTGCCACGTGCACAACGGTGCGTCCGTCGCCTTGCAGGCGCGTTGCCTCGGCTTCCAGTCGACCGAGCGCGAACTTTTGTGAATCCATCAGCAGACGGTTGCCGAGAAACACGGTACCACCGGCAGTCTCGGCGCGTGCACCCATGCCATCGAGACTTTCGAATTGTGTCAGTGCCGTCACGGTGAGTTTCTCCGCCCGACGCAGGATCGCCTGCGCCAACGGATGGTCTGAACCCTGCTCTACCGCCGCAGCTGCGGAGAGCAGTACATCCTCGGTGACGCCGTCCGCCAATACGATCTCCACGACCTCCGGCTGGCCGACAGTGAGAGTGCCGGTCTTATCGAAGACAATGACGTTGATTTTGGTAGCGTCTTCGAGCGCCGATGCGTTCTTGAATAGAATTCCGTTCTTAGCTCCCAAACCAGTACTCACCATGACGGCCATCGGCGTCGCGAGTCCCAATGCGTCCGGACAGGCGATCACGAATACGGTAATAGTCATTGTCACCGCGAACAGCAGCGATTGTCCGATCCACCAGAACCACACTGCAAATGTTGCAAGGCCAATTACAATGGCGACGATCACCAACCATTGAGCAGCTTTGTCCGCGAGAAGTTGTGCCGGCGCCTTAGAGTTCTGCGCGTCCTGAACAAGTTTTACGATCTGCGCCAGCGCAGAATCGGCTCCGACTTTTGTCGCCTTGTAGCGAAAGCTGCCGCTCTTATTGATGGTTGCACCAATCACCGTATCGCCTGGGCCCTTCTGGACGGGCATCGACTCGCCAGTGAGCATGGACTCGTCGACAAGCGACTCGCCGGTCTCCACCGTGCCGTCAACCGGAATCTTGTTGCCGGGTTTGATCACCACGGTCTCGCCCGCCAGCACTTCAGCAGTCGGCACCTCAATCTCGGCGCCGTTCCGGACCACCGTCGCTTTCGCCGGCGTGAGATTCATCAACGCCTTGATGGCAGACGAAGCACCGGCGCGAGCCCGCATTTCCAACCAATGGCCGAGCAGGATGAAGACCAGCAGAACCGCGGCGGCCTCAAAGAATTGCCCGCCTTCTTTAAAGAAGAAGGTCGTGCCGACACTGAAGAGATACCCGGTGCCGACACTGAGCACGATGAGCAATGCCATGCCCAACACGCCATGTCGAAGCGCGCGCCACGCGGAGACAAAGAACGGCCAGCTCGGGTAGAGGATTGCGGCGCTTGCCAAACTGAACAACCACAGGTTGAGCGCCAATCCGAATGGCGGTGCGGGCGGCGTGAAGAAACGTCCCATAGGAGCGTAAACAAAAATAGGGATGGTAAAAACCAGGCAGATCCAGAAACGGTTGCGCATGTCTCGAACCATGGCAAGCAGGTCCGTGCCGCTGTGGCCCATATCATGTGCCATTTCCGCTGGCATCGCGGACGGCGCGCCTGGCGCTGTTTGGCC
>JAYUFR010000216.1:0-3962 GCA_043738625.1 Sterolibacteriaceae bacterium
TTGGCGGAGAGGGTGGGATTCGAACCCACGGATGCCTTGCGACATCGCCTGATTTCGAGTCAGGTACATTCGACCACTCTGCCACCTCTCCGCGCAGGGGCGAAATTCTACCTCGGACGCATGGCCGACGCCAGCATCGGAATCCGATCCGTCCATGGCAAAATACGCCCATGCCATCCCGGCCCGGGTAATTCATCAGACCGGCCCGATTCCAATGGAGAACCCCATGAGCAAAAATCTTTGCACGTCACGGTGGGGAATCCAGCAGCCCGCATCAATCTCCGCGAGTTAACAAACCCGGATGGTTCGCCTCGCCTGTCTTTTTTCCTCACTGACACTCCTTGCCGGCTGTGGCCAGGTGACACCACCCGATCAATCGCACGAACTGGTTGTGGCCATTCGCAGCGGCCCGTCTTCGTATCAAATCGAGAATGGGGTGGCGACCGGTTTCGAACATGACTTTGTGGAGGCATTTGCCGAGAGTCAACATCTGCGGGTGCGCTATGTTGTGGTCGACGACCAAAGCGAATTGCGTTCCAAGCTGCGCAAAGGCAAGGTCCATTTTGCCGCGTCGGCGGCGATTGACGATCAGCCCGAATTTCTCTACAGCACGCCTTTGCGTGAGTCCGACCAAGTGCTGGTTGGTGTTGTTGATGATGCAAACCTGACGAGCGAGCCGGTCGATTTGACCGGAAAATCAGTAGCGGCCATGTTTGGCTCGCCGCAATCGGCGACGTTGCAGCGGATGGCCGGAACCCCACCGCAATTTGTTCTGTCTGTTCGCACTGGCATTACCGAGTTCGATCTGCTGCGTGACGTCGCCGACCAGCGCGTTGAATTTGCGGCAACCGACATGCTCCAATACAAGCTCGCGTTGCATTTTTTGCCCGACCTGGAGGTGGTGTTCAAGCTTCCGGGACGGATTCGCTTTGGTTGGGCCTTCTCGCCGCAGAACGCATCATTGCGGCGGCGCGCCGATGAGTTCATTCAGACTGCCGCGAGGAAAAACGGTTTGCTGGCGCGGCTGACCGACCATTATTTCGGCTATATCGAGCGCATCAAGGCCGATGGCATTGCCGAACTATTCCGCCACATGCGTTCGTTGCTGCCGCGTTACCGGCACGACTTCCAGAATGCGCAGGCCTCCACCGGCATCGACTGGCGTTTACTGGCGGCGCTGGCCTATCAGGAATCGAAGTGGGACTCGCTGGCAACCTCGTTTACCAATGTGCGCGGCATCATGATGCTGACCGAGGACACCGCCGACCTGCTGCACGTAACTGATCGTCTCGATCCCAAGCAAAGCATACTGGCGGGTTCACAATACTTTGCCGATTTGAAAGACCAGTTGCCGGACGAAGTGAAAGAACCGGATCGCACCTGGCTCGCGCTCGCTGCCTACAATCTGGGCATGGGTCACCTGAATGCAGCGCGGGCCATCGCCATCCGACAAAAACGCGATCCGAATTCCTGGTACGAGATGAAACAAGTGCTGCCGCTATTGGCGCGGCCCGAATACTACGATAACCTTAAAAGCGGCATGGGCCGCGGCGGTGAGGCAGTGATTTTGGTGGAAAACATCCGCACCTACTACGACATCCTCAGCCACTTCGAGCCGGCCTGGCAGCCGGGACTTCAGGCGCCGCTGAGCTTGTCCAAACCCCCCATCCAGGGTCGTAATGCCAAAGGCACCGTCAAGTTACCGTCGGCGCTCTGATAGTTTTCCAGGATCGCCACCAGCGTCCGCCCCACGGCGAGGCCGGAACCGTTGAGCGTGTGCAGCAACTCGGTCTTGTTTTTGTCGTTGCGAAAACGCGCCTGCATGCGCCGCGCCTGGAAGGCTTCGAAGTTGGAGCAGGAGGAGATTTCGCGATAGGTATTCTGCGCCGGCAGCCACACTTCCAGATCGTAGGTCTTGGCTGCGGAGAAACCCATGTCGCCGGTGCATAGCGCCATCTTGCGGTAAGGCAATTCCAGTTTCTTCAATATCGTTTCGGCGTGACCGGTCAGTTCCTCCAAGGCTTCCCAGGATTTGTCGGGGTGGACGATTTGCACCAGTTCCACTTTGTCGAACTGGTGCTGACGAATCATGCCGCGTGTGTCCTTGCCGTAGGTGCCAGCCTCGGAACGAAAGCATGGCGTGTGGCAGACAAATTTCAACGGCAGCGTGGCGAGGTCGAGAATCTCATCGCGCACGATGTTGGTGACCGGCACTTCGGCGGTGGGGATCAGATACAGACGTGTGCCGTCGTTGCGCACGACGTGAAACAAATCCTCTTCGAACTTGGGCAACTGGCCGGTGCCAAACATGCTGTCCGGATTCACCAGATATGGCGCATAAACTTCAGTGTAGCCATGTTCCGCGGTATGCACGTCCAGCATGAACTGGGCGAGTGCGCGATGCAGACGGGCGATGCCGCCTTTCATTAAAGTAAAGCGACTGCCGGCGATCTTGGTCGCGGTTTCAAAATCAAGTCCCAGCGCGGCACCGATATCGACATGGTCCTTCACTTCAAAATCGAAGCTGCGCGGCGTACCCCAGCGCAGCACTTCCACGTTGCCGGTTTCATCACGCCCCGGCGGCACGGTCTCGTGCGGCAGGTTGGGGATCAGCGCGACGAAGGCGGTGTATCGCTCCTGCAGTTGCGCGAGTTTTTCCTCGTTGCCTTTCAACTCGTCGCCGATGCCCGCCACTTCAGCCATCACCACGGACACGTCTTCGCCCTTGCCCTTCAGCATGCCGATCTGTTTCGACAGGCTGTTGCGTTGCGCCTGCAAATCCTGGGTATGGGTCTGCACCTGCTTGCGCTCGGCCTCCAGCGCTTCAAAGGCAGCGGTGTCGAGCGTGACGCCGCGCGTCGCCAGTCGTTCGGCAACTACAGAAAGATTGCCGCGGAGAAACTGAATATCCAGCATGGTGTGTCCTATTTGGTTTTCTTGGCCTGGCGATCAAGTTCGCGCAGGTGGGCCAGCTTTTCCGAAATCCTGCCTTCCAGCCCGCGCGGCGTCGGCTTGTACCACGCGATCTTCGGCATGCCTTCGGGAAAATAATTCTCGCCCGCGGCGTACGCTTCGGGCTCGTCGTGGGCGTAGCGATATTCGCTGCCGAAACCCAGTTCCTTCATCAGCCTCGTCGGCGCATTACGCAAGTGTTCCGGCACCGGCCGGCTCTGATCCTTGCTGACAAAAGCGCGCGCCGCATTATAGGCGACGTAGGCAGCATTCGATTTGGGCGCCACTGCCATGTAGAGCACGGCATTGGCCAGCGCCAGCTCGCCTTCCGGGCTTCCCAGCCGCTCGTATGTTGCGCAAGCGCTGAGTGCGACATCAAGCGCGCGCGGATCGGCGAGGCCGATGTCCTCGCTGGCCATGCGCACGATGCGCCGACCCATGTAAAGCGGGTCGGCGCCACCGTCGAGCATGCGCAACAACCAGTAGAGCGACGCATCGGGGTCGGAACCGCGCACCGATTTATGCAGGGCGGAGATCTGGTCGTAGAACGCATCGCCGCCTTTATCAAAACGCCGCAGGTCGCTCGCCAGCGCGGCTTCGAGAAAGGCGCTGTCGATGTGTTTGACGTCGGCCGTTGTCGCCGCCGTCTTGAGTTGTTCGAGAACGTTGAGCAAACGGCGTGCATCGCCGTCGGCATGGCCGATCAGCCGGTCGCGCGCATCGTCGTCGAAACTCAAGTCGGGAAAGACCTGTTGGCGGGCGCGATCGAAGAGCTGTTTCAGTTCATCTGCGGACAGGCTCTTCAGCACATACACCGCAGCGCGCGACAACAAGGCCGAGTTGACTTCGAACGACGGATTTTCGGTGGTGGCGCCGATGAAGGTGATCGTGCCGCTTTCCACATAAGGCAGAAATGCATCCTGCTGCGCCTTGTTGAAGCGGTGCACTTCATCGACGAACAGGATGGTGCGACGACCGCTTTGCATCTCGGTGAGTTGTGCGCGCTGCAC
>JAYUFR010000217.1:0-11816 GCA_043738625.1 Sterolibacteriaceae bacterium
CCGTCAACGCTGCATAGCTCCTGCATGACCACCGCATCAGCGCCGGGTGGTACCGGTGCCCCGGTGAAAATGCGCGCGGCACTGACCGCGGCAAGCGCATGTCCCATGCTGCCGGCGGGAATGCGCTGCGATACCGGCAGCTTCACGCCAATCACGGGTACATCGGCGCAACGTACTGCATAACCATCCATCGCGCTGTTATCCAGTGGCGGCACGTCAATGGAGGAACTCTGGTCGACGGCGAGGACGCGTCCAAGCGAACTCAGCGTCGCCACCATTTCCGTTTCCTTTACCGGCGTGGCGCCTGCCAGCAATTGACCCAGTGCTTCCTCGAAACTCAACATTCTGTGTTCACCTCGAACGAGACATCTTGCCGCCAGCCGGCAATCGGATCAGTCCAACCCCACATGCTTCAGCACGAATTCCGCCACGACATCATGATCATTGAGATCGAGCAGCGGCAACGGGCAATCGACTTGCGCATCGCTGGCGACGGCAACTACTCCTTGGCAGTTCGGCCAGATCGGCGCCTTGCCGACGGAGGGACGATACACCTCAAGCTTGTCGACTGCCGCAGTCTTGAAACTCTCCAGCAACACCAGATCGCAGGGCGACAAGCGAGTGATCATCTGCTCCAGTTGCGGCGGTGGCTCGTTGCCGACCTCGTGCATCAATACCCAGCGCCGATCGGAGAGCAGCATCACCTCGCCGGCACCAGCCTCGCGATGGCGAAAGGAATCCTTGCCGGGACGATCGATATCAAATCCATGGTGCGCATGCTTGATCAGCGACACTTTCAAGCCGCCTGCCGCAAACCGCTTGATCAACCCTTCGATCAGGGTCGTCTTGCCGGAACCGCTGTAGCCCATGATGCCAAATATTTTCATCTCACTACCACTATCGGGGTAAATCCTCCGCCGGGCGTCCGGAAATTTGTCGTCTGACCTTGCCACAGCCGCGCCGCCGCCATTTGTATTACGCCAGCATAAGCATAACAACGCAGATCGAATTTCAGCGTTACGGCTTCACCATCGACGATGGTAGTACGCTCGCCGGCAGGCACGAGTGTCTGCGCGACATAATTCCCGGCGAGAATTTCCGCGAACACACGCGTCGTCACGTTGAGTCCGCGATAGGCGGCTTTGGAACCAAAGCCCGTGGCCGGTTTGAAAAACAGCTTCTTGCGCCGCACCCGAATGTCCTCCGCGTTCTGCGCATTGACCTGTTCTGTTCTCGGCACTATCCGCGACAGCAATGCGCGCGCCGCAGCATCGACGCCAATGTCTGCCAGCCATGCGTCGTCGCTGAGCAACGCCAGGTTGCGCTTGTCGGCGTAGAGTGCATAAGCTTGCGGGTGCGGCGTAATCATCGCGGCATCACTCAGCCACGCTTGCTGCAATACCGCATGGGCTGGCTCCTCCAGCAGAAAGTCGGTCAACCGGTTATAGACCATGTCGACCTGCTGCTGCCCATGATACAAACGCCCATCCCGCAGTGACAATTCGTTCGAGTCACAGATCAGCGCGGCGATGCCGTTACGTTCCAGCAATGCGTGGAACAACTCAAAGTCCGGGTACAGATACTGCACGGCCGGTTGGTCATCGACAATCGCGACCAGGCCCGGCTTGCCGGTACCTCCACCAGCAAGCCATTCGGCCTCGAACATGGCGACGAATTGCTGCTCAACCGCCACGCCGTCGGCCATGCCATCGCGCTCACCGCGTTGAGCCTGCAACAGCAACGCATTCAGGAATCCACCGCCGGCATTGGTATTGATCTCAATGAGTTTCGGGCCAGCGTCGCCGATATGAAAATCGTAGCCGAAAAATGCGCTGCGCAGCGGCGTGCGATGCAACGCAGTAGCAGGTGCATCAGCCAGCACCCGCTCACGCCAGCCGGGCAAGGCAACGATACGCTCCATCGTCGCAGCCAGTTCAGCCATTGATTGCAAATGTTCGCTGGCAATGAAAATGCGCGTGTCCGAAAAAATCAGCGGCCGTTTCTGCAGCAAATCAGCAACCTTCTCCCGGTCCAGGCAACCGGAAAGCGGTGTGGCGTTGAGCTGGCGCGTCCTGTCAATTGAATTCATGAATATCCGGTTGCGGTCTTGTCTCAGCCATCCATCGAGGATTGTTCCGGCGCATCGCCGTTCAAGTCTAAACCTTCGGCGGCAAAGAAAGCTTCGACCTCGCCGATCTCACGCGTTCGCCGCATCGGCGGCAGCGACTGCCAGATGCGCTTGCCATAAGGCTTGTTCACCATGCGCGGATCGCACACCATCAATACGCCGCGATCCCGTTCGTCGCGAATCAGTCGCCCGGCACCTTGTTTCATGCTGATCACCGCACGCGGCAACTGGTATTCGAAAAACGGATTGCGGCCCGCTTTGCGCAGATGCTCGATGCGCGCGGCCAGTACCGGGTCATCGGGCGGCGCGAAGGGCAGTTTGTCGATCACCACCAGCGAGAGTGCCTCGCCGCGCACATCCACGCCTTCCCAAAAACTCTGGCTGGCAACCAATACCGCGTTGCCGAGGCGGCGAAAACGCGCCAGCAGCTCGCTCTTCGAGCCTTCGCCTTGCAGGAGCAACGGCATCTCCAGATTTTCGGCGGCGATGCGTTCGGCGATGCACTGATGAATGTGGCGCATCGCCCGCAGCGAAGTACATAAAACAAAGGCCCGGCCTTTGGCCGCTCGAATCACCGGCCACGCCGCTTCGACCACCGCGTCGTTGTATGACGGAGTGTTGGGATCCGGCATGTCCTGCGGGCAATACAGCAGAGCATTGGCCGGGTAGTCGAAGGGGCTGCCCCATTGGCCGGTGGCAGCTTCGGCCAACCCCAGTTCGCCGCAGTAGTGGCTAAAATCCTTGCCGATGGCAAGCGTCGCCGAGGTGAATATCCAGGCGCGCGGATGGCCTTCGAGCTGCCGCTGAAAAATGTCCGCCACAGAGAGTGGCGTCATGTTCAAGGCCAGCGCATGGCTGAACACTTCAAGCCAGCGCACATAGACTTCGGTCGCGTCGCTGCTCTCTGAAGCGGCGGCAGAAGAATCGACCTGCCAGCGTTTGAGGCGCAGCGAGATTTCAGCCGTCCGGCTGCGACAGTTTTCCAGGCCTTCGGCGCGTGCCGCCTGCGACTCAAGATGTCGCGCAAGTTCGGCAAGCGCCGCTTCAACGCCGGCGATGGCTTGCCGAAAGTCAGGATCGTTGACCACTTGCGCATAGGGGAGGCGGGCATTTTCGGCCCGAACCGCGAGACGCAGATCGCGTGTCGCTTTTTCCAGATCACGGGCGGCATCTTGTAAAGGTGGATAGTCCTTGGCCGACGCAATTCCTTCGTTGCGCGCGTCGCGTGAAAGCTCAAGCAATTGCGCCGTCCCCACGCTCTCGCCGAAGAACAGCCCGGCCACTTCCGGCAGTTGATGCGCTTCGTCGAAGATCACCGCATTGCACGCCGGCAGCAATTCTCCCAAGCCTTCATCGCGCAGCATGACGTCGGCGAAAAACAAGTGGTGATTGACCACCACCACATCCGCCACCAGCGCCTCGCGCCGCGCATTGAGCACGAAGCAGCCTTTGACGTTGGGGCAATCCTGACCGAGGCAATTGTCGCGCGTGGAAGTCGCCTGAATCCAGGCGCCGGAATCCTCGGGCACGGCTGAGAGCTCCGCCTTGTCGCCGCTTTTGGTGGCTTTGGCGAAGCGGGCAATGGTGCGCAGGTGCCCGGCTTCGGCACGACTGTGAAGACGCCCTTCCGTCAAGGCTCTTTCCAGATGGTAGGGACAAACGTAATTGGCCCGCCCTTTCAGCAAGGCGATGCTGGCGCCGGCGCGGAGCGCATCGCGCACCATGGGCAGGTCACGCTGGAACAACTGGTCCTGCAAGGTCTTGGTGCCCGTCGAGATGATGACCTTGCCGCCGGAGAGCAGCGCCGGCGCCAGATAGGCGAAAGTTTTGCCGGTGCCAGTGCCGGCTTCGGCGACGAAAACCTTGTTATTTTCAAAGGCGTCTGCAATGCGCAGCGCCATCTCCAGTTGCTGGGGGCGCATGCGATAACCCGGCACGGAGCCGGCCAGCGGGCCTTCGGCAGAAAATACTCGGGACAGGTCGGACACGTGGTGCGCTCACTTCCTTCCGCCGTCCGGCGCGCACGCCGAAAACACCTGGGCGGAGAGGAAAAGGCGGGTATAAATTGGATCCCGCAAGGGTAACACGGCAGCCCCTATCCCCCGCCACAGCATGAGAAACTGTGCCATTCAGCAATCGAGGAGAAGCGCATGGCAGGACAACCAGAAATCACCAACATGGCACTGTTCTGTGACTTTGAAAACGTCGCACTCGGCGTCCGCGATGCCAAGTATGCGCAGTTCGATATCCGCAAGGTGCTGGAGCGCCTGCTGCTGAAAGGCAGCATCGTGGTCAAGAAAGCTTACTGCGATTGGGAACGCTACAAAGAGTTCAAGGCGACGATGCACGAGGCAGCCTTCGAGTTGATCGAGATTCCCCACGTGCGCCAGTCAGGCAAGAATTCGGCCGATATCCGCATGGTAGTGGACGCGCTGGATCTCTGTTACACCAAGTCCCATGTCGATACCTTTGTCATCATCAGCGGCGATTCGGATTTTTCGCCGCTGGTATCGAAGCTGCGCGAGAACAACAAGCACGTGATCGGTGTCGGCGTGAAGGACTCGACCTCGGATCTGCTGTCGGCCAATTGCGACGAGTTCATTTACTACGACGATCTGGTGCGGGAGCAGGAAGCCAAGAAGAAACGTGCCGTGCGCAGGACCCCGGCGAAAGACCCAGCCAGCGGCACAGAGAAGAACCCAAAGGCCAAAACCGACGATGACAAGCGCCAGGAAGCCCTCGATTTCGTCATCGAGACCGTCGAAGCCCTGATCGCCGAACGCGGCGAAGGCGAGAAAGTCTGGGGTTCGATGGTCAAGCAGACCATGAAGCGGCGCAGGCCGGGCTTCAACGAGTCCTATTACGGTTACCGCTCCTTTGGCGAGCTTCTGGAAGATGCCCAGAAGCACCAGTTGCTGGCGCTGGAACGCGACGAAAAATCGGGTCAGCACATCATCCGTCTGCCAGGCGGCGATGAATAGAGGCAGTAACCAAGCTGCACGGTGCTATAGTCGGGCGTTTACCGAACTCCTTGCATACCCATTCATCTGTGAACGTAAAATCAGTGGAGCCGACCGAGACTGACGCAGCGCGCGATTTACGCCTTGAAGGCGCTGACAACTTTCGTGATCTCGGTGGCTACAAGACCCTGGATGGGGGTACGGTTCGTCAAGGCAGGATCTACCGGTCGAACACCCTGCATGACCTGAGCGAGGCCGATTTCGTTTATTTCAAACAGTTCGGTATTTCGCTTATCTGCGACTTGCGCGGCCCGGTGGAACGCAAGGAATACCCGAATCTCTGGCGCGAGAACCACGGCATTGCCGAGTTGCATATCGATACCAGCGCCGAGTTGATGAATGCCAACATGGGCATGCTGCAGCAGTTGCGCGGCAATCCCACGCCGGAGCGGGCAACCGAGTTGTTGAGTGATATCTATCGGCGCATGCCCGGGGCCTTTTCGGGGCGCCTCCATGTACTGGTTGATCGGCTGCTTGCAGGGACGGGGCTTCCGGCCGTGATCCACTGTTCAGCAGGAAAAGACCGCACGGGCTTTGTCTGCGCAATGCTACTGTTCGCGCTGGATATCCCGGCCGAAACAATTTATCGTGATTACATGCTGAGCGGTGCACCTGGCCGCAACAAGGTGATCAGAGGTTCCGCCACGGCGCTGATGACCGAAATTTTCGGTTTCCCGCCCGAGCCCGAAGTCCTTGACGTGCTGATCGGGGTACAGGAAGAATATCTCGATATCGCACTCGATACCGTTAACTCGCAGTACGGCTCGATTCAAGCCTATCTGGAGCGGGCGGGTGGGCTTGATGCCCACAAACGGCGCCGGCTGAAGCAGTTGCTGGTCGAATAGTCCAGCAGGCTTCATTGCCGGTTTTGGCCCCAGCAATGAGATACTTGCACTTTTAACAGTTCCCCTGCCGCAACGATGAACCCCGATACCCCAGAAAATCCAGAAATCCCGGCAACGCCTGAAGTCCCTGAGGAGATTCAGGAAACCCCCGCTAATCCGCCGCCAGACATTCGCCGGCGCTTGCAGCAGTTGCTCTCCATTCCCGAACGTGACCGGACCGACCCGCAATGGGACGAAATCGTCGAATTGGAAATCCGCCTGGCGCCAGGCAACAGGGCCGATGCCGGCACCAACAATCCGGGCAATGCGCCGCGCCGCGACAACAACAATCCGGGCCGGGCGCCCTCGGGCCAGCCCAAGTCGCGCCATCCACAACAAAAGTCGAAACACTTCGGCGGGCCGAACAACAAGCATCGCAAGCCGAAACCACCGCAAGGCGGCACGCCGTAACCATTATCTGACGCCACAAGTTGGCACCGCACGCAGAACTCTTGCAGTGTGGTCTTAACGACTGAAGTGCGGCTCCTTGAGTGAGCCTGACACCGCCACATTGGCGTGTGCCTGGCCCGTGGAATATTTGAGATCGGCGGCAAAGCGCCCATGGATGGCGGAACTTGCGTCCACTTCTGCGCTGCCAGCCGCAGACACAATACCCGCCGTCAGACGCATCTGCCTCAGCTGCGTCCTGTTGCTGTCCCGTACAAAACTGCCGGCCAGTTCAGAGAACGAAGTTTTCCCGCCACTGCCGCCGCTCTTCAGCAAATTGGCCAGATTTACCCCGAGCAAAACACCATCATGGGCAACAAAGGTCCCCTCTATGTGCGGTGCAGCGAACAGGTTCGCAGCATCCGTCGCACGCATCGAATAAATCCCGCTACCTTCAATCTCGCCGCTTTCCAGAAGTCCCGGAACCGTCTCCAGCGGCGCAATCTGCCGCGCGCTCAAACCGCCATCAAGACTCCAGTTGCCTGACCATTTCAGCCTAGCAGTACCGCTGACAAAGCCGCCATAAAGCCGGCCTTTGAATTCCGTCACCTTGAGGTCGTTACGACCTGCCGTGCCAATCGCGTTGAAACTGCCCAGCGTAAGCGCGGAACCAAACGGCACCGCAAACCTGTCGGCGTTGATTTCCACCTGCACCCGGTTACCTTTGGGTTGCAGTTCAATGACGCCATTATTATCGGAAGTAAAGATGATTATCTTCTGCCAATTGCCGTCATCACCGACCTCTGCCTTGACGTCAAATGTGAGCGGGCTGATGCTTTTGGAATTCAGCTTGGCACTTATCGCGCTAATGCGCCCAACCCTGAAGGCATCACTCTGCGCTTTGCCGAACATCAGCCAGCGCAACGCATCGTCGTTCAAAATCGGTGTATAAAGTTCGACCGACTTGAATACCTGCTTCTCGCTGAACACCGAACCCAACTCGATGACGGCTTTGATCTTGTCGACCTTGATCTGCCCTTTACTGCCGATCGAAACACCGTCGATAATCCAGTGCGGTTGGGGAAACAGCGCCAGGTGCATGGATTCAATGTTGACCGGCTGCTGAAACTGATCCGATGTCGTCTTGGCAAGTTTCGCCATCTGGCCGTCAAAGGAAACGATGTGCACCAGACCAAGGCCGAAAGTAATCAGGACAAATAGCCCCAGTGCAATCGCCTTGCCCAGGTTGAGTTGCTTTTTCTCACCAAACTTTTCGCTTTTGGCAGCGGCTTTTTCTGCGGCTTTGCGACTGGCTTTTTCTTCCGCTTCCCGACGCGCCAATGCCTTGGCCTCACTTTTGGCCAGAGCCTCGGCTTCTTTTTTCGCCAAGGCTTCAACCTTGCGCGCGGCCTTTTCTTCAGCTTCCCGGCGCGCGACTTCCTCAGCTTCAGTTTTGGCTTTCTGCGCAGCTTCGCGTCGAGCACTGTCTTCCACTTTCCGATGGGCTAACTCTTCGGCTTCCCGCCGCGCCTTTTCTTCTGCCGCTTGTCGCGCTTGTTGTTCAGCCTCACGGCGGGCTTGTTCTTCTGCTTCCCGCCTGGTCAATTCTTCAGCGTCGCGCCGGGCCTTTTCTTCAGTTTCCCGGCGAAGTTGTACTTCTGCTTCCTCCCGTGCACGCACTTCGGCTTCGCGCCTTGCCTGTTCTTCAGACGCCCGTCGTGCCATCTCCTCCGCTTCATGACGTGAACGCGCTGCTGCTTCCTGTCTGGCTTTTTCTTCGGCTTCGCGGCGAGCCTGCTCTTCCGCATTCCGCCGCGCGACCTCTTCCGCCTCCTGCGTTGCCTTTTCCTCGGCGTCTTGCTTGACCTTCTCTTCGGCCTCGCGCCTCGCTTGTTCTGCTGCTTCCCGCTTCTCCTGCTCTTCGGCCTTGCGGCGAGCTTCTTCCGCTGCTTCCTTTAATGCCTTTTCTTCAGCTTCTCGCTTCGCGCTCTCTTCCGCTTCGCGCCTTGCCTGTTCCTCGGCCTCGCGGCGGGCCTTCTCCTCCGCTTCACGACGCGCCCGTTCTTCCGCCTCGCGCTTGGCTTGCTCTTCCAGCTTGCGGCGGGCTACTTCAGCCTCGTGCCGTGCCTTTTCCTCCGCTTCTCGCCTGGCTTTATCTTCAGCCTGTCGCAATGCACGCGCTTCAGCTTCACGTTTTGCCTGCTCTTCAGCTTCGCGACGTGCCAATGCTTCTGCTTCCCGCTGCGCCTTTTCTTCTGCCTCCTGCCTGGCCTGCTCTTCCGCCTTGCGGCGCATTTCTTCGGCTTCCTGCCGGGCCTTTTCTTCGGCTTCGCGCTCGGCGCTCTCTTCCGCTTTGCGCCGCGCAGCTTCCTCGGCTTCGTGCTTGGCTTTCTCCTCCGCTTCTCGCCGGGCCTTCTCTTCCGCTTCGCGACGCACCAATCCTTCAGCCTTGCGGCGTGCGATTTCTGCTGCTTCGCGCTGCGCCTTTTCCTCTATTTCCCGGCGCAAACGTTCCTCTGCCTCGCGCCTGGTTTTCTCATCAGCCTCCCGCCGTGCGCGCACTTCTGCTTCGCGTTTTGCCTGTTCCTCGGACTCGCGGCGGGCCTTCTCTTGCGCCGCTTCGTGACCCTGATCTGGTCCCCGCAATTTTGCCTTGTCATCCGCCGCAGGCCTGGCTTTCGCCTCGGCATCCCGTTTGGCATGCTCCTCGATCTCGCGCCGCAGGTTGACCTCCGCCTCACGGCGGGCTTGCACTTCTGCTTTCTCGCGCTCCCGTGCTTCGGCTTCGCGCGTCACCTTGGCGGCGGCCTCCTGTTTTATTTTTGCTTCCGCCTCCCGGCGCGCTTGCGCTTCCGCCACCTGACGTGCCTGTTCGTCAGCTTTCTTCTTCGCCTGCGCCGCCAGCTTTGCCTTGGCTGCAGTCTCTTCCTGTGTTCCCTGTGTTTTGCGCAAGGCGTCAGCCAGACCCTTGTTTCCGGTCGTCGCTCCGGAAGCAGATGGCGACAAAAGCGCTGAAAAATCGAGGTCTTCGCCAGGTTCTACGGCTTTTGCCGTCTGAACAAATTCGCGGATGTAATCCTCTTCAACAAGCGTATTCAGCTCGCCCCAAAGCTCGGTCTCCTGCACACCCTCGAACCTGCCCAACATTTCTTCAAACGAACTCTTGCCATCGACCTCCTTGAGGACAATACGCAAGCGGCGCGACAAGGCACGGGTTTTTCCGGTCGTCTCGCGCAACCCTTTTGCCGTTTTGGTAAAAATAGCCTTGCTGTTATCCATACTGTCTCAAGTCAGGCATTCATTGATACAACAGGCCAAGCTCGCTACTGCAGAAGAGTAAAGCGGAGGGATCAAAGTTCTAAATGGATCAAAATCAGTATACCGCTCATCGCGGCAATTTCGGCACCAGACCGGGCGTATGAAGCCACCGACCATCACTTCATGCTGCGTCCACGGCAAGTCAGGCGAACACCAGCACAAGGGCGATACAATCTGGAGCTGTCGAAAAAGCCCTCCCCCGTTGCACTCATCGGGAGCGTCGCCCAGCCGGAAACGTTTTCGGCGCATTACCGCCGTATCGAAATGCCTATCGAATCACCCAACGCGCGCGCGTGGAAAGCACTCTGGCTTCCTCTTGCAATCTCGCTACTGCTGCACGCGGCCGTCCTCGCCATTCGCCTGTCGTCGCCCGGCCCCCAGCGCGCAACGAACGCGAACAAGACCGCACCTTCGCGCCTCGATGTTGTCATTTCCAAACCAGATCGCGCGGTGCCGACGCTGCCGAACATACTGCCGAAACAGCCAACGACACCCGGAAAGCGCCTGGTACAAAAAAAACCCAGCATCACCGTTCCCCAACAAACCTGGTCCATTGCCGAACACAAGGAGATGGACGACTTTCTCAATGAACTTGCAACAGAACCCAAACCTCCAACCCCGACACTATCGCAACGGGCCATGGCCATGGCCCGGGCAATCGGACGGCAACAGGAACATGAGGAGGAGGAATCCGAGCAGCAATCGGCCAATGCCAGAGTGGTCGAACCGTTCAGCTTGCAGATGTACTTTGACGCTTTCATCCGCAAAATGAACCAGAGCGCAGCCTTCGTCAAGCGCGAACCGAGGACCCAGGGCTCGCACAAGGCGTTGGTACAGGTGGTGCTGAACCCCGACGGCAGCTTGAAGCGCTATCGCGTGATCCGCGCATCCGACCAGAAGGCCGAGATCACCTACATCAAGAGCGTGATTGATCTGGCAGCGCCGTTTTCGGCCTTCCCTTCGGATCTCCGCAACGGGATGGATTCGTTTGCGGTCCTGTTGTGCATTCTTCCTGCACATGGCGGAGACAGCGGCGGCGGCTTCTCGCGCAGCTTCGGCGGTCAGGATTGCAAGGACTGATGCGCGCCGACACGGTCAAACGCTATTTGCCCTGGGTAGTGGCGACTGCGCTGTTCATGGAGCAGCTTGACTCCACCATCGTCAATACGGCGGTTCCGGCAATGGCGGCAAGCCTGCATGTCACACCGCTGAGCCTGAAGGCGGTCGTGACCAGCTATATCCTGAGCCTGGCGGTCTGCATTCCGGTCAGTGGATGGATCGCCGACCGGTTCGGCACCCGGCGCGTATTTGGCATTGCAGTGGCCATCTTCACCTTTGCATCGGTGCTGTGCGGTCTTTCAGTCAATGTGCCGATGCTGGTGGCGACCCGAATATTGCAGGGAATAGGCGCGGCCATGATGATGCCGGTTGGCAGACTTGCGATCATCCGCACCTTTCCAAAATCGGAGCTGCTGATGGCAACGAACTTCGTCGTCATCCCGGCGCTGATCGGGCCGCTGCTCGGGCCCACTGTGGGTGGTCTGATCGTGCACTGGCTGTCGTGGCGGGATATTTTTTTCGTCAATGTGCCAGTTGGTCTGATGGCGCTGTGGCTGATTCATCGCTACATGCCGGACTATCACGGTGATGCACCGCGGCCGCTGGACGTGATCGGTCTGGTCCTGTTCGGCGCCGGCACCGCACTGCTTTCATGGCTGCTGGAAGTGTTCGGCGAGCACCATCTCGACCCAACGTCTGCCGCCATTTTGCTGCTGCTTGCCATCAGCCTCTTGGCCGCCTACGTGCTGCATGCCCGCCAAGTGGCTTATCCGCTGCTTCGGCTCGCGCTGTTCCGGATACGCACGTTTCGCGTTTCCGTGGTTGGCGGCTTCGTCACCCGGCTCGGCGTCGGCGGCCTGCCGTTCCTGCTGCCCCTGTTGTATCAACTCGGCCTCGGACTACCGGCCTGGCAGTCGGGCTTGCTGATGATGCCGGCGGCAGCGGCGGCGATGGGGATGAAATTCATCTCGAGCAGAATATTGGCGCGGTTCGGATATCGAAACGTGCTGATCGTGAATA
>JAYUFR010000218.1:0-11772 GCA_043738625.1 Sterolibacteriaceae bacterium
TCGACGGTCAAATCGATCACCGACACATCCGAGGTCGGCACGCGGAACGACATCCCGGTGAGCTTCTTGTTCAGTTCGGGAATCACCACACCGACCGCCTTGGCGGCGCCGGTCGACGACGGAATGATGTTTTCGAGGATGCCACGACCGCCGCGCCAGTCCTTGTTGGAGGGGCTGTCCACGGTCTTCTGCGTCGCGGTGGTGGCGTGCACCGTGGTCATCAGGCCGCGCTTGATGCCCCAATTGTCGTTCAGCACCTTGGCGACCGGGGCGAGACAGTTGGTGGTGCACGAAGCGTTGGAAATGATCGCTTGTCCGGCGTAAGTCTTGTCATTCACACCGTACACGAACATCGGCGTGTCATCCTTGGACGGCGCCGACATGATGACTTTTTTGGCGCCCGCCGCAATATGCTTCTCGGCAGTTTCCTTGGTGAGGAAAAGTCCGGTGGCTTCGACCACGACATCGGCGCCAATTTCATTCCATTTCAGTTCGGCAGGATCCTTGACGGCGCTCAGGCGAATTTTTTTGCCATCGACGATCAGGGTATTGCCCTCGACCGAAACATCACCCTGGAAGCGGCCATGCACGGAATCGAACTTCAGCATGTAGGCCAGGTAATCCGGTTCAAGCAGATCGTTGATGCCAACGATTTCGATGTCGGAAAAATCCTGCACCGCTGCGCGGAATACCATGCGACCAATGCGGCCAAACCCGTTGATACCAACTTTGATGCTCATGTGGAAACTCCTGGAATAATGGACTAGATCACGTTCTTCACGGTAGCAACCACATTCTCTACCGTGAAACCAAACTCCTTGAACAACACGCCGGCAGGCGCGGATTCACCGAAGTGATCGATGCCGACTACTGCGCCATCGAGGCCGACGTACTTGCGCCACAGGTCAGTAACCCCGGCTTCGACGGCGATGCGTACCACGCCTTTCGGCAAGACACTTTCCCGGTAAGCCTTGTCCTGGCGGTCGAAGAGGCTGGTACAGGGCATGGAGATAACGCGCGTGGCGATGCCTTCCTCCGCCAGCTTGGCCTGGACCTTGAGCGCCAGATCCATTTCCGAACCCGTCGCGATGATGATCGCTCTGGGTGAGCCATTGCAGCCGGAGATCACATAGCCGCCCTTGACGATGTTGGCCTGCGTTGCGGCGTCGCGTGGGACGAAGGGCAGGTTCTGGCGCGACAGCGCCAGCAGCGTCGGGCCATCGCCGCGCGTGATTGCAGCCGACCAGGCGACAACGGTTTCAGCCGTGTCGCAGGGACGCCAGGTATCCAGATTGGGCATCAGCCGCAACGTGGAGATTTGTTCCACCGGTTGATGCGTCGGTCCATCTTCGCCAAGGCCGATGGAGTCGTGGGTGAACACGTAGATCACCCGCTGCTTCATGATCGCCGCCATGCGGATGGCGTTGCGGCAATATTCCGAGAACATCAGAAAGGTACCGCCGTAAGGAATGTAGCCGCCGTGCAGGGCGATGCCGTTCATGATGGCGCACATGCCAAACTCGCGCACACCATAGTGGATGTAGTTGCCAGTGGCGTCTGCGGTGACGGCTTTGGAGCCCGACCAGTTGGTGAACACGGACCCCGTGAGGTCGGCAGAGCCGCCCAGCATTTCCGGCAGCCTGGGCGCAAAGGCTTCAATGCATTTCTGGCTGGCCTTGCGCGAGGCAATGGTTTCAGCCTTTTCGTTGGTTTGAGCGAGCAGGGATTGTTGGAGAGTGGCCCAGTCAGCCGGCAAGGCGCCGGCATTGCGTCGCTTGAATTCCGCGGCCAACGCCGGATGGGCCTTGGCGTAGTCGTCGAATTTTCGCTGCCACTCACCGTCCAGTTCGCTGCCCTTTTTCTTCGCATCCCAAGCCTGATAGACCTCTTGCGGAATCTCGAACGGCGGGAAGTTCCAGCCGATGTTCAGGCGGGCAGCCGCGACCTCGGTTTCGCCCAGCGGAGAGCCGTGCACGTCGTCGCCCCCCTGTTTGTTGGGCGCACCCATGCCGATCACCGTCTTGCAGCAGATCAGGGTTGGCCGCCCGGTGTCGGCCTTGGCCGTTGCGATGGCCTTGTGCAGGGCCGCCGCATCGTGACCATTGATGCCTGCGATCACCTGCCAGCCATAGGCCTCGAAGCGCCTCGGCGTGTCATCGGTGAACCAGCCCTCGACGTGACCATCAATGGATATTCCGTTGTCGTCCCAAAAGGCGATCAGCTTGCCCAAGCCCCAGGTGCCCGCCAGCGAGCAGGACTCGTGGGAGACGCCTTCCATCAAACAGCCGTCGCCGAGGAAGGCGTAGGTGGTGTGATCGACGATGTCATGGCCGGGGCGATTGAACTCTTTGGCCAGCAGCTTTTCGGCGAGGGCCATGCCCACCGCATTGCTGATGCCCTGGCCGAGCGGGCCGGTGGTGGTTTCAACACCCGGCGCATAGCCGTATTCGGGGTGCCCTGGCGTTTTCGAATGCAGTTGACGAAACTGCTTGAGATCTTCAATGCCCAGATCGTAGCCGGTCAAATGCAGCAGGGCATACAGCAGCATCGAGCCGTGCCCGTTGGAGAGCACGAAACGGTCGCGATTGGGCCACTTGGGATTGGCCGGATTGTGGCGCAGATGGTGGTTCCACAGCACTTCGGCGATTTCCGCCATGCCCATGGGCGCACCCGGATGGCCGGAGTTGGCCTTCTGCACGGCGTCCATGGCAAGGGCGCGGATCGCGCTGGTGAGAGGATTGAACACGGGGGTCTCGAAATCGCTGAAAGTGGCGGGCATGATTGACTTGCAGGCGCGGTGCCGATACAAAGAACCTAGGATTATCGGGGAAACGGCCAGTTATTGCCAAGTCCTTGTTTTGACGAACTGTAGCTCCCCGGCAGGACAAGCTCCATTATCTTGAAAAAAAGAACCCATGATCCCCCGCTTCTACTGCCCCATTCCTCTTGCCCCCGGCGCAAGCGTCGACCTTCCTGCCGAAGCTGCGCACCATGCGGCGCGCGTGCTGCGCCTCGACGCAGGCGATCAGGTCCGGCTGTTCAATGGTCGCGGCGGCGAATGGTTGGCACGCATTGAACGACTGAAACCAACAGTGCACGTATCCCTTGAGGCGTTCGATGCCACTGATCGCGAACCTCCGTTGCAGGTCACTCTGGTGCAAGGACTCGCCGCAGGCGACAAGATGGACTGGATCGTGCAGAAGGCCGTTGAACTGGGTGCGGCAGCAATACAGCCTGTAGCTGCCAGGCGCAGTGTCGTGCGCCTTTCCGGCGACCGCAGCGAACGCCGGGTTCAGCATTGGAGCAATATCGCCATCGCCGCCTGCGAACAATCAGGGCGCAATTGCGTGCCTGCTGTGGCGCCGGTTATTGATCTTGCTCAATACCTCGCGCAGCCGCGGCGGGACACTGAATTGCGCCTGGTACTGGCGCCCCGTGCGCCGGGTCGGATGCGCGATCTGGCGCCGCCGGCAGGTCCGGTAACGATACTGATCGGCCCGGAGGGCGGCTTCGATGATGGGGAGTTTCTGGCGGCCGAGGGCGTCGGCTTTGTCGCCGTAGGCCTTGGCCCGCGGGTGTTGCGCACCGAAACAGCGGGACCGGCAGCACTGGCAGTGATCATGGCGTTATGGGGTGATATCTAGGCAAGGAGGAAGCGCAATGTTCGAATCGGCGGTTCCCGGTCGCGCCACATCAAGACACACGCCTTTCCTGCACCCTCTGACCCGGAGCGGGAGCGGCCACCGATGGGGCGCTTCTGGCAGGCACTGCCGGCCAGGGGGAAGATCGGCATTTTTTCGGCAATTGGTACACCGATACGGTTGTTCAACGCTTGCTTGGCAATATCAAGACGGTTGAATTCGACAAACGGCTTTCGGAAATCAAACGCTTTGAAAAAATGCTGGCGGACGAGGGCGCGTTGATTTTCAAGTTCTGGTTTCATCTTTCCCAACAGGAACAGAAAGTCGAGGCCAATGACAAGAATTACCGCCGGATAAAAATTCTCACAACGGTTTGCCAACGACTTGAGGCCGCCATCAAAGGCAAGTCCTGAGCCTTGCGCTGTTATCATGGGATCCCACTCGATTGATGGCCCATGACGACTGAAATCAAACCCGTTCCGCAGGAACCCGACGCCCGGCTGGTAGCCTGGGTGCGTCAGGCTGCGCCCTACATTCATGCATTTCGCGGCAAGACCTTTGTCATTGCTTTCGGCGGCGAGGTGCTGCAAGGCGATGGTGCGCAAGCGCTGATCCACGATATCGCATTGCTCGACAGCATGGGCATCCACCTTGTGCTGGTGCACGGCGCACGGCCACAGATCGACGCCGAGATGTTGGCGCGCAAACTCAAACCACGCTTTTTCAAAGGACTACGGGTTACCGACGGGCCGGCGCTGGAGTGCGTCAAACGCGCCATGGGGGTGACCCGCATTGAAATCGAAGCGCTGCTGTCGCAAGGGCTGCCCAACACGCCGATGGCGGGCGGCTTTTTGCGCGTGACCGGTGGCAATTTCATCACCGCCCGGCCGGTGGGCGTGGTCGACGGCGTCGACTATCAATATACCGGCGCCGTGCGCAAGATCGTCGCCGAAGAAATTCAGGCTGACCTGGCGCAGGAAAATGTGGTGCTGATTACCCCCATCGGCGCATCGCCTTCCGGAGAAATTTTCAACCTCGCCTGGGATGAAGTGGCCGAGGCAGTGGCTGTCGCGATCAAGGCTGACAAACTGGTTTTTCTCAGCGATGCACCGGGTGTCGTGGACAAGAAGGGGCAGTTGATCGACGCGATGACGGTCGAAGAAGCCGATGCCTTGCTCGCCAAGCGCATCAAACAATCCCCGGAAGTCACCCGTGTGTTCCCTGCCGCTGCGCGCGCGTGCCGCAATGGTGTGGGCCGGGTGCACTTCCTCAATCGCAAGACCGACGGCGCCATGTTGATGGAATTCTTCACCCGCGATGGCGTGGGTACTGTCATGACCAGCGCACCCCTGGCCCGCCTGCGGCAGGCAACGCACGACGACGTGGGCGCTGTGCTCGGCCTGATCGCACCACTGGAGGCTGATGGCACATTGGTCAAACGCGGCCGGGAGTTGATCGAAACCGAAATTGAACGCTTCTCGGTCGTTGAACATGACGGCGTGATTGTCGGTTGTGCCGCGTTGTATCCGTTCACCCATGAGAAAGCGGGGGAACTTGCCTGTGTCGCGGTGATGACGGAATACCGCCGCTGCGGCTACGGCGAGCAGCTGTGCCACCACATCGAGGCCCGCGCCAGGAAAATGAAATTGAAGCGGCTGTTTGTGCTGACCACGCGCACCGCGCACTGGTTCACCGAGCGCGGCTTCTCCGAAACTGGCGTTGACGCTTTGCCTGACCTGAAGCGCGATCTTTACAACTACCGTCGCAAATCCAAAGTCCTGATCAAGGCACTTTGATTTGCGAACCTGAAACAGAACGATCAGAAAGGGAAACCATGGCACGCATGGTCAATTGCATCAAACTCGGCCACGAAGCAGAAGGGCTCGACATTCCACCCATGCCCGGCGAAATGGGCAAGCGCATTTATGCAAACGTCTCCAAGGAAGCGTGGCAGCAATGGATCAAGCTGCAAACCATGCTGATCAACGAGAACCGGCTCAGCCTGATGGACCCGAAGGCGCGCAAATATCTGGCGGAGCAGGTCGAGAAGCATTTCTTTGGTGAAGGCGCCGATGGCGCCAGCGGGTACGTGCCGCCGAAGGGGTAGGTCTGGATCAGAAGCTAGTCGTCGTCGCGCGCCCCGACAGATTTTGCCGATACAACCGAAGGAACCCGGAAGCAATGCTCGTAACTCGAGTGCTTGGTGACTGCCCTGGGTGCGGGGAGAAAGATAGCTTTGGCAATGTCTCAGTGCACGAATACGTCTTGCGTGGCTGCAAGCACTGCAACTACCAGTCCATGGTGTGGCTTCCGGAGATTCACAAGAAAGTTATCTACCTCGACCAATTCTTTTTCTCGGGTACGATGCGCGGAAAAGATTCGCGCTTCAAAGTGGCCACTGAGCGCATCAAGCGGATGAGTGATCTGCAACTGCTGGTCGCCCCATATTCTTCGGTGCATGAAGACGAAACACATCAGTGGCGAGGTTACGATGGCATGACCAACGACCAGCTGATGGAATTTATAAAAGCTACGTCGCGCGGCTCCGAGTTCGAGAAGGACTACCGCGTAGAACGGACACAAGTGTTAAAGGCTTGGGAGGCGTTCTTGAAGGGGCAACCGCCTGAATACGTATTCGAGGATCGGGACGCCATTCAGGGCACCTTGAACGAGTGGAACGACTACTTTCGCATTGATGTTAGCGGCTACACGCGCGATGTCGAATTGAAACGCCGGCTTAAAGTGGAAGCAGTCGATGAACTGGTCAAGGTGCTTGATGAATGGCAGGCTTCAACTCAGACATTTGACGAAGCAGTCGCCTTGGAGATTCATGACGCTGGTCGACAGTATGTGGATTCATATCTGACCATGCTTAGGCGCTATGCCGAAGGGGACTTCGCCACCGCCATAAACTCCCCTATGGTCGCCACGGTCATGGAGAGCATGATGCACTGGCTGCCAGAAGATCAATTACTCCCCGAACGAGTTCGACGCTGTATAGAGTTCTTCCAATCAAAGCATTTCTTCGAGGTACCAAACATATGGCTGTCGTCACGCATGTTTGCGACTATTCGGGAAATGGTTAAGCGTGGTGAGTTTTCGAACCGAGAGGCATCACGCAAAAACTTTAATGGTTTGTTAGAGGACTTCCGGCACATCTCGCTATATGCGCCCTACAGTGATGCCATCGTGATTGACAAAAGAATGGCAGACCTTGTCCGCAGACCAACCGTAGACCTTGAAAAACGCTACGACGTGAAGGTGTTCTGCTTAAGCAACCGGGACGCACTGCTGAAGTGGCTTGACGGCCTTGAGACGAATATGAGTGAGGAGCACAAGGCTGGCATTGCAGCAGCTTATTCCTGATGCCGATAGATTTTTGTTGATGTAACTTGTAGCCCCTTATTCACAACTCTTAAAGTTGCTTTTTTGACAGTCGCGCGCCATCTTTTGTGCGTCGGCGATTTGTTGTGGCGTCATTTGATTTGCAATGAAGTCGCGGTTCTTAACCGCATCAGCATAGCCGGACGCAGCGCCAAGGTTAAACCACATATGTGCCCGAACATAGTCCTGAAGGACACCATGTCCTTCGTAGTACATAACGCCAAGGTTGTTTTGCCCGTTCGCATTTCCTTGCGCCGCCGACAGCCGAAACCACTTCAAGGCTTCTGCGTAGTCCTGAACAACACCTAGCCCTTCGTAATACTCATGACCAAGGTTGGATTGCGCACGCGCACTTCCCTGTGCTGCCGCTAGCCGATACCATTTCACGGCCTCCGCGTGGTCTTGCACGACACCTTTCCCATCGGAATACATTTGGCCGACGTTGTGTTGTGCGTACTCATTTCCTTGCGCCGCCGATAGCCGAAACCACTTTAAGGCTTCTGTGTAGTCCTGAACAACACCGAGCCCTTGGTAATACATCCAGCCAAGGTAGAATTGTGCATCAGCATCCGATTTGGCTGCGAGTGGGCGCAGTATCCTCAATGCAGTAGCATGGTCACCACGCGCCTCAGCAGCTATTACATCGTCCAAAGGCTTCGCCCAGGATGTGCTTGCGCCGAGCATCAGCGCCGTAAGAAGCATCAGTAGTAGTCGTTTATTCATTTTTGATTAGCCATAAAGGTCTAGCCGGCTATTACCAACTCGATTTCTTAGACTCGGGATTTCGATCATAGGGGTTGTATACACCGTCACGATCATCGTCATAATGCCCATAGCCGGAATTGCTTTTGTTTGTTGCACCATCCGAACTGTACCCATCGCACCGATTGCCTCCCTGGGTCTCCGAGCTTCGATTATTGTTGCGATATTGATCGGGGTCGCTCGCTGTGTGGCCCCGTACATAGGTGCCGTCTTTGCGGGTATGCCCGCTGACGTAGTGATCTGCCAAGGCCGAACCAGCGGCCAGCAACAAAACTAGAAACCCAATTGAGCGCTTCATTTTTATTCCCCTAGATTTGCGCCGTCGATAAGCTCGGCATGCAGGACTCAGGCTCCGATTTTCATGGCGTCAACAATCATTAATCATATGGACTAAGTTGGCCGTGTTGGGGTGCATGCCACGGGGCGATATGGGTCAGTTTCGCGTATCTACCCGCTGTTGATGCGCGTGCCCGATCCGGCCGCTTATGTATTGCACAAGCTCTGGGTTTCAGAGCGACCGGATCGCCGTAAAGACAAAGCTAGCCGGGATGTGAAACAGGCCGTGGCGCTGGCGAGATTGATTCAGGAGCACATTCCTTTTCATGGATTCGAGGTGGACCGCATACAGGGTTTCGCACCTGAATTATTGGAATACCTAGACCAAGTGTTTACGCGGCCCACCACGAATTCGTAAAATATTCAGGCCCACACCACGGCTTTAAGCTCAAGGTGATTGCGTCGCGCGCGGTGGCCATGCCCACTGTTTCTCCCACGCCGCCCTGACCATGTCGGGGTATTCCGGCTGACCCAGGCTGCCGTTGTAGCGGCCCAAGGCGCGGTACGGGTCCCCATTTTCAATATCGAGGTAGTGGCGCAGGATGGTGCAACCGTAGCGCAGGTTGATGCGTAGGTGGAACAGGTTGTTGTCCTTCTGCCCGATCAGCTTGATCCAGTATTTTCATTTCCCCAGTCAGTTGCCTGTTTTACCATCAAATATTGACATATAGATTATTTGATGGATAATTTATCCATCTTTTTTGTTTGATTGTAAATTTGATGGAAAATTACACGTCCCTTTCCGACCTTCAGACGAAGACCAACCACGACGCCATCCTGTCGCTCCAGGGGCATCATCAGGCAGTGGACAACCTCGCGCCCTATTCCGGCTGGATGTACTTCAAGAAGGTGGGAGCACGCGAGTATTTGTTCCACGCCATCGACCGACGCAATAACGGCAAGTCCATGGGCGCCCGATCCCCCGAAACGGAAGCGAAACTGGCGCAGTGGCTAAGTGCGAAAGCCGAGGCCGAGGCCGCGTTCGAACGGGCGACCCAGGCACTGGAACAACAAAAACGCTTCTGCAAGGCGGCCCGATTGGGCCGCTTGCACAAGACCGCCGCCAAATTGCTGCGCCTGCTCGACAAGGCCGGCGTATCCGACCGCTTCATCGTGCTGGGCACCCACGCGCTATACGCTTACGAGGCCATGGCCGGCGTGCATTTCTCCGCCGATCTGACGGCAACCATGGACTTCGACATCCTCTGGGACTCGCGCCTCAAGATGACATTCGCCACCGATGACGAATCCGTCGGCGGCTTGATGGGGATGCTCAAGAAAGTGGACAAAACGTTCACCCGAAATACGGAGCGGACATTCCAGGCCATCAATGCCGATGGCTTCGCGGTCGAGATTTTGCGCCCCAACGAACCACGCGAGCCTGCCCTGATCGCGCCCGGTGACCAGATCGCCCCGATCCATCTCGCCGGCATGGAATTTCTGCTTGGCGCCGGCATTCTTGCCGAGACGGTGATCGCGGAGGACGGCTACCCGCTGTTGATGCGAGTGCCCGATCCGGCCGCTTACGTGCTGCACAAGCTCTGGGTTTCAGAACGGCCGGATCGCCGCAAGGACAAGGCCGGCCGGGACGTGAAACAGGCCATGGCCCTGGCGTCATTGATCCGGGAGCGCATACCTTTTTACGGATTCGAGGTGGACCGCATACAGGGTTTCGCGCCTGAATTATTGGAATACCTGGACCGAGTGCTTACGCAGCCCGCCACGAACTCGTAAAACATTCAGGCCCGCACCACAGATTTCAACTCAAGGCGACTGCGTCGCACGCGGCGGCCACGCCCACTGCTTCTCCCACGCCGCCCTGACCATGTTGGGGTATTCCGGCTGACCCAGGCTGCCGTTGTAGCGCCCCAAGGCACGATACAGATCACCATTTTCAATATCGAGGTAGTGCCTTAGGATGGTGCAGCCGTAGCGCAGATTGATGCGCAGGTGGAACAGGTTGTTGTCCTTCTGCCCGATCAGCTTGACCCAGAACGGCATCACCTGCATGTAGCCGCGCGCACCGGCGCCAGATGTTGCGTACTTGTGGAAGCCGCTTTCGACTTGAATCAGTCCCAGCACCATTTGTGGGTCCAGGCCGGAGCGCTTGGCTTCGTAGTAAACCGTTTTAAGAAAATCGAGGCGGCCTTCGCGATCCGGCATGCGCGTTCTCAGCCGCTGCGACATGTCGGTGAGCCAGTCTATTTTTTCGCGGATGCTCGGAAATTCCGGTTCAGGTGCAGCCTGGTCTGAAATTGCGTTGTGGAGTGCGGCCTGCACGCTGGCGGCCAGCGGTTCATATTGCTGGTTGCCGGCGAGGGACTGCCCCGCCCAGCATGCCAGCGTAATGGCCGCAATCAATCGCATAAACGTTGTTTGAGAAAGTCGGCGACCTCGCTGATGGCCAGCATTTGTACATCGGCAGCGCTGCGGCCCTTGTATTCCAGCTTGCCCTCCTTCAAACCACGCTCGCCAACGACGATACGGTGCGGCACACCGATCAGTTCCCAGTCGGCAAACATTGAGCCGGGGCGTTCGTCGCGGTCGTCGAGGATGGCGTCAATTCCGGCGGCGAGCAATTCACTCAATAGCTGGTCAGCGTTGGTACGCACGGCTTCGCTCTTGGCGTAGGCCATCGGTACGATCACGACTTCGAACGGCGCAATGGTGGCAGGGAACACGATGCCGCGTTCGTCGTTGCCCTGTTCGATGGCCGCGCCGACAATGCGCGAAACGCCGATACCGTAGCACCCCATCTCCATTACCTGCTGATAACCCTCTTTAGTCAGGTAAGTGCATTTCAATTTCTCTGAATAATTTGTACGAAGTTGAAAAATATGTCCAACTTCAATCCCGCGAACAATTTCAAGATGTCCTTTACCATCGGGACTCTTGTCGTTGGCTTTAACTTTGCGAACATCATCAGGACCATGGGAATACTTTGCATCGCGATCCCAGTTAACTCCGGTCAAGTGATACCCAACTTCGTTGGCACCACAAACAAAATCGCTCATGCCAGCGACTGTCCTGTCAGCGATGATCTCGGTAGTCGCATTGACTCCTACTGGGCCTATGTAGCCGGGGTCGCAACCGAGTTGATCGCGAATTTCTTCGGCAGTCGCAAACCGAAAATCGCCGATTACCTTTTGCAGCTTGACCTCGTTAAGTTCATGGTCACCCCGAAGCAATACAAGTGTTAGACCTTTATATCGTGCTAGAGGGATATCTTTACGAACCACCGCAATCGATTTCACCATGCCGCTAATTGAACAACCGAGCAAGGCAGCAACATCTTCGCAACGTGTTTGGCCCGGAGTAACAACTTTTGTCATCGACTCTTTCGCCACGGCGTGTGGTTCTGCCGGATCGAGCGCCTCGGCCAGCTCGACATTCGCGGCGTAGTCAGAGTCGGGGCAGTAGGCAATTGCGTCTTCGCCAGAATCTGCCAGCACGTGAAACTCATGCGAGCCGGTGCCGCCTATCGAGCCAGTATCCGCAGCCACAGCGCGAAACTTGAGACCGAGGCGCGTGAAGATACGCGTGTAGGTCTCATACATATTGCGGTATTCGCGTTCCAAGTCAGCATGCGAAGCATGGAAGGAATAGCCATCCTTCATCAGGAACTCGCGCCCGCGCATGACGCCAAAGC
>JAYUFR010000219.1:0-11746 GCA_043738625.1 Sterolibacteriaceae bacterium
CCTTGATCTTGGCGAGCACATCCTTGGTTTCCTTCGGGTTGATCACATGGGCGGCGCCCAGTTCTTTTGCCAGCACGCCGCGCGCAATGTTGGGTTCGACCACGATGACCGGACCCGCGCCCACCGCGAGCGCGCCGAGCAGCGCGCTCAGGCCAACGCCACCGCCGCCGAATACGGCCAGGGAATCTCCTGGTTTCATCTTCAATGAATTCATGGTCGCACCCGCGCCGGTTTGCACGCCACAGCCCAGCGGACCCATGATTTCCAGCGGAAGGTCGTGGGCGATGGGTACCGCGTTGGCTTCATGTGCCATGGCATAGGTGGCGAACGAAGACTGGCCGAAAAATTCTCCATGCAGCATTTCCGGGCCTTTGCTCAAGGCACTGGAGCCGTCCACGGCGCGCGAACCGGCAACGTTGTAGGGATAGAAATTGAAGCAGTAGGCCGGTTCGGATTTGACGCAGTTCGGGCAGGTATGACAGGAGTTGAACGACAGCACGACGTGGTCGCCGGGTTTGACGCGTTTGACTTTTGCGCCCACGGCTTCGACGATGCCCGCGCCTTCATGGCCCAGCACCACCGGCATCGGCATCGGGAAAGCGCCGTCGCGAAACACGATGTCGGTGTGGCAGACGCCGGTGCCAACCATGCGCACCAGCACTTCGTCATCGCGCGGACTGCCGACTTCGATTTCCTCGATAAGGAATGGACCACCTGCTGTGCGGACAACCGCCGCTCTGGTTTTTTGCGCCTGACCTGCTGTACTCATGTTTTCTCCAATCCCATTGTTTCCGTTGGACGGGGCAGTTTTGATGTTGATATTGTTCAGTAAGCTCAATACCGGCTGCTACTGCCGAGTATGCATTATAGGCGACCGAGTATGACAATTTGCCGCCCGCGTCCGCATCGGAACACTTTTGCAAACAAGCGTTGTGGACGTGAACTATTGGTACGGTAACATACGGGATTGCCATGGAGCAGCAGTGCAATGAGTGCTGCCCAAATGTCTGCAAGCGCCGTCAGAAAATCATCGACGGAACATGAAGCGGGAACACGCAGGCAGTACCGGCATACGAAGTTGTCACGGATACGGTTCCCGGTGGACGGGCAATCAAAATAGCGAGGGGGATACAGCATGGCACTGTTCGATAAAAAGGCACTTGAAGGCAAGCGAATCCTGATCACCGGAGGCGGTACCGGCCTTGGCAAGGGCATGGCCAAGCATCTGGCGCAGCATGGCGCGAACGTGCATCTGTGGGGCCGCCGCGAGGCCGTCCTGAAAGAGGCTGCCGACGAGATCAACCAGGCTTGCGGAGTGCAACGCGCCAACTATCAGCCGGTCGACATTCGCCAGTCCGACAGCGTCGATGCCGCCGTCGAGGTGATCTGGACGCAGCACGGACCGCTGACCGGGCTCATCAACAACGCAGCGGCGAACTTCATTGCGCCGACCAAGGATCTCAGCCCGCGTGGCTATGAGGCGATTCGTTCGACCGTGATGGACGGCGCCTTTTTCACGACCATGGCATGCGGCAAACGCTGGATCGATCAGGGTCTCAAGGGGTCGATCGTGTCGACCCTGGTGACATGGATTTTCACCGGTTCGCCTTATGTCACCTCGTCCGCCATGGCCAAGGCCGCAGTGCATGCGATGACCATGTCGCTGGCGGTGGAGTGGGCCCAGTACGGCATCCGCCTCAACGCGGTGGTGCCGGGGCCTTTCCCCACCGAGTATGCCTGGCAGATGTTGAACCCGACCAGTGACAGCTCAGTCGGGGCAACCCAGGCCGATCAAGTGCCGATGGGACGCTATGGCGAGATCGAAGAGCTCGGCAATCTGGTGCTGCTGTTGATGTCGGACGGCTGTGACTACATCACCGGTGACGCCATCGTGATTGACGGCGGCCATCATCTCGCCGCGCCGTCCACTTTCGCTGGCCTGAGCAAGATGACCGCTGAAGACTGGGCCAAGGCCAAGGAATCCGCCAAGGCGGCTACTGCCACCTCCAAGGCGCAGCGCACCGTGTAATGGCGTTCTACGACGAACACAAAATTTTCGTGAAATCTGTATAGGAGAAGCAAAGTGCGTGGATTGAAAGACAAAGTAGCTCTCGTCACCGGCGCCGCCAGCGGCATCGGCCTGGCCATCGCCAAGCGTCTGGCCGAAGAAGGCATGGCAGTAGGCGTGCTCGACATCAATGCCGAAGCCGCCGCCAGGGCCGCTGCTGAAATACGCGCGGCCGGTGGCAAGGCCGATTCCGAAGCTTGCGATATCACCAGCCCCGAAGCGGCGAAGAGCGCCGTCGCCGCCATCGAGGCGCGTCTCGGCCCAACCTGGACGCTGGTCAACAACGCCGGCTGGGATACGCCGACCACCTTCCTCAAGACCACGCCCGACTTCTGGCAGAAGATCATCAACATCAATTATTTCGGCCCGCTCAACATGAGCCACGTCGTCGCCAACGGCATGGCCCAGCGTGGCGGCGGGCGCATCATTTTTATCGGCTCCGATGCCGGTCGCGTCGGTTCCACCGGCGAAGTCGTCTATTCCGGTTGCAAGGGCGCCACCATCGCTTTTTCCAAGGCACTGGCGCGCGAAGTGGCGCGCTATCAGGTGACGTGCAACACCATCTGCCCGGGACCCACCAATACGCCGGCGATGGATGCCTTCGTCGGCGCCGACGAAAAAGGCCAGAAGGTACGCGATGCCATGGTGCGCGGCATGCCGCTGGGCCGCATCGGCGAGCCGACCGACTACCCGGGCCTGGTGGCGTTTTTCGCCAGCGACGATGCTGCCTTCATCACCGGCCAGACCATCAGCGTCTCCGGCGGTCTGACGATGCACGGCTAAAAATTTTCGATTAACGACACACCATAGAAACGAGGCAATGATGTCCGAAGTTTATAAAGATATTACTTACGAAGTGGGTGAGAACGCCGTTCGCATCACCATCAATCGTCCCGAAGTGTTCAATGCCTTCCGCAGTCAGACCGTTGAAGAACTGATCCTGGCTTTCCGTCGCGCCGACGAAGAGCGCTCGGTCAATACGGTGATCTTCACCGGCGCCGGCGACAAGGCATTCTGTACCGGCGGCGACCAGAAGGTCCATCTGTCCGAAGATGGCCTCTATGGCCCGCGCGGCATGGTCGGTTTGCCGATCGAAGAACTGCAAAGCGCGATTCGCGATTGCCGCAAGGTGGTCATCGCCCGCGTGCAGGGCTTTGCCATCGGCGGCGGTAATGTGTTCGCCACCATCTGCGATCTCACCATCGCTTCCGAGAAGGCCCAGCTGGGCCAGGTCGGTCCCAAGGTTGGCTCGGTCGACCCCGGCTTCGGCACGGCTTACCTCGCCCGCA
This sequence comes from Sterolibacteriaceae bacterium, assembly GCA_043738625.1. Taxonomy (GTDB): domain Bacteria; phylum Pseudomonadota; class Gammaproteobacteria; order Burkholderiales; family Rhodocyclaceae; genus JANYCD01. Next base: position 3,358 of record JAYUFR010000219.1, read on the forward strand.
TCATCGGCGAAAAGCGCGCCCGTGAAGTCTGGTTCCTGTGCCGCCGCATCCCGGCGCAGCAGGCTTACGAATGGGGCCTCGTCAACAAGGTGGTGCCGCATGACCAGCTCGATGCCGAGTGCGAAACCTGGGCCGCCGAAATCAACGCCATGAGCCCGACCGCGCTGGCCATCGCCAAGCGCTCCTTCAATGCCGACAGCGAAAATATCCGCGGCATCAGCTTCATGGGCGTGGCCGCGGTCAAAGGCTATTACCAGAGCGAAGAGTCGAAGGAAGGCGTGCGCGCGTTCAACGAAAAGCGCAAGCCGGATTTCAAGAAATATCTCTGATCGCGCTGCGCCGAATCGGTGCGGTGCCCGGAACCAGTGCCATCCTCGCGAGGGGATGGCATTTTTTTTCGCTGTGGCCGTGTGGTAGGCTCTGCCGCTATTTTCGTACATGCAAAAATTCCAGAACGGAATCGCAAAAAAACCTCGGAGGAAGACAATGAAATTGGCGATTGATCGTGGCGTGTTGACCAACGCACTGTTCGTCATCCTGTTTGCCGGCAGTGGCGCGGCGCTCGCGCTGGGCGGTCCGGGCGGTGATGCGGCTGCGGCCGCTGCTGCGGCAAAGGCCACGGCCGATGCCGAATGGCCGATGTACAACAAGGAATACGACGGCCAGCGCTATTCCACGCTCGATCAGATCAATACCGACAATGTCGGCGCGCTGCGGGAAGTCTGCCGCGTGCGGGTGGACAAGGGCGTGTCCTTCCACTCCGGCCCCATCGTCGTGAACGGCATCATGTACGTGACCACGGACCTGATCACCGAGGCGATCAACCCGGTGACCTGCGACGTGGTCTGGAAAAACATCTACACGCCAGACAAGCCGGAACACTGGTTCAACAACCGCGGCGTTGCCTATGCCGACGGCCGGCTGTTCCGCGGCACCGGCGACGACCGGGTGCTGGCGCTTGATGCGAAGACCGGCAAGGAACTCTGGCGCGTGGTCGCCGGCGATCCCAAGGTCGAGTGGTTTGCCGCCGCGCCGCTCGTCTGGCACGGCATGGTGTTCCTCGGCGTGGCCGGCGCTGAATGGGGCATCAAGGGCCGCATCATGGCCTTCGACGCCAAGACCGGCAAGCGCTTGTGGACCTTCAATCTGGTGCCGCAGGGCAAGGAGTTCGGCGTCGACACATGGAAGGGCGATTCGTGGAAGACGGGTGGCGGCGGCACCTGGTCCACCGTCACGCTGGATGAGGCCACCGGCGAGCTTTTCATCCCGGTAGCCAATGCGGCGGCCGACTTCGAGCGCTCGGCGCGCGGTGACGGCAGCAACCTGTTCACCGATTCGGTGGTGGTGCTCGATGCGCGCAGCGGCAAACTCAAGTGGTGGTACCAGGCCACCATCAATGACGACAAGGACCGGGATATTGGCGCCGCGCCAATGCTGTTCTCCATGGCCAATGGCCACAGAGCTGTGGCCATTGGCTCCAAGGACGGCTACCTTCACGTGGTGGACCGCGAAACCCACAAACTCGTCTACAAATCTGCAGTGACCACCATCAACAATGTCGACGCCAAAGTCACTCCCGCTGGCGTGCATGTTTGCCCCGGCTCCCTGGGCGGCGTGCAGTGGAACGGACCCGCATTCGATCCGCAGCAAAAGACCATCGTAGTCGGCGCGGTGGACTGGTGCGGCACGTTCAAATCGGAAAAGATGAAGTACAAATACGGCGATTTCTATTACGGCGGCACCTGGCAGATGGACAAGACGCCGGGCAAAGGCTGGATCAACGCCTTCGACGCCGATTCCGGCAAGCTGCGCTGGAAGTTTGCAGTACCTGCGCCGGTGGTTTCCGCCATTACGCCGACGGCCGGCGGCATCGTCTTTGCCGGCGACATGAACGGCAGCCTCTACGCCCTGCGCAGCGCCGACGGCGAAGTGCTCAAGACCATCCAGACCGGCGGGCCGATCGCCGGCGGCATCGTCACCTACACGATCACAGGCAAGCAATATGTCGCGCTGAACTCGGGCAACATTTCGCGCGTGCCGTGGGGCAATGCCGGCATCCCCAGCGTCATCGTCTACACGGTGGGTGAAGCGCCACAACCGGAGGCAGGTCCCACCGCGCCGTTGCCCTCGCCGGATGGCGACAAGCCAAACGAGCCGACGGCGAATACCGCCAAGGCCCACCTCGTCGCCGATGCCGCGCACGGCAAGGCGATCTATAACCGCATCTGCATCGCCTGCCATGGCGCTTCCGGGGAAGGGCAATCCGGTCCGCCGCTGAAGGGAATCGGCAAGCGACTCAACGCCGAGCAATTGCTGGGCGCGATCAAGAATCCCAAGCCACCCATGCCGGTGCTGTATCCGTCGGTGCTGAACGAGCAGGACGTCACCGACGTGGCGGCGTTCGTCGGTTCGCGCTGAGTCGATGCAGCGGATCGGGCTGGTCACTCTGCTGACGCTGTTTGCGGCAACCGCGATTGCAGGGGACATCGCCTACGTCAGCAATCAGGCCGGCGGTGTCAGCCGCATCGATCCGGTAACCCTGAAGACGCTGGACAGCATCGATATGGGTGACAGCGCGCCGCGCGGCATCGCAGTATCGCCCGACGGAAAATTCCTGCTCACCGCGAACCAGAAGAGCGGCGACGTTGCGGTGATCGATACGCGGTCGCTGAAAATCATGCGGCGCATCGCCATCGGCAAGAATCCCGAATTCATGCGCATCCTGCCCGACGGCAGCAAGGCCTTCGTCACCTATGAGCCGGGTTCTGCCGGCGGTCCCCCGGGTGACAAGAGCGGCAAGGGTGGCAGTGGCGGCCACGATGACGACGACGCAACGCCGGCGCAAGTGGCGGTGATCGACCTGCACACGTGGACGGTGGTGGCATCGCTCGTCGGTGCGCCGGAAACCGAAGGCATCGAATTCAGCGCCGACAACCAGCAGCTCGTCATCTCCAATGAAGGCGATGACACTCTGACGGTCTACGCCATCGCCGATGGAGCGCTGCTGAAGAAGGTTGATCTTCGCGCCTGGGGACATCGCCCGCGTGGCATCAAGCGCTCGCCGGATGGAAAGCACTACGCGGTCACGATGGAAAACTCCGCCAACTTGTTGATCCTCGATGCCGACTTCCAATTCGTCAAATCGATTCCGACCGGCACGGGGCCCTATGGCGTCGCCTATGACCAGACGGGAAAGCGGATCGTGGTCGCGGCCTCGCGTGGCGGCCGCTTGCAGGTTTTCGACACGGAGTCCTACACCATCATCGCCGACATCGCGATCGGCAAGCGCTGCTGGCATTTCACCTTCACGCCGGACGAGCGCCGCATCCTGCTGGCCTGCGGCACATCGAACGATGTGGAAGTGATCGATGCGACCCGCTATCTGCTCACCAAAACGATTCCCGGCTTCAGCCGGCCATGGGGCATTGTGACCTACCCCAAGGCCAACGGCAGCCTCGAAACAAAGACTGCGCCCTGATAGAATCTCCCACTGCTGCCACGCGACCCAACAAAAAGCCCCGGAAACCTGGGGTTTGCGGGGCTTTGCCATTCATCAATCGTTGCTGAGTTCCCGTGGTGCCCAGGAGAGGACTCGAACCTCCACACCTTGCGGCGCATGGACCTGAACCATGTGCGTCTACCAATTCCGCCACCTGGGCTGGGGCTAGCAAAAGAGCGCCGGATTCTAAAGGAAACCAGAAAATTGTCAAACAAGAAAAACCAAAAACTATCCAAGATACGCGTCGCTGACCCACATCTGGCGCGGGAACGCGCGAAATACGATCATCCATTGCCGAGCCGTGAATATGTGCTCGACGTGGTGGCGGAGCAGGGCGTGCCGGTCACCTTCGAACGCGTCTGCGAACTGATGGATGTCTCGGTCGAAGAACGCGAAACCTTCCAGCGTCGCATGGGCGCCATGGCGCGCGATGGCCAATTGATGCAGAACCGCCGTGGTGACTGGCTGCTGCCGACCAAGGCCGACCTGATTCGCGGCAAGGTGCAGGGCCATCCCGATGGCTACGGCTTCCTCGTGCCCGAAGACGGTGGCGCCGACATCTTTCTTTCCACCAAGGAAATGGAAAAGATGCTGCACGGCGACCGTGCCATCGTGCGCATCATCGGCACCGATCGCAAGGGCCGGCCCGAGGGCAAGGTGGTCGAGGTCACCGAGCATGCCAATACGCGCGTCGTCGGTCGCGTGACCGAGGAGCATGGCGTGTGGTTCGTCGTGGCGGAGAACCGCCGCATCAGCCAGGACATCCTGCTGGCGCCGGTGGAGAAGGGCAGCAAGGCGCCCAAGCTCAAGGCCGGGCAGGTGGTGATGGTCGACATCATCGAACAGCCGTCCAAGACCTCGCAGCCCATCGGCCGCGTGGTCGAGGTGCTCGGCAACTATGCCGACCCGGGCATGGAAATCGAAATCGCCCTGCGCAAGCACGACCTGCCGTTCGAGTTTTCCGCCGAGGCATTGGCGCAGGCGAAGAAATTGCCCGACGTGGTGACCAAGGCCGATTGGAAGGGACGCGAGGATCTGACCAATCTGCCGCTGGTGACCATTGACGGTGAAACCGCGCGCGACTTCGACGATGCGGTGTACTGCGAGGCGCAGGGCAAGGGCTTCCGCCTGATCGTCGCGATTGCCGATGTGTCGCACTATGTGACCGTCGATTCGCCACTGGATCGCGATGCGTATGAACGCGGCAACTCGGTGTACTTCCCGCGCCGCGTGATTCCCATGCTGCCGGAAAAAATCTCCAACGGGCTGTGTTCGCTCAATCCGAATCTCGAGCGCGTGTGCATGGTGTGCGACATGGACATTTCATCCTCCGGGGTGATCAAGAACTATCGCTTCTATCCGGCGGTGATGCACTCCAAGGCGCGCCTGACTTACACCGAAGTGGCGGCGGCCCTGTACGAGAAAATACCGGCCGCGCGCACCAAGCTCGGCCCGCTGCTGCCGCATCTGGAAACACTGGACCGCTTGTTCCGCATCCTCGAAGGCGCGCGCAGCAAGCGCGGCGCCATCGACTTCGACACCGCCGAGACCATCATGGTGTTCGACGACAAGGGCAAGATCCTGCGCATCGAACCCTACGCGCGTAATGACGCCCATCGCCTGATCGAGGAGTGCATGCTGGCCGCCAACGTCTGCGCGTCCGAGTATTTGCGCGAACACGAACAGCCGGTGGTGTATCGCACCCATCCTGCGCCGAAGCCGGAAAAGGTCACCAAGCTGCGCGACTTCCTCGGCACCTTCGGCCTGCAGCTCGGTGGCGGCGACAGCCCAACCGCCAAGGACTATTCCAAGCTGCTCGACAAGGTCCAGGACCGGCCCGACAAGGCGCTGCTGCAAACCGTGATGCTGCGCTCGTTGCAACAGGCGATCTACAGCCCCGACAACGTCGGTCACTTCGGCCTCGCCTACGAGAGCTACACCCACTTCACTTCGCCGATCCGCCGCTATCCCGACCTGCTGGTGCATCGTGCCATCAAGGCGGTGCTGAAGAAGGAAAAATACCAGCCCGGCAACTGGGAAGAGATCGGCCTGCACTGCTCCGCCACCGAGCGTCGCGCCGATGAAGCGACGCGTGACGTCGAGGCCTGGCTCAAGTGCTATTACATGCAGGATAAAGTTGGCGAGGAATTCGAGGGCAGCATCTCGGCGGTGGTGCCGTTCGGCATCTTCGTCGCGCTCGACGACGTGTTCATCGAAGGCCTGGTGCACGTCTCCGATCTTGGCCGCGACTACTTCCATTTCGATGAAACCAATCACCAGATGGTGGGCGAGCGCAGCGGCGTGCGTTACCGCCTGGCAGGACGGGTCAAGGTGCAACTGGTGCGCGTCGACATGGAACAGAACAAGATCGACTTCCGCCTCGCCGGCGAAAAATTCGATGAACCAAAGTCCAGCGGCAAGGCGCGCCGTGGCTGAAACGAAACTGATTCACGGCTTCCATGCCATCACCGCCAAGCTGCGCCAGGCGCCGGACGACGTCAAGGAAATCTATCTGGCCGAAGGCCGTCACGACCAGCGCGCGCGCGACCTGCTGAAGCTGGCGGCAGGCTGCAACGTGCGGGTACTGCCGGTGGACATGGCACGACTCGACGGCATGGCCGGCGGCGGCAACCATCAAGGCGCGGTGGCGCGCATCGATGCGCGGCAGCGTCACCTGACGGTGGACGACATTCTGGAAACACTGGCCGAACCGGCGCTGCTGCTGGTGCTGGACGGCGTGCAGGACCCGCACAACCTCGGCGCCTGCCTGCGCGTTGCCGATGCCGTCGGCGCCCACGCCGTGATCGCACCCAAGGACCGGGCCGTGGGCCTCAACGCCACCGCCATCAAGGTCGCCAGCGGCGCGGCCGACACCGTGCCCTACATCACCGTCACCAACCTCGCCCGCGCACTGCGCGAGATACAGGAACGCAATGTCTGGGTCGTCGGTGCGGATGGTGAGGCGAAGCGCGATCTTTACGAGGTTGACCAGTCCGGCGCGATCGCCTGGGTGCTGGGTGCAGAAGGGACAGGCCTGCGTCGTTTAACCGGCGAGACCTGCGATGAACTGGCGCGCATCCCCATGCTGGGGACGGTGGAGAGCCTCAATGTTTCAGTGGCGAGCGGGATATGTTTGTTCGAGGCGAGACGACAGCGGGGGTTGAAGAAAGCTTAAGTTTGGGGCCGACAAGCGATCAACAATTCTGCCTCTGCGCCACCAAGGCAGCTCTGAAGTCGCTCGTGCGCAGCGTCGCGATGGTCTTCCCTGCCGCGTCGAGCAGATCAAAGAGCGCATCGGTGTGGCCACGTATGCTGTAGAGCAAAACGCATCCGTCAGCTCCGCCGCCCTCCGTGTGAGAATCGCCATCCGGCTGAGTGACCGTAAAGCGTCCGGCCGGGCGGCAGTCTCGTAGTCGTCCGTCTATTTCATAGATGACGTGAGCACCCTCAATGACGAAGGTGTAGGTGGCCGCCAAGTGTCGATGGACCAAGCTATTGGTGTTCGGATCAAACTTCACAATGAACTCGACCGCATTGGTGGCTTCGTCCACAAACAGTATCGACGCAACGAACCCTGTGAAATCGCCCAGTTTTCGCCATTCGATGTTGCTGTCGTCGAAGTGATGGACGGCCTGGGTCGCTATTGTCGACATTGCATCGCTCTCCTGTGATTGCCTCAGCCGTTTCATGGTGGCCATCGGCCATCACTCCGCGCGCGACCGCCGTTGCTGCGCTCAACGATCAAATCGTTGTTGTCATCGAACATCCTTGTTCGGCTCATTGACCTTGGGCCGCATCCGGCTTGTTCGGCAACGCAAAGGCGACCAGCGCATCGCCGAGCGGCATCTTCAGGAATGTACTTCCGCCGGCCATGATCACGACAAACTGGCGCCCGCTTTTGGGCGAAATGTAGGTCATGGGCGTTGACTGCCCTCCAGTCGGCAGACGCGCGCTCCACAATTCACGCCCGGTTCGAATATCAAAAGCGCGAAAGGTCTTTTCCCGAACCGCCCCCATGAAGACGAGTCCGCCTTTGGTCGTCAATGTCCCGCCGAACCCAGCCATACCGATCGGCAACGGAAGCCCGGTTGCGATCCCAAAGGGGCCGCTGTCACGCGCCGTGCCGACCGGATGCTGCCAGAGCAATGTACCAGTCCGCAGATCCACCGCGCTCAAGGTCCCGTGGGGTGGCTTGTTGCAGGGAATTTCAAGTGGCGAGAACAAGCCATGGACGATCGCGCCATAGGGTGAACCTAACTGAGGCAAGGGAGCATCGACAAACGTGTCCGACGACGCATGCGTCGTATCGCCATGCCCCTCGCCTTTTGCTTTCACCAAAGCCAGTATTCGATCTGTCTCTGTACGGGGAACGAGCTGAACCGTAGTTCCGATATTCAGGCTGTTGACGATCGCTACAGCGTGTTCCGGATCGACGGAAATGCCGCCCCAATTCATGCCCCCACCGATGCTGGGATAGATCAGCGACCGGGTTAGTCCAGGTGGCGTGAGCGGGCCGTCATAGCGCAGGCGCCTGAAGTCGATGCGGCACCAGAGTTGATCGAGCGGTGTGAGACCCCACATATCGCTTTCTTTCAGCACGCCGCCATTGAAGGATGGCATGCCGACCGAGAAGGGCTGCGCAGGCGAAAGGGTCCCTTCAGGCACCCCTCCACTTTGCGGCACGGGCTTCTCTTCGACCGCAGCGATCGGAGCACCTGTGCGGCGGTCGAGAACAAAGAGCTCGCCGCGTTTTGTCGCCTGGACCAGTGCGGGCACCAGCTTGCCACCATGGGGAATGTCGACGAGCGTGGGTTGCGCCGGCACGTCATAGTCCCAAAGATCATGATGTGCTGTCTGAAACGACCAGCGCGGCAAGCCGGTCTCGATATC
>JAYUFR010000220.1:0-3928 GCA_043738625.1 Sterolibacteriaceae bacterium
AGCGACGCGATGAAAAAAAGCAGCAGTGAAGGGTTTCGCATGTTCCGACTCCATGAGTTGCGCGCGTGCCGGGTTTGCAAAAGCGATGCACACGCAAACGACCGCGGGCGGATGCCCGACAGGTCGAACTTCAGGGGAGATCAGATGTTGCGGGGAGGGTGCCACAGCCCGTCGGGGCTGCGGGATGACAACAGGGTGTCCGCAGCGGAGACGGTGGCGACAACTGCCGCCGCTGGCAATGAAAGCGAAGCTTGTGATGCGGCAGAGGGGATGTGACCACAACCCCCACACTTGCCGTCGGCCTTGCAGGGGTGATCGGATGGGTTGTCGCAGCCGCCGGATGCGTGGGCGCTGCTCATTCCCGCGCAATGGTCTTGCCCATCCATCGCGGTCATGTGTTGCTGGCCGGACTGCATGGCGCAGCAGGGCGTGGCCGCGACGACACTCGCCAACCCGAGGGTGGGCAGAGCGAGCGACAACAACGCTATCAATATCAGGCGAACAAGCTTCATGCGGGCATTCTACATTACCGGGATACGCATTCGTTTGACACAGGCCGCCTTTGCTACAAGTCCATGCGATTGAGACGCATGGCATTGCTGATCACCGATACTGAACTGAAGCTCATGGCCGCCGCAGCGATCATCGGCGACAGCAGCAGGCCGAAGAAGGGATACAGCACGCCTGCGGCGATCGGCACGCCCAGCACGTTGTAGATGAAGGCGAAGAACAGGTTCTGGCGGATGTTGCTCAGCGTGGCCCGACTGAGACGGATCGCCCGCACAATGCCGTTCAGATCGCCCTTGATCAGCGTTATACCTGCGCTTTCCATCGCCACGTCTGTTCCCGTGCCCATCGCGATGCCGACCTGCGCCTGGGCCAGCGCCGGTGCGTCATTGATGCCATCACCAGCCATGGCGACGATGTGACCTTCGGCCTGGAGTTTTTTTATCAGCGCGGTCTTTTGCTCCGGCAGTACCTCGGCGATCACCTGATCAATGCCGAGCTTCTTCGCGACGACGTCGGCCGTTGCCTTGCTGTCTCCGGTCAGCATCACGACCTGCAGGCCTTCGGCATGCAGGTCACGGATGGCCTGCGCCGTCGTTTCCTTGATGGGGTCCGCCACACCGATCAGTCCCGCGGCTTGTCCATCCACCGCGATCAGCATGACTGTCTGACCCTCGCCGCGCAAAGTTTCGGCCTGTGTACCGAGATCACCGACAACGACATTCAATGCCTGCATCAGTTTGATGTTTCCGATGGCCACCCGGCGATTGTTGATGAGGCCGGTGACGCCGCTGCCGGTGTGCGATTTGAATTCGGCGACCTGTTCCAGTGCGAGTTTTTTCTCTTCGGCGCCGGCGATGATGGCTGCGGCAAGGGGATGTTCGCTCGCCCGCTCCAGACTTGCGCCCAGTCGCAAAATCTCATCCTGCTCAAATCCCGCAGTGGCCACAACCGAAGTCAGCTTCGGCTTGCCCACGGTGAGCGTGCCGGTCTTGTCGGTCACCAGGGTATTCACCTTCTCCAGTATCTCCAGCGCCTCGGCATTCTTGATCAGCACGCCGGCCATCGCCCCGCGCCCGGTGCCGACCATGATGGACATCGGCGTCGCCAGCCCCAGCGCACAGGGGCAGGCAATGATCAGCACCGAAACGGCGTTGATCACTGCGTGGGCAAGGCGTGGCTCCGGACCCCACACCAGCCAGACGACAAAGGTCACCACTGCCGACAGCACCACTGCTGGCACGAACCAGCCCGCGACCGTATCCGCCAGTCGTTGTATCGGCGCACGGCTGCGCTGCGCTTCGGCAACCATATGCACGATCTGCGCCAGCAACGTATCGGCACCGACCTTCTCGGCACGCATCAGCAGGCTGCCGGTAGCGTTGACCGTGGCGCCAATGAGCCGGTCCCCGACATGCTTCTCAACCGGGATGGGTTCCCCGGTCACCATCGATTCGTCGACGGAACTTGCACCGTCTGAAACGATGCCGTCGACCGGAATTTTTTCGCCGGGCCGGACGCGCAGGATGTTGCCGGGCTGCACCAATTCCAGCGCGATGTCTTCCTCGTTGCCGTCGTCACGCACGATGCGCGCGGTCTTCGGTGCCAGACCCAGCAACAGCTTGATCGCCGCACTGGTGCGGCTGCGCGCCTTCAACTCCATCACCTGACCGAGCAATACCAATGCAGTGATGACCGCGGCCGCTTCGAAGTACAGCGGCACCATGCCATCCGCCATGCGTATGGTGCGCGGAAACAGATCGGGCAGGAGCAGGCCCACCATGCTGTAGATCCAGGCGACGCCGACACCCAGGGCAATCAGGGTAAACATGTTGAGGTGGCGGTTCACCAACGACTGCCAGCCGCGCACGAAGAACGGCCAGCCGCCCCACAACACGACCGGGGTAGCGAGAGCGAATTCAACCCACTGCATGATCGTCGGATCAACTAGCTTGAATAACAGCGCTGGGACAAACTCGGCCGCCATTGCCAGCACAAATACCGGCAGCGCCAGCGCCGAGCTGACCCAGAAACGCCGTGTCATGTCCGTCAGTTCGGCATTTTCCTCGCCGCCAACGGGCATCCGCGATTCCAGCGCCATGCCGCAGATCGGGCAATCGCCCGGCGCATCGCGCACGATTTCCGGGTGCATCGGGCAGGTGTATTCCGCTGCTCCGGCTGCGACCGGCATCTCGGGTTCCAACGCCATGCCGCATTTCGGGCAGCTACCCGGACCCGTCTGGCGTATTTCAGCATGCATGGGACAGGTGTACATATTCCCGCTCTTGGCGGGGGTGATTGATTGCGTTACTGCATGGACTTCGCGATCCTTACCCACATAGGCCAGAGGATTGCTTTCAAACCTGGCATGACACTTGGTGGAACAGAAGTGGTAGGTATTTTCTGCATATACCGTTTTCGCCGCGGCTTTTTCCGGCTGGACTTTCATGCCACATACGGGATCAATGACCACTGAATTAATGTCCAAGTGAATTTACCTTTTCATTGCTGACGTTTCGGCTGAATCGCCGCCAAATCCGGGAAAAAATCGGATAGGTATATTGCCCAAAGCTTGGGGTTGGGTGGTATCTCGCTTTGACCAACATCAAGGGATCAGTGAAACGATTTTACGCGGTACGCAACGAGCCTCTGTACGTTGTCGAACGTTTGGAAGCATCGGAAGTGCGATTTGGTGGGTTTCCGTACGGCCCATTTCTGATGCATGTGTCAAGGCTGCTATAGTTTTGCCCCTCGCATCATGATCACATCCATTCCACATAAATAAGGACACGCACCATGCAGATCAAGGATTCCGTATTCATCGTCACCGGCGGCGCTTCCGGTCTGGGCGCAGCTACCGCAACCATGCTGGCCGCCGCCGGCGGCAAGGTGGTGATGGCCGACCTGAATGACGCGGCCGGCCAAGCCCTGGCGAAGGAGCTCGGACCGACCACCCGTTTCGTGAACACCAATGTCGCCGACGAAGCCAGCGCCAAGGCTGCGGTCGATGCGGCGGTGAAGACCTTTGGCGGACTGCATGGCCTGATCAACTGTGCCGGCGTCGGGCCAGCCGAAAAAGTGCTGGGCAAGACGGCGCCGCATGCCCTCGATTTCTTTGCCAAGGTCGTGACGGTGAACCTGGTCGGGTCGTTCAATATGATCCGCCTCGCGGCGGAAGCCATGAGCAAGGGCGAGCCGAACGACGGTGGCGAACGCGGCGTGCTGATCAACACCGCTTCGATAGCGGCATTCGACGGCCAGATCGGCCAGGCTGCCTATTCGGCGTCAAAGGGCGGCGTAGTCGCCATGACCTTGCCTATTGCGCGCGAACTGGCGCGCTACGGCATCCGCTGCATGACCATCGCTCCCGGAATTTTCGAGACGCCAATGCTGCGCAGCTTGCCGCAGGAGGTTCAGGATT
>JAYUFR010000221.1:0-80289 GCA_043738625.1 Sterolibacteriaceae bacterium
ATCGATCATGATGACATCACGGTCACGCTCGTTGTGGACAAGGGCTACCATATCAATGCCAACCCGGCTAGTTTTAATTACCTGATTCCCACTCGGCTGACGATCACGAGGCTCACGAACTTCCGGGTAACCTATCCCGATGGCACCGTGATCAAGCCTAAGTTCGCGCCGGACGGTCTCAAGGTTTACCAGGGTCGAGTCACTCTGCGCGCCACTGCGCCGAAAGGATCCGTCGCTCGCGGTAAAGCGGTTGTTGGCGAGCTCATGGTTCAGGCTTGCGATGAGGAGATCTGCCTGCCACCGGCCACGTTACCGTTAGCGATTGCGATTGCGATTACAAAATAGCGGTCATCGAAGCAGACCCCCGCCAAGGGCTTCTTGCGACAGGCGACAGCGTCAGTTTGGTACGCCCACCCGGGACCACACGCACATTGGCCGTGGCGGTTGACGGGTGTAGGATCACGTTGTCCAGATCTTGACCATGTTGTGCTGCTTGTTGTCCCAGGAGAATTTACCGTGAGTCGATTTCCGTCGCTCCCGGAGCGCCCCGTTCTCAGCGATGTATTCAAGCGATCTACCGACGGCGTCGGACTTCTGCTTGAGTATCACGACGTGCTGTTGCGCGGGCCGTCGTTGCTACCGCTGCTCGCCCATGTCAGAAAACTGACCGAGACGCCAAGCCGACACTGCTCAACCGTTTATGCTCAACGAGCGGCAAGTCGGTGTCGCTATTGAAGGGCTAGTTAGATAAGAGGCCGTCGACATTACTCAACTGGCGGTTGATACGCACGGCTTCACGGATTCCGGGATGGCCGTCTCCCACGGTGAAGGATTTGATCTGTGTCCGAGACTAAAAGCTCTTACAGATCGTCATCTATTTTTGCCGCGCCGGTGCATGGTGCCCGAGATATTAAAGCCAATTTACGAAGCCACTTTAGATTTCGAATCGGTGTCCCTACATTGGGACAGGTGGGCCCACTTATTGGCATCAGTCTAAAGCGGTCACACCAGCGCCATCGGTGACCCGCTGTATGAAGTGGGTGTTGTGACTGGGCGTTTTCTGCGCACCATCGTCTTAGCGGATTACTTTATCAATCCGGTATTCCGACGCGCACAGGCATCAGTAGTCGTAGTACGTATGCTGAATTCGTCGCACCCTTGACGCTGCCATGCACGAATGCAAGCATTGGGTATTGCGCGGGCTTGACGGGTGTGCCTGCAGCTTACCGCTTGCAGACCTACACAGCTCGAAACACGGCAATCGGGTACCGGCATGGTTGCTGAAAACCGTCTATCGCCTGTCGATACCCTCAACCATCCGTCGGTTTCGTCGGATGCTTGAACTCCACAGTTCCACGGTACAGCGGGACACCTCACCTGACGATTTCCGAACATAGGGCGACGCTGGTCGAAGGTCCGTTTCTGTGTACAATCAGTGTTGTTGCGCGGGCAGCGCCTAGCTCTGCGAACTGCACTTAGATTCTGCGCGAAACAATGAAATCAAAGAAAACCATGAAGCAATCATCGGCCGCCGCAAAAGTCGTTAACGGGGCCGGCGATGAAAACTGGGATCAACGCCTGGGCTTTCTGATGCACGACGTGTCGCGATTGCGACGCAACGTTTTCGACGAATTCATGCGGCCGCTCAAGGTCACTCGCTCGCGGTGGTGGGTCTTGGCCTATCTTTCGCGCCAGGACGGCATGATTCAAAGTGACCTTGCCGCGTTGCTTGAACTGGGAAAGGCTCCGCTCGGAAACTTGCTGGGGCATCTCGAGGCCCATGGGTTGATCCGACGCAGCACTGACGCGAGCGACGGGCGTGTCAAGCGCGTATTTCTTACCCCGGCTGGCACCCGACTCATTTTGAAAATGCACCGGCGCAGCCATGACATGAGTGAGCGAATCCTGGAAGGACTTAATCTCAAGGACAGACATCTGCTGGCTAGTCTGCTGGGTCGAGTGAAGCGAAATCTGCTGGAAATTTCCCGCGGTAAAGCCTAACGGCCGTACTGCGTGGCGAATAAGCAGTCAATACGACTTAGGCAGCCCGAGAACCTTTTCGGCAATGAAACACAGGATCAACTGTGGCGACACCGGAGCTATTCTCGGTAACATCGCCTCGCGCAAATAGCGCTCGACGTGATACTCCTTCGCGTAGCCGTACCCACCATGAGTAAGCACGGCGGTTTCTGCGGCGCGATAGCCAGCTTCGGCGCAAAAGTATTTCGCCGCATTCGCTTCCGCGCCGCAGGATTTATTCTGGTCATATAGCCAGGCGGCACGCTGATATAAAAGCGTACCCGCCTCCAAATCGATCCAACGCTCGGCCAACGGATGTTGGATACCTTGATTCTTGCCAATGGGGCGATCGAATACAATGCGTTCACCCGCGTATTTCGCCGCGCGACGCAGCGCGACCCGCCCGATACCGGTAGCCTCAGCCGCCAACAGTACCCTCTCCGGATTGAGACCATGAAGGATATATTCGAATCCCCGGCCTTCCTCCCCAATCCGGTCCTCGATGGGAATCTCAAGCCCATCGATGAACAACTGGTTCGAGTCCACCGCCTTGCGCCCCAATTTCTCAATTTCCCGCACCTCAATCTTGGTGCGATCGAGATCGGTATAAAAGAGACTCAAGCCCTGCGTCGGCGAGGTCACTGCCTCAATCGGCGTGGTGCGCGCCAAGAGCAAGAGCTTGTGCGCCACTTGAGCGGTGGAAATCCATACCTTCTGGCCGTTGACAACGTAGCGGTCGCCCTTGCGAACGGCCATGGTCTTGAGCTTTAGCGTATTCAGGCCGGTGTTCGGCTCGGTGACGCCGAAACATGCTTTGTTGCGGCCCTGGATGATCGCTGGCAACCAACGCTGCTTCTGTTCCGCCGTTCCATGCACTACGACAGGATGCAGACCGAAGACATTCATATGAATCGCGGACGCGCCCGCCAGGCAAGCGCCGGAGGCGGCCACTGTCTCCAACATCACGCAGGCCTCACTGATCCCAAGACCCGCACCGCCATACTCTTGGGGCATTGCAACACCCAGCCAACCGGCCGTCGCCATCGCCCGATAAAAGTCCTCCGGGAAACCGCCCTCCCGATCTTTCTTCAACCAATACTCATCGTCGAAGTCGACACATATTTCTTCGACTGCGGAACGAATCGAGATCTGGTCATCGGTCAGTTCAAAATTCATGCTGGTCCGATCAACCCGGTGCAGCGCGGCGTGCCAGCGCAATGATGCGTTGGGCCTGCTTAAAATGCGGCCTGTCGAGCATCTTGCCGTCCAGACCCACGGTCCCAAGTCCCGGATTGCACTCGAATGTCTCGACCACCCGACGCGACCACGCCAATTCGTCGTCGCTTGGAGTGAAAGCGGCGTTGATAATGGCCACCTGCGTCGGATGGATCGCCATCTTGCCCGTGAAACCGCGTTGGCGACCGAGCCTTGCGTCCCGCTCGAGCCCCGCCGTGTCTGTAAAATTGGACCAGATCGTGTCGATCGGTTGGACGCCCGCCGACACGGCCCCGGTCAGACACAGCGCGCGCGCCAACTGATACACGACGTCGTATTCGCCGTCAGGCCCACGATTCGTACTGGCACCCAATTCGGCCGCGATATCTTCGGCTCCCCAGGTGAGTCCGGCCAGACGACCGGTACATCCGGCGTAGGAACCCAGCGTAAACAAGGCGGCCGGTGTCTCGGTGGCCACAGGAATGATGTCGATGCGCCCCGCCGACAGCCCCTCCCTTGCTTCAAGCGCATCGAGCATGTGGGACAATCGGATCACGTCGTGGGCAGAATTGACCTTCGGCAGGATAAGACCGTCCGGCCCGCCGGCGAGCACGCTTAAATCGAGGAGTGCCGCTGCAGTGGACAAAGGATTAATGCGAACCCACAGTTGCCGTCGGCTTCGATCAACATGAGCCTTCAAATAATCCAATACCAAACCGCGTGCAATGGAGGTCCGATTCGGCGCCACCGAATCCTCTAGATCCAGAATCAGAGCATCGGCAGGGCAATCCTCTGCCTTTGCCAGTTTTCGCTCGCTATCGCCGGGCACAAAAAGCAAGGATCGGAACGGGATTCGCACCTTGCTGAAGGATTGTCCCAACTCAGACTGTTCGAAATAAAGACCCGCCATCAGCTCTCCCCTGCAATGCTCGCACTCGTGGTGGCGACTGATCAATCAACGAACTTACCGGCAAACTGATATTATAGTATACGACTTTTCAAAACAAGGATTGCGACCGCATGTTGCCCACGCATCACCGGCAAGTACTCCTCGCGGTTCGCCCGAGCGGGATACCGTGTGCAGAGCAGTTCAAGATCGTCGAGACACCGCTGCCCGTACCGCGCGCGGGCGAATTTCTGGTGCGCAATGAATTCCTCTCGGTGGAACCGGCAATGCGTGGCTGGGTCAACGCGGCGGCGAACTATTCCGACCCCGTACCGGTGGGCGGCGTCATGCGCTCATTTGCGGCGGGCACCGTCGTCGCATCGCTGCACGCAGGATACGCTGAAGGTGAGCGCGTCATGGGTATGTTGGGATGGCAAGAATATTCGGTCAGCGACGGCCGCAATATTCGGCGCAAGGTGATCGAAACAGATCTACCGCTCTCACTCTCGCTGGGCGTTCTCGGCATCAACGGTGTGACCGCCTATTTTTCGCTTAACGAGCTCGCCCGGCCGCGCCCCGGAGACACGTTCGTGGTCTCGACTGCTGCGGGCGCGGTCGGCTCCGCCGTGGGTCAACTGGCACGGCTTGCAGGCTGTCGCACGGTCGGCATTGCCGGCGGCCCAGTGAAGGTGAACGAGTGTCTAAATGAATTCGCATTCGACGCCGCCGTGGACTACAAGGCAGTCGATTTCCTCAAAGCACTGAGTGACGCGACTCCGTCTGGCGTCGATATTTACCACGACAACACCGCCGGCCCCATCAGCGATGCCGTGTTGCGGCGTATCAACAAGAACGCTCGCGTGGTGATCTGCGGAACGGCGTCCGTCCCCAACTGGGATGTCTGGCCGGAAGGACCGCGCATCGAGAGGCATTTGCTCAACAAGTCCGCGCGGATGGAAGGTTTTCTGATATGGGATTACGAGCATCGCTACGAAGAAGCGATAGCCCGACTGGCTTCCTGGGTACGAGCCGGCCGCTTGCGCTATCGCGAGCATATTCTTTTCGGGATCGAAGCGGCCCCGCACGCGATCGACATGCTATATCGCGGCACGAACACCGGCAAACTTCTGATCCGGTTGGAACCGTGACCCGCTGTCGAGGTCGGCTGGTTCGGCAAAGCGAACTTGGAGGACTCATCAACTGCGACGGCACGGTCTACCTCGCGGGCTCAAGCGGCGCGCCGACGGCATTCCTATCGGAGATGCTGCGCGATCAGAGTCTCACGCAGGGAGCCCGGATCCTGACGACTTTTCTCCCCGGTATCAACCCGATTGACCTATCGCTGCTACACCCGAGTGCGCAAGTCACCGGTCTTTTTATGCAACCAGGCTTCTCGGCGGCGCAACGAGAAGGACGTTTTCGCACCCTGCCCTTGTCCTACTCGGGTTTCGTGCGCCATTTGCGGGAGAACGTCGAAATCGATCTCGCGGTGGTTCAAGTCGCTGCTCCTGACGCAAAAGGCCAGTGTTCACTTGGCCCGGCCGTGGAATTCATGCCGATGGCTCTCTCGAAAAGCCGGCGTCGACTGGGTCTTATTAACCGTGCCACTCCCACGCTCGCCGGGTCGATGGGAGTGCCCTATGACAGCTTCGACTACCTTTGCGAAGTGGACACTCCGTTGCCCGAATACTTGACATCAGTGGATCCGGATACTGAACTTCTGGCGAATCGCGTCGCGACGCTAATTGAAGATGGCTGCGTACTGCAGCTTGGACTCGGCAAAGTTCCCACCGCGCTCACCGCATCGCTTGCAAGCCGGCGCAAGCTGCGGATGCACTCGGGCATGCTTTCCGACGGATTTCTCGATTTGGCGGCGAGTGGTGCGCTCGATATGGACTTTTTGCATACCACTTGCGTTCTGGTGGGCAGCCGCCACTTCTACGTGCGGGCCGCCGAAATCATTCCACTGCGCATCCAGAGCTGCGAAATCACACATGACGTCGCCACTCTCGTCCGCAGAGACCGCTTAGTGGCCGTGAACTCCGCCCTGGAAGTTGATCTGTTCGGACAATGCAATCTCGAACATGCCAATGGCTCCGCCATCAGCGGCCTCGGCGGTGCTGCGGATTTCGCTCGTGCGGCCCGATTCAGTTCTGGTGGGCGCAGCATCATCGCACTCAATGCTCGACATCGGAACGGATCGCGTATCGTGCCGACCTTGGGAAGCCCCTGCGTTACATCACTGTCGCGCGTCGACGTCGATTATGTGGTCACCGAATTCGGTATTGCACGGCTTGACGCCGCGAGCGTCCACGAACGTGCACAGAACCTGATTGAAGTGGCGGCACCCGAATTTCGCAGCGACTTGCGCACCCGCTGGGGCGAGCTTGCGGCCAGACTATAGGCATCTAAAAGGAGATTCGATCATGATGCGATCCACCAAGGCGATCATTACATGCGCCATTACCGGCTCAGTCCATACCCCAAGCATGTCACCTTACCTTCCGATTACTCCTGAACAGATCGCGCAAGAAGCGATTGCGGCGGCCCAAGCGGGAGCCGCCATGATCCACCTGCACGCACGCGACCCCGCGACGGGCCGCCCGGATCAATCGCCGGAACTCTTCAAGCAATTCTTGCCGACTATCAAGTCGGCCACTGATGCCATCATTAATATCACCACCGGCGGTGGATTGGGCATGACCTTGGATCAGCGCCTGGCACCGGCCAAATGGGCGAAACCCGAGATCGCCTCAATGAATATGGGCTCGTTCAATTTCAACATTTCGGGCGCGGCCTCGAAGATTTCGGATTGGAAATTCGATTGGGAGCGTCCTTATCTGGAAAGCACCAAGGATTTCATCCTCTCAAATACTTTTGCGCAAATGGAGAGGGGCATGCGCGAACTGGGTTCGCAGGGTACGAGATTTGAATTCGAATGTTACGACATGTCGCATGTCTACAATCTCGCGCACTTTGCTGACAGAAAGATCGTAGAGCCGCCATTTTTCATTCAAGGTGTGTTCGGAATTCTGGGTGGTATCGGCGCCGAACCTGAGAGTCTGATGGCAATGAAAGCCGCTGCGGACCGACTGTTCGGTGAGGATTATCTGTTTTCCGCTCTGGCTGCTGGCAGGCATCAAATGCCGATGATCACTTTATGCGCGCTGCTCGGTGGATCAGTGCGTGTGGGTCTCGAAGATAGTCTGTACGCCGGGCGAGGCAAGCTCGCGCACTCGAATGCTGAACAAGTTGCCAAAATCCGCCGGATTCTCGAGGAGTTGTCGATTGAGATTGCAACACCCGCCGAGGCGCGCAAGATGATGGCCACCAAGGGAAAAGACGCCGTTGGATTTTAGAAGAATCGTTCACTCCTGATATTTTTGAACCCTATGAATTTAAAGAATCCAAAGGCCTCGCGAATTCCGTCAATCGTGCATCGACAAGACCCCCAATGAGAGTGCCTTTGCTTCAGCTGAGGACGCGAGTGCGACTTGATCCGCGCCGGCAAACATCGTCCGTCGGTATATATTCCCATGTGCTCGCCCGTAGTGACCCACTGTATGAAAGTGAAGAAATCAACCACGGGCTCAGCGTCTAGCTATAAGGCGTCGAGGTGTACGTCACGGATCACGGATCGCCGTAATATGTTGAGCCGCCTCGCCCAAACCGACGGCAATTCCGATTGCGGCCCGGATGTGTGTAAACTAGAATGATAATGAGGGATGTCGGGTCCTGATATGCAAGTAATTGAACCGTTATCCCCAAGCAAAGCAACGGACACGGTAGCGCAGATCTGCAACTGCTCCCTCGGCAGATGAGCACACGCAATCATTCGGATGTCGGCGCGCAAGAGCGTGCTCCAGGCGAGCGCGTTAACGACGTCACACCCGGCCCCGCAGACTTGATCTTGCTTGATACCCCCCTAGACCCGCTCTTATTTCTCGGTCAGTTGGTCGATAATTACGGGGACGTCGTGCGCTACCAGACGCGCTTCGGGCCGTGCTTGCTTTTCGTACACCCTAAACACGTCCAGACAATCTTGCAGCGTGAGAATTACCGCCGAGCTTCGCTCGTGAAAATGGTGCTGGGTGATGGACTACTCGCGAGCGACGGGCCACGCTGGAGATCGCAACGCCGTCTGATGCAGCGGGATTTTCTGCCGCGAAACATTGCGCCTTTCGTTTCCATTATGGTGCGCGAAACCGCAGTCAACGCGCACGCGTGGCAGGCAGCTGCCGCGGCGGGCACCGCCGCCGATATCGCGACGGATATGACCCGCCTGACGTTGCAGATCGTCGTCAAGGCTTTGTTCAGCGATGATTTTTCCCATGATCAATCGATGACACTATGTGCAGCCGTCACACAGACCATCAACGATTTGGGAATGATTTCCTGGACGATCTTCGGTGTGCCAGTGACTATTACCCCAGCGAGCAATACGCGCTTTTTGGCCGCCAAGAATGTGATTGATGCAGTCTGCTACGACATGATCACACGTCGACGCTCGCTAGCGCCAAAGGACCGGCCGCGCGATCTTCTTACGATGCTAGTCGAGGCCGATAGCGACGGCGGTCCGATGAACGATCAGCAACTGCGCGACGAGATCGTGACCATGCTCGTGGGTGGCCACGAAACAACGGCGCTCGCCCTGGCATGGGCATGGAAGGCTATCGCAGAGAACCCGGAAGTCGAGGCAAGGCTGCACGAAGAATTACACGGTGTGCTGGCTGGCCAGCCCCCCACCCTTGCAGACCTGCCGAATCTTCGATGGACTCAGGCCATCTTCCAGGAGGCCAGTCGGCTATATCCTCCCGTGTGGTATATGGCGCGCGTCGCCACGGAGGAGGATGTGATTGATGGTCACACGGTCCCGCGCGGTGCCTCGGTGCTCGTTTCAGCGTGGTTCACGCACAGGCACAGGGAGTTCTGGCGCGATGCCGAGCGCTTTGACCCGGCAAGATTCATGGACCCGGCTCAGCCGGCGCACCAGTACGCCTATTTTCCGTTCGGCGGCGGGCGTCACCGGTGTCTTGGCGCACATTTCGCCCTTTTGGAAGGAGTGGTGATTTTGGCGCAGCTCGCACAGGAATTCCGCGTTCGTCCCATCGATGGCCTCGGGATCCGGCCCCATCCGGGGATCACGCTGCGCCAGTCGCCAGGGATGTGCGCCCAGCTTGAACCGCGTTAACTCGGATACCCTGGCAGACATAGTGCGCCGGCGCGCCGCCAGTGGTGCGGACGACATTGCGTACACGTTTCTGGCAGATGGAGCCGCCGACGCCCGATCGCTCACTTGGTCGCAACTCGACCGGCGCGCGAGCCAGCTGAGCGCGTTGCTGCGCAGGCAAGGCGCCGCGGACGAACCCGTGCTGCTCGCGTTACCGTCTGGGCTGGGGTTCGTGGAGTCGTTGTTCGCTTGCTGGTACGCTGGGGCAATCGCAGTACCTATCAGCCTGCCACTTCATCATCGTTCGAAGCATCGACTGGATTCGATCATCTCAGACGCCCGCGCCCGGTTTGCGATTGGGAGTATCAGGACGCGTGAGCGGCTGAGCGTCGATAGGCCGGAGGGGGGCGGCGCGGCGCCGCTGCACTGGATTGATCCTGATACGGTGGACGACTCTCATACCAGCGACGAGGAGACCGCCGCTCAAAGTCAACGCATCGCGTTGCTGCAATATACGTCGGGCTCGACGGGCGCACCGCGTGGAGTCGTCGTCACTCATGCAAATCTGGTGCACAACAGCGCCTTGATCGCCGAAGCGTGCGGACACCATTCGGGACAGACCATTGCCGGCTGGCTCCCTTTGTTCCACGACATGGGCCTCATCGGGCTCGTTTTGCAGGCCGCCTTTTCCGGCCAACGATGCGTTTTCATGTCGCCGGAGCGTTTTCTGATGCGGCCCTGGCTTTGGCTACAGATGATTTCCGATTACGGCGCCTGTTCCAGCCCGGCACCCAATTTCGCGTATGACCTGTGTGTCGACAAGGTTGGCGCGGAGCACAAGGCGCGCCTCGATTTGAGTTGCTGGCGGAACGCCTTGAACGGATCGGAACCCGTACGACCAACGACGCTAGCGCGCTTTGCCGCTGCGTTCCGCGCCAGCGGATTTCGATCGACCGCGTTTTTCCCGTGCTACGGTCTTGCCGAAGCGACGCTGTTCGTCACCGGCCCGGGTGAGGGCCGGCAATTCCCGCGACGGCACGCGGATGGAACGTTGCTTACCGGCACCGACGCAGGCGGGCATGTGGGTTGTGGCCGAGTATTCAAAGATACGCAAATCGCGATCGTCGACCCGCAAACCTCAATCAGAGTGATAACTGGTGGGATCGGTGAGATCTGGCTGCGGGGACAAAGTATCTGCGATGGCTATTGGCAGAATTCGGAGGCCACGGCAGCGACGTTCAACGGTCGCCTGGACGTGACGGGAGGCATTGAGAGTGACGACTCCGCGTGGCTCCGCACTGGAGATTTGGGGTTCCTCGCCGATGGTGAATTATTCATCACCGGCCGGCTGCGCGACCTAATCATCGTTGCCGGCCGGAATCACTTTCCGATCGATATCGAGCGCACGGTCGAGTCGGCAGACCCGGTTATCGGAGCATCGGGTGCGGTCGCATTTTCGGTGGATGTGGACGGCGCCGAGCGATTGGTCATCGCAGCGGAGGTGCGGCGGGAGTATGGCCGGTCGGCTCTCGTGAAGACTCCTCTAGACCTCGATCCCGACGCAGTCCGCCAGCGGATACGCGCCGCGGTAGTCGCCGACAACGAGGTGGCCCCATACGAAGTGGTATTGCTGCGCCCCGGCGCAGTGCCGAGAACCTCGAGCGGGAAAGTTAGCCGCTCGGCAGCCCGATCTGCGTATCTGAATCAGACACTAGGACGATTGGAAGGTCCGATCGATGCTCGAACCGCTACCTGATTCAACAACAAAAAATTCACGGTCGGTCGCCGACATTCGTGTTTGGATCGTCACGGAGTTATCACTCGCGCTGAAGGTCGACCCTCTATCGATCGACACCGCCGGGGCGCTCTACTCCCTCGGTGCCGATTCGGTCACCGCAATTGGAATCACAGGCGCGCTGGCAGGTTGGCTAAATCGAGATTTGCCCGCGACCCTGATGTGGGACCACCCCTCGATCGACGCCATCGCCGAGGCCTTGACCGATTCGGATGTGCCCGCCGTCGCGGTCGATCGTCCGGGCATGATCACCCTCCAACCCCATGGCAATCGCTGTCCGCTCTTCTGCTTCCCGGGGGCAGGAGGACATTCGACCACATTCGCACCACTAACGGCACACCTTGGTTCCAATCATCCATGCTTTGGGCTAACCGTGCCGGGCCTCAATCGGGAACAGAAACCCTTTGAGCAGGTGGAAGAGATTGCGGCTGCGATGCTCAACAGCATTCGCCTAGTGCAGCCCAAAGGGCCGTACCAGCTGGCTGGATACTCTTTCGGTGGCCTACTGGCCTACGAGGCAGCCCAGCAGTTGCAGGCGGCCGGCGAGAGCGTTTCGCTGCTAGCAATTTATGACACCTTTACCCCAGATGGCCTCGTATTACGACCGCGTTGGCACAGGTTGTTTCTTCATGCGCACGTCATGGCGACGCGGCCCGGTCGACGCGAATATCTTCGCAAGCAGCTCGAGAGGCGGCGGATCGCGCGCGAGGCAAAGAGCGCCGACGATATGAGTAGCGCGATTACGATGGTTCACGGACGCGAGAATTTAGCAAAGGAAGTCGAGCAGACCAACAATCGGGCCATCGCGCGCTACCGGCCACAACGCTACGCTGATCCGGTCGTGCTCTTTCGGGCGACCGAGCGCAAGATGGAAGCAATATTCTACAAGATCGATCACTTTTCCAACGGTTGGGGCGCGCTGACGGACGGTCGGCTCCGCATCGTCGATCTTCCCGGTAGCCATCTCAGCATTTTGAGTATGGCGAACGCGCGGGTGGCGGCCGAGAGGTTGCGCCCGTACCTGTCTGAAGAGTATTGCGTGTTGGCAAGATGAGATCTTGCGGGCGCTCCCAATTTTTTGGACACATCAAGCAGGAAGGAGGCTTTGCTTGTGGGGAGAATTTTAGATCGATGTGGGCTGTGTATTTTTCCGCCAGCAAATTCAAAGGCAGCATATCGATTTCTGGATAATGATCGGGTAAGTGGGGCGGAGTTGCGCACTGACAGCCTCGGTGCCGTTGGCCGATCGCAATACAGTAAGTTCAATAGGTAGTCACGGTCCGCTTGATGGTGTCGCCATGAACCCCAACGGAAACCTATTCAAGACTGCGACCTGAGAGCTGCGGATGGCGGCGGGGCCATGCTCATCGAAGCTCATCATTTTCGTTGCGAGCAAGGTACGTGGATTAATCGGTTTGTCGCCATCGCGTACTTCAAAGTGCACATGTGGACCGGTCGAATGCCCTGTACTCCCGAGTAATGCCACCAAATCTCCCTGGGCGACTCGGTCACCTAGTTTCACTTTTAAAGCGCTATTATGAGCGTACAGCGTGGTTCTTTGTCGGTCATGGCGTAGGATCACGACGTTGCCGTAGCCACGCATTCCGTCACTCGCATATATGACTTCACCAGGCGCAGCGGCGTAGACCGGCTCACCAACGTCAGCGGCGATATCCAAGCCTTTATGCATCTTGCCCCAGCGCGCCCCAAACTCTGAGCTCACGATTCCAGCCTCCAGCGGCCACTTCATAACTCCGTCGAAATGTTCGGGCATCGCCCCAGGAAGTGCGGGCGAAGCCAGCGGGACGGACTTGCCGGACTGCGTGCCGTTGCTGCGTGTAGATGACCCAGCGGCGGTGGAGCCTGACGCGGCGCTTTTTTTTGAAGATCGTATTCCAGCCTGATGCAGCACAGTCAGGACGGCTGCCTCGCTATGCTCGCCGGCATCATAAAAAGTCTTAAGCAAATCCTGTTTGGCGAGATAATGCTGCATGCGAACTAGCGCTTTGCCGCCGCGGTCGGTAGCGATACTGATGGCCTTGGTTGTTTGAACGGCAGCCACATTCGCAGCTTTGAGTGAGGAATCGTGGGCTTTATTATACCAATCCTGCTGTTCGAGCGAGGCACATCCACCGAGAGTGGCGGATACTATCGCCGCCAGTACGCTCCGTTTTGTCCACATCGTTCATCGCTCCCTTAGGCTACAATCCGGCTAGAACTTATAGTGCGAGCAAACTACCATGGAACATTCCGCGCCGTCACCGTTCGGACAAAATCGTACCGCAGTTCATTCGCGCCGTTCATTCAACGGGATGTTCGTGGCGGCCTGGGCCGGCATTCTAGTTGGCTGGTTTGCCCTCAACACGTTGACGACACGGATAGGCGCGATGAAGATGGGATTTCATTTCTACGAGGTGGCTGCACTGGTGCAGGACCCCACTCGACTGCTAACCGGTCTTAACACTGAAAGTACTTTACTGACGGTGGCATTTAGTTTGGTGTGCTTACTCACCTTGGCTGTTGCCGCCCCGAACTTTAGGGGCGGCAGAATATTTCGGTATGGTCCCTGCGCACCGCTCGTGCTAATGCTGGTCTGTGCCACAATTCTGAACCATAAGACGAATGAAAACTCGGTCGCGGTGCAAAATGCCAGCGAATTTACTCATACACTGATAAATATTGCCAACCTGACGGTGCGGAAATCGTCACAGATCATGGCACGGTACATTTCGATCGGCGCGGGCGCGTGGCTGTCCGGGATTGCGGCGTCCTATTTGGCTTACACGGCTTTGCGTCGACATGAGCCTGGATAAGCTCAAAAAAAGCTGGGCGAATGAGCTTCAGCACAAACAGCTTAGTGAGTCGACAAGCGCAATCGCCGGCTTGGCGGGAGCATTATCGGTCTTTGTCGGATATTTGGCAGCACATGCTGCGCCCAGAGGTCTTCACAAGCTTACGATGATATTGCACCTGAGCAAAAAGCCGCTGTTGCTGAAAATTGCGCCGGTCGCGGCCGGTGTCGCCGTGGCTATTGCAACGGCTGCCGGTCTATTGCATTTCTATTCATGGTGGCTCACGCGCCGGTCGCTCAAGCCCGACGACAATTGAGCGGCGGAACCGATCCGCCGCTCAACGTCGGCTGATTACATGTGCACGTTGTCGTGCGTCGCGGCTCCGAACTTCATGGACACTTCTAGGCCGAAGGTCCGGGGAGCCGTGCGGATCCGGTAGTCGCTACCGTAGCTGCCCTCCACGTTGATGTAGTTCCCGTAGTACAGCTTATCCGTAAGGTTTTTACCCCATGCCGCCACGGTCCAATTACCTGTCACGTAGGACACTCGGCTGTTCAGCAGCCAGTAGTCGCCACCGCCCACATGGATGGGGCCTTTGGCAATGGTTCGTGCATCGACCGGGCCGCCTGCGGGTCCCTTGCCGATAGGAGACGTGTAGCTATAGTCGCCAAAGGTGTCGAAGTAGTATCGGCCCGTGTAGCTGGTGTTGATGCTTACATTGATCGCACCTGAATCCCATTGCAGCGCCTTCCAATTGATGCCGAAGTTCCCCGACTGTTTGGCGGCATACGGGAAGGGATTGCCGCCGACATCGACGTTACCCGCTCCGGTCGAAAGGCAATTACCCACCTGCGGCGGCGGGTTCGTGGCCAGAATCCCCACAGCCGGACAGGGCGAGTGGTTGAACGCGCTGTGGATGATGCCGAGACCGAAATCCAAGCGCAGCACATCGTTCACCTTGAACTGAACATCCGCATCGAGCCCGGTCTCTTTGCCGCTGAGATTCACCAGATAGGTGGTCGAACTCGGGTCGAGGAGTTGCTGTTGCTGATTATGATAGTTGTAGTGAAACACCGAGAGGTTAACTTGGACGCGATTGTCGAGGAACCGGCTCTTGAGCCCCGCCTCGAGCGCATCGACGGTCTCAGGTTTGACGAAATAGACTTGCTGCGCTCCTTGAAACGCCAGTCCGTTATAGGTACCGCCGCGATAACCGCGGCTATAGCTTCCATACAACAAGATGCCGTCCAGCGGCTTCCAGTCGATGATCGCCCGCCCGGTGGTGGCGTTCGAGCTGTCGCTCCTATTTAAGGGATGTACCGGGCCCGAGGTAACTCCAGGGTAATAGAACGCAAATTTACCGGTGGCAGGATCGCGATAATCGGACACCGTGTACGCCCGGGCTGCGCCCGTGAGATCGTAGAATGTCGTCAATGCGTCCTTGTACGCAAAAGTGTCATGCGTAAAGCGCGCGCCCAGAGTCAGCTTGACCGTACTCGTCAACTCCTGGCTGCCTTCGGTATAAAACGCCGACGACCTACGCTCTTGGGTGTAATTCTGGTTGGCGTCGAGACCGGTGGGAAACGCAGCCGGATTCGTCTGCGATAGGAGGCCAATGCCGGGCGGATTCCAATAGCTCTTGGTAAACGGGTTGGTCGCGGGCGTGAACACTCCGGCGGAGACCAAAGAGTTGCCTAACGCAAGAAATTCGTCGTTCAGAAAGTCATAAAAATGCGGCGTATTGCGCGACACGATGTTGTCTAACCCGTAATACGCGCCGACGATCAACTTGGTTTTGTCGGCGGAGTAGTCGAAGCGAAGGTCCTGGTTCACGCTGTGCGAGACCGAATCGTAGCCGATCGCACACACCGCATACGGCGTGCCGTCGCAGTCAATCGTCGGCAGCAACGCGTAATGCGATGCGTCAAAATCGCTGATGGAAATCAGCCGCATGCTGTCGTTGAGACGATAATTAACATTCAGGACGACGCCTTGGGCCTTGACGAGTGCGGTGCCTTCCTGATCATTCCCGATCCGCAACGCGTTGAGTCCGTTCGCGCTCGGACTCCAGTTCGGGGGTAGAAAATTGGCTCCAAAGCCTGCAAAGCCTGAGTTCAATAGCGTGACCGAGTCCGCCGGTAGATTGGGGGAAGCGCCAGTACCGGCGTTTTGCGGCGAATCCAGACCGCCGTATGACTGACTCGCGTAAATTTTAAGGGTAACGGCGAGATCACTGGAGGGCTTGTAGAGGCTAGTCGCTCGAATGCCGAAGACCTCAGCGCCGCCCGGCGAGGTGCCAGTATTGGTCCGCGTTACATTGGCCAGCGTGACGTTGGGGGTCAAGAAGGCTGATGCGGAATTGGCCGGACCTGCACGCGTAACGTTTTTGACGAACGGCTGCGAGTTCAGGAATGTGCCGGCGACGCGAATACCCCATATGTCGGTAACCGGCGTGAAGTCCACCGCGGCCTCCGCGTTGAACCGGTCGTAATTGCCATAGCCCACTGTCGCGTAGCCACTGGTATCGCCCATTTGGGGCTTTGTAGTAAAGAAATTGATGGCGCCGCCGGTGGTGTTCCGACCAAACAACGTGCCCTGGGGTCCGCGCACAATCTCAATCTGATCGAGATCGTAGAGCTGCTGTCCATGGCTGGCTCGGAACGATTGATAGACTTCGTCCACGTAGACTCCTACCGGCGAGGCCGCATTGGAATTGTACTCGGTGCCGACCCCGATTCCACGCAACGTGAAGTTCGGCTGCGTCTCGCCATAAGCGGAGCCGACCTGCAAATTCGGGATCGAATCGTTGAGATCCGAGGTGCTGAAAACGCCCTTGCTCCGCAGATCGGCCGCCGACAAGGCAGAAATTGACACAGGCACATCCTGGAGATTTTCCGCTCGCTTGGTCGCCGTCACGATGATTTCTTCCAAGCCGCCACTCGCAGCGGGCTCGGCAACTTGAGCCAGGGCCGCAATCGACACAGCATTTGCGGACAGTATAGCTAGCACTATTACGTATATTCGCTTCATCAAACTCTCCCCGGAGTAGCGCGATTGGAATTCAAGATCACTTGCGAGATCTTGTTCTAATTTAATTTTCAACGGTAGTGTAGAAAATTAATGCCGGCGGAGTCAACAGCTGTGTAAAAAATAATTGCGGAGAGATTGGATGTCCATCGTTGTTTGGTGCAATGCACATTCTTCGATGGGACTGAAACCCCCTAATGCACCGTAAAGTCTTACCCGAGATCCACCCTAGGCAATCGAGGCTATGCTGAACAAGACAATCACACGACTTTTTCTTCCAGCTTAAACATAACCGGTGCGGTATCGCGAACCGATGGACGGTCGCGCAGCTGCGCGTCGAATCGTCTAAGATTTCCGTATAGTTTGCGCCAGTCGTCTATCGTAGGATCAAGCGCTTGCCAGTCAACCATCATTCCAACCCCTGCAGCAAGGTCCTGATTACCAAGAACCGCAACAGTCGCGATATCGGCGAGGCCGAAGCGATTCCCAACAAAGAACTGCCGATCAGCAAGTCGTCGATCCAGTTCACGCAGGCCACCCACCACTTTTCGCAGCTGACGCCGCGCCCACTCAAGACTGGGATGTTCGCGCTGTTTTTCAAAGAAAAGCTGAACCGTAGCATCCATGACACCTTCCGCGATCACTTGAATTCGCTTTGCTTCAAGAATGCCATCAGCATCGGCGGGTAGCATCGATGGTTCGGGGTAGGTGTGTTCGAGCCACTCCATGATGAATGTGGACTCATAGATCGGTTCTCCTTCATCGGGTATTAGAATAGGGAGCTGCTCAAGCGGGTTGTAGCGCGGAGTTGCGGTGTCGGTGTGCCAGGGCACTTCGTTCTGGATCGTAAAGGGCACGCCCTTCTCTAGCAAAGCTATGCGCACCTTACGGGCAAATGGACTCGGCGTTGCACTAATTAGAAGCATGGCATTTTCACCTTTATAAAAGCCTGCGGCTCAATTCATCCAAAGCCCACCCGTTACGTTGACGGCCTGCCCAGTCATGTAACCGGCCCGAGCCGACGCGAGGAACGCGACCACCTCAGCAATCTCGCGGGGGTAACCTGGCCGACCCAAAGGCAGCGATTTGGCGCGGCTTGCAACGTCTGGAAGACCTTGGGCACGGTTCAAGACTTCCGCTTGTGTGCGCATATTCGTATCGATGATGATTCCCGGGCAAACGGCATTCACTCGTATACCAAATGGGCCGAATTCTTCCGCTAGGCTCTGCGTCAAATTCAGTATAGCGGCCTTAGTCGCGCCGTAGGCGGCATGGTTCGCCACGCCCTTTTTGCCTGTCCAGGAGGATATGTTGACAATATTTCCAGAACGGCGCTCGACCATGCCGGCAAGTATGGCTTGGCAGAAGAAGAAAACGCCATCTAGGTTGACTGCGAAACACTCCCGCCAATCGTTTTCGGTCAAGTCAAGAAACTTGCAGGTACGCAAAATACCTGCATTGTTGACGAGAATGTCGATAGAGTCGAACTCGTTTGCAAACAACTGGGTAGCCAAAACAACATCGGCGCGCCTGGCGACGTTTCCAACGGCAATCACCGCCTTGCGACCCAGGCGGCGCACCTCATCCGCAGTCTCAAGCATCGCTCGCTCGTTGATATCGAACAGGCCGAGGTTGCAACCGTCCCTCGCGAGTTGTAGTGCGACCTCGCGGCCAATGCCGGCTCCGGCACCGGTTACAATCGCAACTTGATCGGCAAGCGGCTCCATATCTATACTCTGTAAGTCCCAAGCGATTGTTAATCCTTAATATCGGTAAACTTACACTATTTTCGCAACAGCCGCGTGCGGTTCTCACTATCAGTTTGGAGCGACACATTTTATGGCACCTACCCGTTTAAGGCCTGCGACCGATTTTGATGCCGTAGTTGTGGGGGCGGGCTTTGCGGGCTTGTACATGTTGTACAAGCTGCGCCAGCTGGGTATATCGACTCGAGTATATGAAATCGGGAGCGGTGTCGGAGGTACTTGGTTCTGGAACCGCTATCCGGGCGCCCGTTGCGATGTCGAGAGTATGCAGTATTCCTACTCTTTCTCGGAGGAGTTGCAACAGGAATGGGAATGGACTGAGCGCTATCCCGCGCAAGCGGAGATTCTGCAATACATTGAGCACGTCGCAGACCGATTCGACCTGCGTCGCGACATTCAGTTAAAGACACGTATCGTTTCGGCGCACTTCGATGAGGACAAAGATCTTTGGCGTATCGTCACCGACGCTGGCGAAAAGGTGACGGCGAAGTTTTGCATCATGGCGACGGGCGCGCTGTCCGCTGCCAGGAAACCCGACATTGAAGGGTTGGATAGCTTCAAAGGCGATTGGTACCACACTGGTTACTGGCCACACGCCCCAGTCGATTTCACGGGACAGCGCATCGCGGTGATCGGCACCGGCTCCTCGGGTATCCAGGTAACACCGGTCCTCGCCCAGCAAGCCAAACATGTCTACGTTTTCCAGCGCACGCCGAACTTCAGCATTCCAGCCTGGAATGCTCCCTTGTCGAAGGTAGCGCAAGATGATTGGAAGAAAAATTACCCGCAGCATCGCGCGACCGCGAAAGCAACGCGGTCGGGTGCGCTCTACGAATATAGTCAGCGCAGCGCATTCGACGTAACCGAGGCTGAGCGACAGCGGGAATTCGAAGCCAGATGGGCACGTGGAGGCGCAAATTTCACCCATGCCTTCAACGATATCTTTCGCTACAAACCGGCAAACGACACGGCCGCGGATTTTGTGAGAGGCATGATCCGCAAAATCGTCAAGGATCCAGAGGTCGCCGCGAAACTAATTCCGATGGATCATGCCATTGGCACGAAACGGATCTGTGTAGATACCGACTATTATGCGACCTTCAATCGCCCGAACGTAACGCTCGTGGACGTCCGCGCCTCGCCCATCATTAGTATTGGCGCACACGCGATCAATACGCGAGACCAACGTATTGAAGTGGATAAGATCGTTTTCGCGACGGGATATGACGCGGTAACCGGCTCGCTCGCGCGCATCGATATCAGAGGGCGAGCCGGTGAAGAACTCAAACAGAAGTGGCTGGCCGGTCCCAAAACTTATCTTGGACTGATGAGCACCGGATATCCCAATCTTTTCATCATTACCGGACCTGGCAGTCCGTCGGTACTGACGAACATGGTCACGGCGATTGAGCAGCATGTCGAGTGGATCGCCGATTGCCTGGCGTATATGCAACATCAGAAACACCTATCGATCGAAGCCACTCTCCCAGCCGAAAATAATTGGGTCGTGCACGTCAACGAGGTCGCCGACGCGACGCTATTTCCGCGGACAGCCTCTTGGTATATGGGAGCGAACATCCCCGGAAAGCCACGCATTTTCCTTCCGTATGTTGGAGGCCTAGGAGCCTATAGCGAAATTTGCAGGGGCGTGGCTGCCGACAGTTACCGTGGTTTCGCCTTCAAATAAATTAAATCATCACGGGTGTTGACAGAATCTCAACTCGAACGTATGAATGGGCGTATTGATCGCTGCTCAAAATAGGGAATTTGGTCATATGATTGCCGCGCCGTTCAGCCGTACGCTTCCCTCCTTGCTCGATGAACAGGCTTTTCTAGGCGGTCAGCGGATTGCCGTCATTGCCAACGACCATGAATATTCCTATGCCGATCTCGCGCGGCGCTCGCGCCAGTTGGCGAGCGCATTGCGCGCCCGCGGAGTGCGGCGTGGTGAACGGATCGGCATACTCTTGAGCAATCGGATCGAATGGCTGGAAATTTGTTTCGGCGCGAGTGCCGCCGGGGCGACTATCGTGCCCATCAGTACCTGGTCGAAAGAACAAGAGCTCGAATTCATCTTGCAAGATGCTGGCATACGCACGCTGTTCACCCTGCCGCAGCTCGGCAAGGAAGATTTCGCCGGCCTGTTGCGAAATCTCGTTCCTGAGGCCCATCAAAACCGCTCAGTGGGAGAGTGGCGCTCCGAACGTCTGCCTTTGCTGCGGAATCTAGTGTTGGTGAGCGCTCAGGGGGGCACTCCTGGCATGGGATGGTCTCGCTATGAAGACCTGTTCATGGATGCCGCGGCGATTACCGAGACCTTAGCACCGGGAGACGGACCTAGCGCGACAGACGACGCCTTTATCCTGTACACCTCCGGTTCGACCAACAAACCCAAAGCCGTACCGCTGGCCCATTTCGGCCTGATCGAGAACGGCTTCAATATCGGCGAGCGCCAAGGACTTGAACCGCAGGATCGCGTGCTCGCCGCAATCCCATTGTTTTGGGCCTATGGAGCGGCCAATGCGCTACCAGCAACCTTTAGCCACGCCTCGACGCTGGTGCTACAAGAACGTTTCGAAGCCGCCGGAGCGCTTGCCCTGATCGAACGCCACCGCTGCACGTCCATCTATACCCTGCCAGGGATGACGACGGCTCTCATCCGGCATCCGACTTTTAACCCTAAACGCACGCGTAGCCTGCGGACCGGCCTAACCATTGGAAATCCGCAGGACGTCGTCAACGCCGCCACGGTGCTGGGCGCATCCCGGATTTGCAACATCTATGGCTCCAGCGAAACCTATGGCAATTGCTGCGTAACTCCCAGCAGTTGGCCGCTGGATCGTCGTTCTTCCTGCCAAGGGCCTCCGCTTCCCGGAGTGTCGATTCGGCTGACGGATGTAAAGACCGGCGCCCCTGCCAAGTCCGGATCCTCCGGCCTCATCGAGGTTCACGGCTATCTAATGGGCGGCTACCTAGGTCACAGCGCCGTCCAGAATGCCGAGGTCTTCACCGCAGACGGCTGGTATCGGAGCGGGGACATGGGTCAGTTCTCCGCCGAGGGCGATATCATTTTCATGGGCCGAAATTCGGAAATGATCAAACGTTCCGGCATCAATATCTCGCCCGCTGATGTAGAAGATATCTTGATGCAACATCGAAGCGTTGCCGAAGCAGGCGTGGTCGGTGCGCCAGACCTCGAAAAAGGCGAAGAGATCGTCGCCTTCGTGGTTGCCGTCGCGGGAGCCTCTATTACGGCAGAAGAACTCTTCGCGCATTGCCGATCGGTGGCGTCGCAATATAAGGTGCCCGACCGCATCGAGTTCCGAGACGGCCTGCCAGCGAGTGCAACCGGAAAACTACTGCGTCAGCCTTTAAAACAAGAAGCATTGAATTTGCGCAAGCGCCCGCTGCAAGGGATTTCAAATGACGCTTAATGCATGGGGCGTTTGGGGAGTGGACGACGAAATCGGCGCGTTGAATCGCGTGACATCTCGCGAGGTGGTGAACGCCGCATCGTTGGTGCGCCTAGGTCGCGTGGTGGCACTGGCACAGCCGCTGTCGAAGCACACTCCGGTGCCTAGCCACCGAACCTCGATGCAGCACTTTATGAATCGTGACGGTGGGGACTATGCGGCGGGTGCCCGCCGCCCGCACGGGTTTCAGTTCGCTGAGGACACGGTGGTCTTGCCGGTGCACCTGGGTACCCACATCGATGCGCTGTGTCATGCGTGGTACGGCGACCAGCTGTATAACGGTCATCCCAGCACCGAGATAAACAGCACTTCCGGGGCCAAGCGATGCGGCGTTGATAAACTACCACCAATCGTCGCACGAGGCGTGCTGCTGGACGTTGCAAAATCTCATGGCGGCCCACTGCCCTCGGGTTATTCAATTGGACGCGCCGAACTTGAGGCTACCGCGGATCGCGCCGGCATCGAACTGTGTAACGGCGATGCGGTTCTTATCCGTACCGGCTGGCTGGAAAGTCAGGCAGGGCGGGCCCCACGACTAGTCGATTTCAATACCGAGCCGGGTATCGATGTGGAGGCTGCGCTATGGCTGGCAACCTCAGGAGTCGCGCTCGTCGGCGCAGATAATTTCGCGATCGAGGTCATACCGTTTCCAGCGGGCCAGGTCTTCCCGGTACACCAGCGATTAATTCGCGACTACGGTATACCGTTACTAGAGGGGCTCGTCTTGCAGGAGTTTGCGGCCTGTGGTGTCAATGATTTCCTGTTCGTAGCAGCAGCGTTGCCGATCGTTGGCGGCACGGGAAGCCCCATAACGCCCGTGGCGATTTTTTAAGGAGTCAGCATGTCGAGTTCCAGATTAGTTGGCGTGATTGGAAGCGCGATCCACGCCGTCGTGCTCGACGTAGAGAGGCGATCCCTTGAGGAGATCATCTACGATGCCGTGCAGGAGTGTTTACGCGACGCGGGTGTGACGTCCGCTGACTTTGAGGGGATCGTGGTTGCCAGCAACGACCAATATGATGGTCGGGCCATCTCAGTTATGGCCGCGTCGGGATCGGTTGGAGGAGTCGATCGCGACATCCTCTCGACCCCCTCAGCCGCCGAACATGCCTTTGTCATGGGCACGCTGCGCGTGGCGTCGGGTCAATTCGACACGCAGCTGGTCGTTTCCTGGGGCACCAGGGAAGCCTCCTCGCAGTCGGAAGTCGAGCGGCTCGCCGCCGATCCCTACTACCATCGCGCTCTGCCCTTGGATGACCTCGCAGGCCAAGCGTTGCAGGCCTCCGCGATCCTGAGCGCCATGCCCTCGGCAGAGGCGCTGACGCGTCGGATCCTCATGAAGAATCGCGCGAACGGACTGATCGCTTTTCCAGATACTGCCGCGACATGCCCGACCCATGACGAGGTAATGGCAAGCCGAGTGCGGCGCTGGCCATTGAGGGATGCAATGATCTCACCGCGCACGACCGGCGTGGTGGCACTATTTCTGGCGTCGGAAGAATTCATCGAGGCGCGACGCATCGACGCCGCTTGGATTGCGGGAATGGGATGGGCCACGGAACCGAGCTTCCTCGGCGATCGCGACCTTGCACAAGCCCCTGCACTCGTTGCCGCCGCGAAGGTCGCTTACCGCGAAGCCGGTGTTGCCGATCCGGCCACCGCGTTCGATTTAGCTGAGGTCGCCGACGCCACGGCTTATCAGGAACTGCTGGCCTATGAAGCTTTAGGCCTAGCGTCGCGTAAAGACTGGCAGGCCAAAGTGTCAGAGGGTAGTTTCGGGCCCACGGGTGACCTTCCGGTCAACCTTTCCGGTGGTGCTGTTAGCCGAAACCCAACTTTTTGCGCGGGACTGGTGGCGATCGGGGAAGTGGCAAACCAGGTGAGGGGGCGCGCCGGACGGATCCAAAAGCCAATCGTCCGCCAGGCACTCGCGCATGCTGCCAGCGGGATCGCCATGCAGTATCAAACTGTCGTCGTACTCCGATCGAGCAAAGGAGCCAGCCAATGAGCGGTCAACGAGTCGGTATCATTGGCATTGGACAGTCGGCATTTCGCCGCAAGCGTGATGATGCCAGCTACCCCGATCTGGTGCGCGAGGCCGTCAATCTGGCCATGCGGGATGCGAGCCTTAACTTTGAAGACATTGAAGCCGTAATCTATTCGTTGTCCCCGGATGCCATGGTGGGCATCGGCAACGCCGAGCGGGCGGGTGTGGATGCGGTGGGCGCACGCAGCAAGCCATTCCTGCGCATTAACACCGGTGGCGCAACGGGCATATCGAGTGTCATTGCCGCGTGGTCGCATGTCGCCGCGGGCGCGTACGATGTAGTGCTGACGGCCGGTGCCGACAAGGTCGGTGAGTGCGGCGACAGCCAGACCGTACTGAATAAGATCTGGGACCCAACCTACGAGCGCCAGTTGCCACTCGGCACGATCAACATGCTGGCGATGTCAGCCGTCCGTTACATGCATAAGTACGACATGACCCAGAACGACATGGCCAAGGTGGTGGTCAAGAACCGTGCGCATGCCGCGCTTAACCCCAACGCACATCTGAGCGCCGAAACCACTGAAGCAGAAGTAATGGCGTCTCGCATGATATCTTGGCCGATTAAGCTTTTTGATTGTTGCCCGCAATCGAGCGGCGGGTGCGCCATGGTGCTGGCATCCGAACGCTACATTAAGGATCGCGGTCTTGATGCGGTCTGGATCTCCGGCCTTTCCCAATGTGCGGAGACTTACTATCTGGGCGATCGGATGGGAGTCGGCTTTACCGCTGATCATGCCGACGCACATGCATTAGGAAAGTCCTTCGAGCGCTCGTTCCGTATGGCGGGCATCAAAAATCCCAGGCGCCAAGTCGATGTGGCAGAGCTGTATGCACCGTTCAGCAACACCGAATTCCATTCGATTGAGGCCGCGGGCTTGGCCGATCTCGGTCAGTCGCCCGCGATGCTGCGCGAGGGGCAGTTTTACTTAGGAAAAACAGGACCGGTCGTGAACCCTTCAGGTGGCACGCTGTGCACCAACGCCATTGCAGTGACTGCCATGGTACGTGTCGCAGAAGTGGCTCTGCAAGTCTGGGGACGGGCCGGCGCTCATCAAGTGCGAGGCGCCAAGATCGGAATTGCAAGCGGTAACGGCGGCGACCACCAATTCTTCGGCACAATGGTCGTAGAAGCTTAATCTTAGAAGGACTGAAAATGGAATTACTCAATCGGCAAGAAACCTGGAACATTACTTACACGCACGCTCTTGGCGAGACGGCGAGCTGGTTTTACGTGCAAATTCGCGACCATGCCAAGATCTACGGTCGACGCGATGGCAAGTCGGGGCGGGTGTTGGTACCGCCCCGCGCCTTCTCCGACCAGACACTTGAACCTACGACCGAGTGGGTCGAGGTGGGGCCCGGCGGTTGCATTGAGGCGTTCACCATCGTCTACGATAAGTTCACCAATCTTCCTGATCCACCGTATGCCTTCGGCTATGTCAAGCTTGATAACGCCGACACGGGTCTTGGGGGGTTTTTCAAAGGCGTCAATCTGACTGACCCGGCTCGCGCAGCGCAACTGCTAAAGGTCGGAACACGGGTGAAAACCGTGTACGCTGAGCATCGAATCGGCAGCATTCTCGATTTTTGGTTCGAGCCAGTGGCTTAAGGAACATCCCATTCGAGATTCAGTCGCTCAAACGTTGCCACCACACCCGAATGCGCGACCATCTTAAACCCTTCTTGCAAACGGAATTTAGGGATGCGGGACAGCCATTCCTGCAAAGTCACGCCGATTTCCATGCGGGCAAGGTGCATCCCGGCACAAATATGCGCGCCTCCGCCAAAAGTGGAGTGGGACATCGCCTTCCGTGCAAAGTTGAGATCCATGGGATCTTTATTTTCGCGCTCATCGATGCCGTGCAGCGTCGACGGAATTAACACCATTTCGCCCTGCTTCATTTCTATTCCATCGCGGATGATGTCTTTGGTAACCAGGCGAGCCTGAGCGACCAGAGGGAATCGCCGAATTAGCTCCTCAGCCCGTATTGGAATGCGTGCAGGATCGCTACGAAGTTCCTCAACATAGGCCGGATTGCGCGCAAGGAATTCCATGCAGAACGGTAGAAAGTTTACTACCGTATCTAAGCCCGCCAGTAGGACCAACGTAATCATCGCCAGAATCTCGTATTCGCTTACGGGCTGACCATTCACCTGACTGTGGATAATCGTGCTGATCCAGTCTCCTGTTGGGTTTGCGCGGCGCTCCTGGACCGTGGGACCGATATAAGCAAAGAAGCCTTTATTGGCGGCTGCCATGGACGCGGCCATTTCATCCGGTGTGGTGCCATTGGGCCGCAGCATTTGGTCGGCAAATCCCATTAGCACCGCAGCATCCTGCAACGGCAGACCGGAAAATGCCAAGAAAACTTTGATGGGAAATATATGCGAATAGGCGGCGCAGAATTCGACCTTGCCGTCTGCGGCAAATCCTTCAATAAGTTCGACCGCCACTGCGCGAATCGCACCTTCAATTTTCTTGATTTCGCGCAAACCCAACCCTTTGTTCAGCACTTGGCGATAAGGGGTGTGCTCGGGAGGATCCATGTTCATAGGAATCAATTTATGTTGCAGACCGGCTTCCTTAGGAACGATCATCACCCGCGCCGAAAAGTGTTCCGGGTCGTTCAAAAATTCGGCAATCGTCGCGCCGCGTGTTGCTATCCAGTGACCACCATTGTGAGGCGTCCACACCAGATCCGGAATACCAGGTTTCTGAAGCCTCTTCCACGCTTCATGGTAGCCCTCCTCAATGCCAGCGGGATGGTGCACGTCGAAGTCGACGATCCGAGAGGCCGGAACGTGCGCGGGGATCGGTACGGTCGTGTTTGTTACCATCGCTTCATTGCTCATGACACCCTCCAAAATTATTAATGAATGTTTTTGCGCTTTATAAATCGAGCACTAGCCGGGAACTCAAGGAACGTGAAACACAGATCATCATGGATCGGCTCTCAGTACGCTCATCTTCGCTGAGCACTGAGTCCCGGTGATCGGGGCTACCTTCCATCACAGTCGTTTCGCAGCTACCGCAGGTACCCCCGCGGCAGCTGCACACAATCTCGATGCCGGCGGCTTGGACGACGTCAATGATCGACTGATCCGGCCTTACTGTTAAAGTTAATCCACTACGCTGAAGGTGCACTTCAAATTCCATGCTGTTCAAAGACGCCTCGAGCGGTTTGGCTGCAAATCTTTCGAGCCGTAGCGCGCCAGCCGGCCAAATAGCGCAGCAGATTTCCATAGCCGCCAGCAATGGCTCTGGCCCGCAACAATACACGAGAATATCCTCACGCGGCGGCCCTAAAAAAGCGGCAAGTTCGATTAGGCCCGTCTCGTCCTGAGGCCAAACGCAAACGCGATCGCCGTAACTAGCAAGCTCATCCAGGAAAGCCATAGAGTCCCTCGTGCGCCCGCCATACACCAACTTCCAGTCGGCCCGAGTGGCCTGCGCTGCGCGCAGCATCGGCAGAATCGGCGTGATACCGATGCCACCGGCAACAAAGAGGTATTGAGGAGACGGTGTCAAAATGAAATGGTTGCGCGGCCCCAAAGCACGTATCTTGGAACCGACGTTGAGTTTCTCGTGAATGTAGACGCTTCCGCCACTCCCTGCGGGGTCTAAAAGAACGCCGACGCGCCATAGACTCCGATCCGCCGGATCACCGCACAGCGAATACTGGCGCACGAGCTGATCGCTAACCAGCAAATCGATGTGTGCTCCGGCCGTCCATTCTGGTAGCGCGCGGCCATTGACCTCCTGCAAATCAAATACGGCAACGCCTAAGGAAGCATCCTTACGCGCCACTACCAGAAGGTCGATTGGCTCTTCACGCACGGCGGACATGGTTACGCGAATATTCTTCTGTAAGCAGCCGCCGATAGCGACGTGGATCGAGTTCGAGTCCGTAGCGCGGCGAATCCGGGAATTGAATTTGCGACCATTCTCGTTCTCGAAGCATCGCCCTACGCATATCGGCCTCGGAGCGGCGCTTCACGGCCCCGGTCACCAACGCGGCGATGTATTCTGCTTGATCATCCATCATCCGAATATTGCTGCCTCCGGTCGCGTCAAAAAAACCTATGAAGTAAAGTCCGTCGAGGCTGGGATGCACAACACGATTATAAAGGTTGAGGTGGGTGCTGCCGCTTTCGATCGGTGAGGTGTCATCCTGTAAAAACGGCAGCGCCGTAGTGTATCCCGTGGCTGCGATGATGCAGTCGAAATCCTCAAGGGTCCCATCGGTGAAACGTACCTGTCTGCCAATAACGCTTACAATTCCCGGTTTGACCTTGATACGCCGCCACGCGATATGCGAGATCAGCGTGGGATGGCTGATAGGATGGGTGCGGCTCTTCGGAGTGCGAAACCCCCACTGCTCCATCTTGCCGTGGAAGACTCGGGTTAGCATCGTGCGAATCCACACTCGAATCCGCCAGGGCATGAATGGCTGTTCGAGCTTCAGAAAAATACGTGAATTCGGCACGCCAAACATCATGCGGGGCATAATCAACACCGGCGATCGTGCGGAAAGAACCGTTTGCTCGGTAATCGTGCAGATATCAGCGGCAATATCGACGCCGCTATTTCCAGGCCCGATTACCAATACTCGTTTGTTCGCGTAGGGCGCGGGCACGCGGTAGGAATGCGCGTGAACATACTCGCCCTCGAAACCGTTGATCTGCGGTGGGTGACGCGGCGTGCTCTGGTGTCCGGTGGCAACCACCACTCCGTCAAAGAGCGAAGCTTCGCCGGAATCAAGCACCACGCGAAATACGCCAGCACGCGCTTCCACGTCCTTTACCCGGCATCTGAAGCGCACGCGGCGAGCCAGATCGAAATGCATTGCGTAGCGCTCCAAATAGCGGCTCATCTCGGCGTGATCGGGGTAAAGTGGCGCATCATCCGGAAACGGAAAATCGACAAAGGCGCTGACACGCGCTTCCGAATTGATGTGTAGCGACTTGTAGGCCGGGCTCATGCCGCTGTCGTTGTTGTAAACCCAAAGACCGCCGAGATGCGATCCGACTTCGAAAATCGTGACTTCGATGCCCTTTTGTGTGAGGTACTTTGCCGCGCAAAGCCCGCCGGCTCCCGCGCCAATGATTGCAAAATGTCGAGTCCGCCTCATAGCTTGCTCGTCAGCCAGTTACAGGCCGCTTCCAGTGCTTCATCGGAACGATCGATAACACCCACCCATGACATAAAGCCATGGTTCATGTCGCCATACCGGATCAAGGTAGTATCGACACCCATAGCCGCGATCTTGGCCGCGAAAAATTCGCCCTCATCCCGTAAGGGGTCGTACTCTGCCGTCATCACGTAGGTCGCCGGCAAATTTCCGAAATGGATCGCACGCAGCGGAGAGACGTAAGGGCTGGCAGCCTCAGACTTATCGTTAAGATAATGATCCCAGAAATATCTCATGGCGTCCGCGGTCAACCCGTAGCCGCTGCCACGCTCGCGATAAGAAGGCGGGCCTGGATCAGGATAGTCCGTGACGGGATACATCAGGATCTGCGCTTTCGGCGGTAATCCACCCGTATCGCGAATGCGCATTGCGGTGACAATCGCCATCGTGCCACCGGCACTGTCGCCGGCGAGCACATGACGCTGTGGATCTCCACCGAAACTTGCGGCCATCTTCGTGACCCAATGCGCGGCCGCAAAACAATCATCAATCCCAGCCGGATATTTGTTCTCCGGTGCCAGCGCGTAATCCACCGAGACGACAACCGCCTGGGCGCGCACGCAGATTTGCCGGCAGAGACCATCGTGCGTGTCGATACTGCAAATGACAAAGCCGCTGCCGTGAAAAAACGTCACCACTGGACGCCCGCATTCCATGTCCGGACGGTATATTCGAATCCTGATCTCGCCACGGGGCCCCGGAATCATTCGGTCCTCGACCTTGGCAACCGACGGCCGCGGCACCGAGGCGTAACGCGCAAGATCGGTGGCGCGGATCTGGGTTGGCGTAAAGGACTGCAGCGGCGGCCACGCCGAGCTCTTATCGAGCATGCCTTGAATGATTGGGTGCAGCGGCATATCTTTTTACCCTCCCGTCATAGCCGGCGAGCGGCCGGCAGATCCGGCAATCTCAAACCCAGAATACCCAGCCGCAGCAACTTCATCACAGATTTTGCGGTAGCGGCCAATGCCGCCGACAAAGGGTAGAAAGACTCGGGGCTTGCCCGGAATGTTGGCACCAATGTACCAAGAGTTTGCTCTTGGAAAAAGCGTGAGATCCGCCTCGTCGTTGACATACTGGACCCAATCGTCTTCAGACATTTTGACGGGCTCGATAGTGGCAGCATCCTTCGCGCGCAGATGCAAAATGCAATTCGCAATCCAATCGACGTGTTGCTCGATGCCAATCACCATGTTGACGAGAACAGATGGGCTGCCAGGACCTGTGATGATAAAGAAATTCGGAAAACCTGCACTCATCAGCCCGAGATAATTTCGGGGTCCGGCGGACCATTTGTCCTTAAGCTTGGCTCCGCCTCGACCCTGTATATCGATGCGGGTGAGCGCACCCGTTAATGCGTCGTAACCGGTCGCACAAACGATCGCGTCGCAGTTGAAGGACTCGGTCGTGGTGCGAATCTCATGGCCCGCGACCTGCACGATCGGAGTGTCGCGCAAATCGACCAGAGTGACATTCGCACGGTTGTAAGTTTCATAATAGTCGGATCCTACACAAATTCGCTTCGCGCCAAGCGGATGGTCCTTGGGACAGAGTCGCGTCGCAACCAGCGGGTCGGCAACAATCTCGTGGATCCGCGCGCGAACAAAATCGGCCGCCGTGTCGTTTGCCGCCAGATCGAGATAGATATCCTTAAACGCATGGGTAAAATTAACACCGCCATCCCGCCAGCGCCGCCGAAATTCCGCTTCACGCTCTTGCGCGGATACCTCCATAGCTTTCTTATCACTAAACTCGTAAAAGGTACCGATATATTTGGCGCGCTCGCGTAATTCTGGGTAATTTTTCTTCCAAGCGGCAATTGTATTTTCATCAAGCGAGCAGTTGCGCGCTGGGACGACGAAATTAGGCGTGCGCTGGAAGACGACAACGTGCTGCGCCTGTTCGGCAATCAGCGGGATGGACTGTACGCCGGACGACCCGGTGCCGACCACCGCCACTTTTTTTTGTGCGAAATCCACGCCCGCATGCGGCCATTCACCGGTGTGATAGATTTCTCCCGCGAAACTCTCAATCCCAGGAAAGTCCGGCAGGCGACTTACCGAAAGCGAGCCGCTCGCCATGATGCAATGGCGAGCGAGAACGCGCTCGCCGCGATCGGTATGCACCTCCCAAAGTTGCACTGTCTCGTCGAAGATTGCCGAAACCACGCGCGTACTAAAAGAAATATTCCGCCGCAGCTCGAAGCGATCGGCAACATGCTGTAGGTAGGATAAGATTTCCGGCTGCGTCGCGAATCGCTCGCTCCAATGCCACTCCTGCTGTAACAGATTCGAGAATGAGTATGAGTATTCCATGCTCACCACATCGCACCGCGCCCCCGGATAACGATTCCAATACCAGACGCCACCCACGTCGTCCGCCGCCTCGTAAACATGCGCCTCCACACCTATTTCGCGCAGTCGGAACAGCATATAAAGGCCGGCAAATCCGGCACCGACGATCACCGCCTCTACTCGCCGGGGAGAACCTTTAGAATCTGAGTAGTTCATTGAATGCACGTTGCCTCTCGCCTCCTCACTCATGGTACTGGAGGCGGTTCGCTTGAATTTAGGTCCGCCATTGGCACGCGAAAACGCGCTGCCTGTCCATCGAACATCGCCGGGAACAGCGCTTGAAAATCGCCATTATGGGGGCGCACGAGTCCGCGCCGCTTGACCTGAGTCGATGTCAAGGCCTCGCCTAAATCGAGCACCGGCGATAGACAGCAATCAACGCTGTGGAACCGCTCCATTA
This sequence comes from Sterolibacteriaceae bacterium, assembly GCA_043738625.1. Classification (GTDB taxonomy): domain Bacteria; phylum Pseudomonadota; class Gammaproteobacteria; order Burkholderiales; family Rhodocyclaceae; genus JANYCD01. The sequence continues at coordinate 32,140 of JAYUFR010000221.1, forward strand.
CGCGATCAAACGCCATACTGCCAAAGAATGCGGCAAGTTCTGCGATCAGTAAGGTCTGCGGGAGGGGATCGTTTTGCCTTGCGACCCAGCGATGTTCACCTGCGGCGCTGCAAAAGTTGCGCCAAAATTTCGGCTCGATTGATCCGAGCATGATATGCCGACCATCGGCGGTTGCGTAAACCTGGTAATAGGCTGCGCCACCATTGAGATATCCGGATTGCCGTTTTGGAATAGTGCCGTTGGACGCCCACTCGGCGATTTGCAGCAACTGTAAAGGCATCAATGCATCGGCTAAACCGAGATCGATGTGAACTCCGCGCTCTGAAGTATTTCGGCCATGTAACGCCCCTAAGATTGCGACGGTCGCGAATAAAGCGCCGGTCATATCCGCAATTGGCGGATCGAAGAAGGTCGGCGCATCGCTGCCGTTGCGATCCATTATTCCGCTGGTTGCGAGATAATTACCATCATGCGCGGCGGCTGTCGCCAAAGGCCCATTCGTGCCGTAACCGCTCATCGAACAATAAATCAGCTTAAGGTTTCGCGCGTGTAAGGTCTCATAGTCGAACCCCAGGCGCTGCATTACACCGGGACGGAATCCTTCAATCAGTATGTCGGCGGTGTCGACATACTCAAGCAGCGTTTGTCTTCCTAAATCAGTCTTCAGATCCAGCCGCAGTATGGTTTTTTGAGCATTTAATGCACCGTAGAAGACCGGCTGTCCCGCACCATTGCGGGGTCCAAGCGTGCGCATTGCATCGCCACCTGGCGGCTCGATCTTGAGCACTTCTGCGCCCATATCAGCCAGCAACAGGCTGGCAAAAGGGCCCGGGATGTACTGCGATAAATCGAGCACTTTCACACCGGCCAAGAAGGTTTGAAGCCTAGTCATTGCGGTTGCACTAGGTACACCATCCGCCATCAACGATATGGCACTGCCCGGTTGTAAAAGCCGATTCATCGCTCGCCAAATATAGCGCAAGCTCGGCGATCTCCGCTGCCTTGCCGAGCCGCCCCATCGGCTGTCGGGCAATCCAAGCCGCACGGGCATTCTCATAATTTCCGGTTGCGTGCATACGCTCAACGAGCGACGGTGTCTCTACCGTTCCCGGACAAATCGCATTACAGCGAATGCCCTTCGCGACGAAATCAGTAGCGATGGCCTTGGTCAGTCCGATCACAGCGCCCTTGGTGGTGCCATAGGCGAAGCGGTTGGGAACGCCGCGTAGCGAACTTGCGACTGAGGACATCGTGATGATTGAACCGCGTCCTCGTTCGAGCATGCGCGGAAGCAGCGCGCGGATCATTCGGTACATGGCGGTAACGTTTAAATCGAACGAGCGACACCAGTCCAATTCCTGACATTCAAGGATATTTCCGCTTGCCACGTAGCCGGCGCAAAGAAACAGGACGTCGACATTCCCTGCATCACGAGCGAACGCCGCGATCGCTCCAGCATTGGTCAGGTCGAGCACGCGCGTCTCGCAGCCACAGCTTTCCTGTAGCTCGGCCAGTGCCTGCGCATCGATATCGAGCGCCACTACTCGGGCACCCTCCGCCGTGAAGCGCTCGACGCTGGCCCGACCGATTCCCTGCGCGCCGGCCGTGACAATCGCGCGCATACCCGCGAGGCGACTAGTCATCGCTTCGCACCGCTGCGCTGCGGCAAACGGGTCGGGTGCATCGAATCATACCTTTTGCTTTTCAACCTGAACTCCGGGCGGTCAACAACCAGAGGCTATTTTTAACATACCTGTTGACACGAGCTCAGTAAATTTTCTACACTCATCCAGTAAAGTGATAGACGTAGTACCGGACCTTCGTAAAACAAGTCTAGTTAGAATACGCTGGGCAAGGATCAATTACATCGGTAGCTCCCCGGTTGTGTCCGGAGGTCGACTGGTGGTTGCAATGAGCATCATCATCCGGGCGTATTGTTTCTGATATTGTTTATAAAGTGACTTAAGGCGTCTGTAAGTTTGGGTTCGATTCAGCTCAACGACTTGGACAAGGTGTTATGCGCAACGTCTGCCTCGTAGTCTTGCTTCTGCTCACTGGTCTTCCTAGCCTGCAAGCTGCCGAAAGTTCCCCGAACTGGTCGACCTCCGGCGGTACGAGTAGCGAACAGCGTTTCAGTCCACTGTCGTCGATTAACACTGAAACGGTTAAAAAACTAGGGCTCGCTTGGACCCATGAATTTGACAGCGCGCGCGGCATGGAGGCGACTCCGCTGGTGGTCGATGGCGTACTTTACACCACCACCGCGTGGTCCAAGGTGTACGCCTTCGACGCCGCCACTGGCAAGTCGTTGTGGAGCTATGATCCTAAAGTACCCGGCGAAACGGGTTTCAAGGCGTGTTGCGACGTGGTCAACCGCGGCGCGGCATTTAACGAAGGCAAGCTGTATGTCGGGACCCTCGACGGTCGGCTGATCGCGCTCGACGCGAAGACCGGTAAACTGATTTGGTCCGTCGTCACGGTCGATCAGAGCAAACCCTACACTATCACCGGCGCGCCGCGCATAGCGAAAGGACGCGTACTGATCGGCAATGGCGGTGCCGAATATGGGGTCCGTGGTTATATCAGTGCGTATGATGCCGCGAGCGGCAAATTGGTATGGCGATTTTATACAGTACCGCCTGCAAGCGGTGCGCTGGCCGATGGCGCGGCCTCCGATTCCGTTATTCTCAAGGCGCGGGCAACCTGGTCCGGTGACTTTGGTAAATTAGGTGGCGGCGGTACGGTGTGGGATGCGATCACCTTTGACCCGGAAACTAACCTAGTTTTTTTTGGCACCGGCAATGGTACGCCGTGGGATGAAAACCTTCGCTCCCCAGGTGGCGGCGATAACCTTTTTCTGGCATCGATCATCGCAGTGAATGCCGACACCGGCGAATACAAGTGGCATTACCAGACCACGCCAGGCGATGTCTGGGATTTCGATGCTGCTGAGAATTTAATGCTCGCGACGCTTACCATCAAGGGTGAGTTGCACAAAGTGCTCATGCAGGCTTCAAAGAATGGATTTTTCTACGTCATTGATCGCCTCGATGGCCGACTGCTAACGGCGCAGAATTTTGTGCCGCAAAACTGGACGAGCGGCATGGACTTTGCCACTGGGCGCCCCGTCGAAGTGCCGAAGGCGCGATATCAAGAAGGTGTATTTGTATCGGTGCCGTCCGGGCTCGGCGGTCACAGCTGGCAGCCGATGGCCTTCAGTCCAGTCACTGGCCTTGTGTATATTCCCGCGCAAGAAGTGCCACTGGCCTACGCCAGCATGCATCCTTTTACCGAAACACCGGGTGGATGGAATACCGGTGTCGATTGGTCCGCAAACGTTTTACCCGACGATACAGCGGGCTTGAAAAGCATTCGCAAGGTACTCAAAGGCCATCTCGCGGCATGGGATCCCGTCGCCCAGAAGGAGGTCTGGCGCGTAAACGAAGCGGGGCCCTGGAATGGCGGCGTGTTGGCAAGTGCTGGCGGACTCGTCTTCGCAGGTAACGCAAAGGGCGAATTCACTGCGTATGCGGCCGACATTGGCACCAAGTTATGGTCTTTTGATACCGGTATAGGACTTATGGCGGCACCGGTAAGCTACGCGGTGAAAGGTCGCCAATTTGTGGCGATCATGGCTGGATACGGCGGCGGGTACGTCCAGAATAGTCCGTTTACCGAGAACGCGGGACCGCGGCCGAACGGACGGCTGATGGTGTTTGCACTGGACGCGAAAATCCCATATCAAATTAAGAAGACCGAAAATCCCCCTGCAGTCGTAGTCGCTGATATCTGGTCGAAGGACGCGCATGATAGGGGCGCAACGATTTTCGCGAATACCTGTTCTCTATGCCATGGCGCGACCGCACGTTCGTCCGGCTTGATGCCTGATCTGCGCCGCTCGGGCCTGCTCTCGAGTAAAGACGCATGGCAATCAGTGGTAATCGGTGGCGCGCTAAAAAATCGTGGCATGATCGGCTTCAGTCAATGGCTGAGCAAGGATGATGCCGAAGCGGTTCGCGCTTACGTGGCTGAAAGGGCCCGGCATCTTGCCGAACAAGGAAATTAACCGTATTTCTAGGAGAGTATTCGATGCACGCATTATCAAAAGTTGGGACTGAAACAACCCGCTACGACATGTTGATCAATGGTCAGCTGGTTGCAGGTAGCCGAACGCTGGACGTCGTAGATCCATCGACAGGTGCCGTATTCGCCACGTGCGCGTGTGCATCCCGCGAGGATATTGAGCGTGCGGTCACGTCCGCTGCGGCCGCCTTTCCCGGCTGGGCCGCGACTCCGGTGGCGGCGCGTCAGCGCCTATTGCTGCAAATGGCCGACGCAGTCGATGGCGAGGCGGAATCGCTTGCTCGCCTATTGACCTGCGAGCAAGGCAAACCGCTTAGCGATGCCCGCGGCGAAGTCGGTGCAGTTTCATATTTCCTGCGCCACTACGCCACGGTCAGTCTGCCTGTGCTGCTTATCGAAGACAGCGAAATTCGTCGCGTGGAGTTGCATCGCAAACCGTTGGGTGTGGTCGCGGCGATTGTGCCGTGGAACTTTCCGATCCTGACCGCGGCTAACAAAATCGGAGCTGCTCTGGTCACCGGCAATACGGTGGTTCTAAAACCTGCGCCGACGACGCCGCTGGCGACGCTGCAAATGGCGGCCTTATTTAGTAAAATAGTCCCCGCCGGTGTTCTAAACGTCGTCACGGACAAAAACGACCTTGGCGAGGCACTGACTAATCACCCTCTCGTGCGTAAGATTACCTTCACGGGCTCGACGACGACCGGTATGAAAGTCATGGCCGCGGGTGCCTCGACGCTCAAACGTCTGACTCTTGAACTGGGCGGTAATGACTCAGGCATCGTCCTAGAGGACTGCGACCCTCAAACTGTCGCGCAAATGCTCTTTGACGCAGCCTTCATGAATAATGGTCAGGTGTGCGTGGCGCTCAAGCGTCTCTACGTGCATGACAGCCAATATGAGGCGATCTGCACCAAGCTCGCAGACATCGCGCGTGCGGCGGTGGTCGGACCGGGCCTGCAAGAAGGCACGCAGCTCGGACCCGTCCAAAATCGTGCTCAGTATGACAAGTTAAAGGCGCTCATCGAGGAAACCCGTCAGGTAGGCGTTATTATTGCCGGCGGCGACTGTCCAGACGGACCTGGATATTTCATCAATCCGACGATCGTTCGCGATATTTCCGAAGACGCCCGGTTGGTCAAAGAAGAGCAATTCGGGCCGGTGTTACCGGTGATGCGCTATACCAACATCGATGATGTGATCGCGCGCGCGAACAATACCAGTTTTGGTCTCGGCAACTCTATTTGGTCCTCCAGTCACGAAAAAGCGCAGGCCGTCGCCGCTCGATTGGATTCCGGCACGGTCTGGATCAATCAGCACGGCGATGTAGGACCCGATATTCCCTTCGGCGGAGCGAAAATGTCAGGAATAGGGGTAGAAATGGCTGAACACGGCTTGACCGAATTCACCCAAGCCAAAGTGATCAATTATTCGAAGGGCGCGAGAGTGGAACCGGCCTAAAGGTTTTTCGCAAATGCCGACTTCAGGTCAGCTCCCAGATCGGCGATGACATTCTGCGCGACGGGTGTTAAGCCAGGCATGCTGGCAAAGCCGTGCGCCATACCGAGATAGCGTCGGGAAATGACCGGAATGTCGTGCGCGCGCAGCTGGCCCGCAAATTCTTCGCCCTCATCGCGCAGCGGATCAAACTCGGCCGTGAGGACGGTCGCGGCCGGCAGGCCGACCAGGTCCGCTTGCAATACCGCTACCAGCGGGTCGGCAGCATTGCCGTGTTCACCGACATAACATTCCCAGAACCAGCGCAGAATATCGAGCGAGAGAACCGGGCCCTCGGCGAGCGTGTGTACCGAGGCTGTGTTGCATGCCGGATCGATCATCGGGTAAATCAGCCCCATGTAGCAGAGGCATGGACCGCGCTGCCGCGCTAGAAGTGCAGTGGCGATCGCGAGATTACCGCCGGCGCTGTCGCCGCATACCGCAATGCGCTCCGCATCAAGGCCTAGTTTAGCGGCGTTGGCAGCAATCCACACCAGTGCCCTGTGACAATCCTCCAGGGGACCCGGGAAGGGCGACTCGGGAGCTCGGCGATATTCGACTGAAACTACCGCAGCACCCGATTGCAACGCGATGGAACGGCACATCGCGTCATGCGTATCGATCGAACACAGGACAAACCCACCCCCGTGGAAAAACAGGATTACCGGTAGATTCCGATCGGCGCTCGGCCGATACAGACGCAAGGCGAGAGGCAAGGTGGGACCACTGATCGTCAGCGGCACGACTTCGTGGACTGCGGGCGATTCAATCGCTACGAGTGCCTCAGCAGTGGCTGCGCGAAAGTCGGCGAGCGGGAGCTGCGGTGGAGGTGGCCGCAAAGTGTTGCGCGGGTCAGCCAACAAATCAGAATAACAAGGATCGATGGGCATTGGTGCTAAGCCTCGCAGTACGGATGCTATATCAAACTCGTTCGAAAATAGCGGCGATACCCTGACCGCCGCCAATGCACATGGTCACAAGCGCATAGCGCTGAGCGGTTCGCTGCAACTCGTGTATCGCTTTGGTAGTAATTATGGTGCCGGTCGCTCCGACCGGATGCCCCAGCGAAATACCCGAGCCGTTCGGGTTAACTTTTTGAGGATCAAAATCAAGCTCACGGCTGACGGCACACGCTTGCGCGGCAAATGCCTCATTGGACTCAATGATATCCAAATCTTTGGCTTTCAGCCCAGCACGCTGCAGCGCAATTCGTGTTGCAGGAACCGGGCCCATTCCCATATAAGCTGGATCGACACCGGCGTGACCATATGCCACCAGTCGCGCCAACGGCTTGAGATTCAAGGCTCTAACGCTTTGTGCCGAAGCCACTAGGACTGCAGCCGCGCCGTCGTTAATGCCAGATGAATTTCCCGCCGTAATAACACCATCTTGCTTAAACGCGGGCTTAAGTTTTGCGAGCGCTTCGACGGTCGTATCGCCACGCACATGCTCATCGGTGTCGAACCTGACCGTGCCCTTTCTAGTCTTAATATCAATTGGCACTATCTGGCTCTTGAAACGACCTTCGATGATGGCCTTAGCCGCGCGCTGATGGCTACGTACGGAAAGCTCGTCCTGCATCGCTCGAGTGATGCTGTAACGCTCAGCAATATTTTCAGCAGTGATACCCATGTGAGTATTTTCGAAAGGATCATTCAAGATGGCTAGCATGTAGTCGAGCGCCTCCGAATTGCCTAAACGTGCACCCCAACGATGCCCGTTTAACAAGTAGGGCGAGCGACTCATTGATTCTGCGCCTGCGCCGATTGCCAGCTCTACGTCGCCCAGCGCTATGCTTTGCGCGGCGGATATGATTGCCTGAAGCCCGGAACCGCAGAGGCGGTTTACATTAAACGCCGGCGTCTCTTTGGGAATACCGGCATTGATTGCGGCGACGCGGCTGAGATAGGCGTCGCGGGGATCGGTGGGGATGACGTTACCGACAATGACATGCCCAACCTGATCGGCGGGAACTTTCGAGTGCTCCAGCACAGCAGCAATTACGCGAGTGGCCAAACTCGACAAGGGCACGTCTTTGAGTGACCCCCCAAATGAGCCAATGGCTGTACGCACGGCCCCAATAATAAATATTTCGTGTTGCGACATTTCAAGCTACCTCAAACAATCCCGCGGCTCCCATTCCGCCGCCGATACACATGGTCACAACCACGTATTTAACTCCGCGCCGCTTGCCCTCGATCAGCGCATGACCTACCAGGCGTGACCCGGATACGCCATACGGATGTCCTACTGCAATTGCGCCTCCATCGACGTTAAGTCGTTCGTCCGAAATACCGAGTCGGTCCCTACAATAGATGACCTGTACCGCGAAGGCTTCGTTTAATTCCCATAGGCCGATATCGTCGACGCGTAAGCCCGCTTTCGCCAGCAGCTTGGGCACGGCGAATACAGGACCAATTCCCATCTCATCGGGCTCGCAGCCCGCCACTTGGAAGCCTCGAAAAATGCCGAGCGGCGCCAAGCCCTTTTGCTGCGCGCGTTTGCCCTCCATCACGATACAAACCGAGGCGCCATCTGAGAATTGACTGGAATTACCGGCCGAAATCACGCCACCCGGCAGTGCGGCTCGAATCTTCGCGACTCCTGCATAGGTGGTATCCGGACGAATTCCTTCATCGCTCGTCAATGTGACTTGCTGGGTACCCATCGTACCGTTGTCTTTGTCGGCGACCGCCATCGTGGTCGTAAAAGGCACTATCTCATCCTTGAACCGACCTGCAAGCGACGCCGCAGCAGCCCTCAATTGGCTCCGCACTCCATACTCGTCTTGGGCTTCACGCGAGATGTTGTAGCGTTTTGCCACTGTCTCCGCAGTTTGCAGCATACCCCAGTAAACTTCGGGCTTGTGTTCGACCAGCCATTGCTCCTTGAGCATGCGCAAATTGGCCTGGTTCTGAATGCAGGAGATCGATTCCAAGCCGCCAGCCGCAAAAATCTCGCCCTCGCCCGCTATGATCCGTTGCGCTGCAATCGCAATACTTTGCAGGCCGGTTGAGCAAAATCGATTGATGGTGAGACCGGCCGTGGTCACCGGACATCCGGCCCGCAGCGCCACAGTTCGGGCCACATTCATACCGGCGGCCCCCTCCATCAAGGTACCTCCAATAATTACATCCTCGACTTCAGCCGTATCAATACGCGCGCGCTCAATCGCGTGCTTTAACACATGCCCTGTAAAGGTCACAGGATGGGTCATATTGAGCGATCCCCGCCAAGATTTCGCGAGACCGGTGCGAGCCGTGGAAACGATAACGGCGTCCATCATGTTTGTTCACCCCAACTCGCGAAATTTCGACCTTGTGATGCCAATTTGCTTAGCAACGGTGCCGGTTGCCAGGCATCCGGCTGGTAACCTTTAGCGAATCCACGCATCGTACGCAGAATGTTGGGGAGTCCGATCGTGTCGGCATAGAAAATTGGGCCCCCTCGAAATTCAGGAAACCCATACCCCGCAACATAAACCATATCGATATCCGAAGCACGCAACGCGATGCCCTCCTCAAGGATGCGCGCAGCTTCATTGATCAACGAATACAGCGCACGCTCGACTATCTCCTCATCGCTCACTTTGCGCGCTGACAATCCCAAGCGGGCGGATTCCTCCAATACCAGCTTCGCAACCAGCTCAGACGGAATTGCGGTGCGGTCTCCAGGCTTGTAATCGTACCAACCGGCGCTGCTTTTCTGACCAAAACGACCCAATTCGCAAATCCGATCGGGGGTTTTGGAATACACTCGATCGGGGTACTCCAGGTATAACCGCTTGCGAATGTACCAGGCAATATCATTACCCGCGAGATCACTGACCCGAAAGGGTCCCATCGCAAATCCGAATTTTTCTAATGCTTTGTCGATCTGTTGCGGTAGCACACCCTCATCCAGCAAAAGCTCCATTTGTCGGAAATAAACGTTCAACATGCGGTTGCCGATGAACCCATCGCAAACGCCGGCCACGACGCCGATTTTCTTGATCAGCTTAGCTATCGCCAAACTGGTCGCAACCACGTCCTTGGCAGTTTTTTCACCGCGCACGATTTCAAGTAGTTTGGTGACGTTGGCGGGGCTGAAAAAATGTAAGCCCACCACATCGGCAGGACGGCCGGTGTACTCTGCAATCTTATTCAAGTCCAAGGTCGAGGTATTGGAAGCCAGTATCGCCCCGGGCTTCGCGATCTTAGCCAGTGTTTCGAACACTTGTTTCTTGACGTCAAGATCTTCAAATACCGCCTCTATGATGAGATCAGCATTCGCAAGATCTTCATAGGACAGCGTGCCAGTGATCCTACCGATTCGCTGATCGAATTGCGCTTGGGTTAAACGAGCTTTTTTGAGGGTGCTCTCGTAATTTTTTCTGACCACCCCTAAGCCTTTATCGAGCGCTGTCTGCTCCATCTCAAGCACCATGACGGGAATACCTGCATTGGCGAAATTCATCGCGATGCCACCACCCATGGTTCCGGCACCAATAACTGCAACCGACTTAATTGTGCGCAACGCAGTATCGCTCGGAATGTCCGGGACTTTGGCAGCCGCTCGTGTAGCAAAAAACACGTGCCGCAGCGCCTTCGACTCCGGGCTGTTCAACAACTCCAAGAACAAGGCCGCTTCGACTTTGAGGCCGTCGTCAAATGGCTTCAGGACAGCGGCTTCCACGGCATCGATGCACTTGCCCGGAGCAGGAAACTTTCGCGCCACCGAGGCGATGGCGACACGAGCAAAATCGAAAAAAGCTTCCGCATTAGGAAATTCGATTTTTAGGTCGCGGGCCTTCTGTAATGGCAAGCGTTCAGAGGCGGCGCGTTGCGCGAACGCCATTGCAGCCACTAGCACATCGGCTTCGACCACCTCATCTAATAACCCGCTATCGGCCAATTCGCGCGCGGTGACCGGGTTGCCACTGACGATCATGTTCAGCGCTCGTTCAACACCCACCAGCCGCGGTAAGCGTTGCGTGCCGCCGGCGCCGGGCAAAATCCCGAGTTTGACTTCGGGCAATCCGAGCGGGGCCTGCGCCACGGCTACGCGGTAATGACAGGCCATAGCCAATTCCAAACCTCCACCGAGAGCCAGCCCATTGATGGCCGCAATCACTGGTTTTGGAGCGTTTTCAATCTGTTCAAATAAATCTGCAAGGTTGGGGGCAGTGAACATTTTGCCGGAATTGAATTCAGTCACGTCAGCGCCACCGCAAAACGCCGCTCCGCGCCCCGTAATGACTACCGCTTCGATTGAATCATCGTTAAACGCGTTTTCTAGACCGTCGGCGATGAGCGTACGTATGTTAAAGCTCAACGCATTGACCGGAGGCCCATCCAGAGTAATGACGACAACGTTTTGCGGTGAACGAGGGTCGGTAGACGCCATAGGTGTTCCTTTAATCATGCCCTTAATCATGCCTTCGGGCCCCCGGCGACATAAAGTACCTGGCCAGAAATAAAGCTCGAACGTGTATCGACGAAGAACGCGACGGCATGCGCAATATCTTCAGGCTGACCGACGCGCCCCACCGGGATCTCGCGAGCAGCCTTCTCAATCATTTGATCAAAATTCATGCCAATTCGATCTGCAGTACTCTTGGTCATATGTGTAACCGTAAAGCCTGGCGCGACGGCGTTTGCCGTGATATTGAACGACCCGAGTTCAAGCGCAAGCGTCTTGGTAAAACCTTGTAGCCCAGCCTTGGCCGCGGCATAGTTGGCTTGCCCGAGATGCCCGAGCGCTGCAATACTCGACAAATTAACAATGCGCCCCCAGGCGGCAGCACGCATATAGGCGCCGACTTCGCGACTCATTAGAAATGCACCCCGCAGATGGACACTGATCACCGTATCCCAGTCCTCAAGAGTCATCTTGTGCATCATACGATCGCGTAGAATGCCGGCGTTGTTAACCAGCACGGTGGGCGCACCGAGCTTTTCGACCACTCGGCTCACCGCATTTTTAACCGCCGCCTCGTCACAAACATCCGCACCTACGGCAAGCGCACGTCGTCCGGTGGCTTCCACGGCTTGCGTGGTCTCGCTACAAGACTTCTTGTCCAAATCAAGAACGGCCACATCGAGTCCATCCTGTGCTAACCGCAAGGCTATACTGGCCCCAATCCCGCGCGCACCTCCAGTAACTATTGCCACGCGATTAGCTAGCGCAGATTGTTGAGAAGTCATAAGCTGGAAATCTCCTCGGCGGCGCGCTGCGCCAGTAGAAATTTACGGGGCCTGCCCGTCGGTGTGGTGGGAAGTTCATCGGATTTGATCGTGATCACATGTTTGGGGACTTTGAACCGGGCGAGACGTTGCGCACAGTGTTCGATCAGTTCAGCAGCTGTCGCCGATGCGTTATGCTGCATGACAATGAAGGCCACGCCCACTTCACCCATGCGGCGATCGGAAAGCGGGACTATGTAGGCCTGCGCCACTGCGGGATGCTGAATCAAAACATCCTCGACCTCGAGCGGAAAGACCTGTTCGCCCCCGCAGCGGTAGCATTCCTTCTTACGTCCGCGCAAGCTGATGTAACCCTCGGCGTCGATGACACCGAGATCGCCAGTCAGTAGCCAGCCTTGCGCATCAAAAGCAGCCGCTGTCTCTTCAGGTTTTTTGTAATAGCCCGTCGTCACGCCCAAGCCCCTCACGACTAACTCTCCCACCGACCCCAACGGTAAGGGTGCTCCGCTTACGGAATCGACCACGCGGTAAAAAGCCAACTGATTGCCATGCTGTGGGTCTCCCGCAATTCCAACATCGCGCATTCGACCATTGGTGGTTCTCAGTCGTTCTATAGGGTCATCGGGCCGGGTGACAGTCGTTGAGGCCGTGGTTTCGGTCATCCCATAACCGGTCGTTATTTCTGGGTCTTTGAACAAACTAGATATTTGTTCCCAAATATCTTCCGGCGACTTCCCGCCGGAGGATAACACTGCACCAAACGACGGCAGGTCGTATGCCGTGTGACGAAGCACATCCAATACGGCCAGTGTCATGGTGGGCACAAATAGCACGTCGTTGGCACGGTGACGCACTATCCCGTTCAAAGTATTGACGGGATCGAACTGTAGTTGGGGAATAATGGCCCCGCCCACAAAGAGTACGGAAAGCATTCCCTCAACATATCCATAGACGTGGTACAAGGGAAGCGCGAATAAGACCCGCCGTTCATCTTGGAATGCGCGGGAATAAGCGCTGCCGTAAGCGGTCCTCAAGAGCATGTCATGGGTCAACAATACGCCTTTAGGACCCCCGGTAGTACCAGAGGTATAAATGATGTCCGCAGGAGCCGAAGCGTCGCAGCTCGCCGGTAGCACGTGGTCATGGGATCTCGCTGCTAGTTCTTGCAACGACATGACGTTGGGTCGGGGTGTTGCCTGCGAAGTCGAAAACACAACCACTCGGCGCAGGTACGGAAATTTCTTTTGGCCATCGAGTTGATCCCAGCCGGACGCGATCTCATCAAGTGATTGGAGATAATTCAGAGCACGAAACCGGTCCATTGTGATTAACAGAACCGTGTCCGATTGTTGCAGCACATACTGAAGCTCGGCCGCTCGGTTCAGAAAATTGATGGGCACGGCAACCGCTCCGGCGCGTGCAATGGCAAATTTGACGGCGACGAACTCCGGATAATTCGCCAGAATCATGCCCACGTGATCGCCGGGGCGGACACCCTCTGCGAGCAATCCTCGCGCAATACCCATCGACCACAATTGAATGTCGCGATACGAATAAACGCGTTCATCGGTGACCACATAGGGTCGATCGGGGAATTGCAGAGCGACCGAATCGAGCATCTCGTGCAGACACTGCTCCCGCCAGCGCGGGAAGCGCTGCGCCAAGGTCAATTGTCGCTCCGCAACAGTCAACACTTGCCGACTCCCGAACACTTGCCGACTCCCGCTCACTTAAGGTTTTCCGTCCTTGCCTCGTGACGCTTGATAGGCCTCCCAGTAGGTGCGGTGCTTGGTAAATTCCTTGTCCCGAAACCGCACGGCCGGTCTCACCCCGCCCTTGCGCCAAATAGCCGTGAATTCGTCCATCGTTGGCCCGGCTATACCCATCGCATCAAGATCGTTGGCAGCAGCCATCGCCGCTGCAATGCCCATGGTTTCGAACCATCGATTGGTGACTTCCTTGTGCGAATAAATGGCGTCGAGCGACACGTGCGCTACGCGCTGTGCGTAGGCGCGTGCGACCGCCTCTACTTCACCGCGCGGAACCGCTCGATTCACTAGGCCCTGTTCGGCAGCTTCAACGCCCGTCATATTGTCGCCCGTCAAAAGCCATTCCTTCGTCTTGCGCATCCCTAAGTGAATGGGCCATAGCCCAAAAGTATGAATTTCACCCATGGCGCGCGCCTCGGGTTGTCCCAGCAATGCGTCCTCGGCCGCAAACACCACATCCAGCACTCCGATAAAATCCAGGCCGCCGGCGATGCAATGACCGTGCACCACGCCAATCGTCGCCTGGCGGATTCGAAACAGTCGCATCCAACGCTCGCGCGACAGGTGAAACTCACGTCGCGACCATACCGGAGCACGGCGATGCGGGCGCTTCTGCACCGCATTGATGGCACTGTCGGCGTCCCATAGGTAGGAGAATTCCGTAAGATCATAGCCGGTACTAAAGTGATTACCATTGGCCTTGACGATGAGTACTCGCGTCTCGTCGTCTTGGTCGAGATCGTCTAACACCAGATCGAGTTCATCGCGCAATTGGCGAGACAACGCATTGCCTTTCTCGGGTCGATTGAGTGTCAATGTCGCAATGCGATCCTCGCCTTTCTCGTAAATCAATGTCTGCAGCTTCATGCGAACTCTCCTTACTAACGCAAGTGGAAATAAATCGCCAAGTCCAGCCTTTCAATTTCGCTAATGTCAACATATCTGTTGACGCTTTACAAGTCATCCGGCGAACTGTTGACTGGAGCTCGTTGCGCCGAGTAATGTAACCGCTTTTCGGATTGACACTTCGGGGCGAATGTTATGGAAGTCAGAGTGGATGTAATTATTGTAGGCGCGGGCTTCGCCGGACTGCGCGCGTTGCTTAAAATGAGGGAAATTGGTCTATCGGCAGTGGTGTTGGAAGCCGGCGCCGACATCGGCGGCGTCTGGAATTTCAATCGATACCCGGGTGCCCGATGCGACGTAGAAAGTTACGACTACTCTTATATGTTCTCAGAGGAACTCGAACAGGAGTGGCGTTGGACCGAGCGATACGCCACTCAGCCGGAGGTGCTGCGTTACATTCACCATGTCGCCGATAAGTTTGCGCTGCGGCGCGACGTGCGGGTCAACTGCCGTATGGTGCGCGCCGAATTCGACGAGGGCACCACCCGCTGGAAAGTCCTCACGCAAACGGCCGAGCGTTGGAACTCGCAGTTCCTAATTATGGCAGTGGGACAACTGTCAACCACCAAGGCACCGGTTTTCCCCGGTCAAAGCGATTTTTTTGGACAGATCCACCATAGCGCACAATGGCCGCACGCTGGAGTTGACCTAAGTGGTAAACGCGTCGGCATAATCGGCACGGGGTCTTCTGGAGTTCAAATGACACCGATTGTCGCGCGTCAAGCCGCACATTTGACGGTCTTCCAGCGATCGCCTAATTTCAGCATTCCGGCAACCAATGCGGTCATCTCCGACGAGGAGGATATTGCAGTCAAGGCGCGGTATCGGGAACGGCGCCAAGCGGCGCTCAATTCGCCGAGTGGGCTAGGATTCATTCCGAATAAACAATCCGCGCTCGCGGTAAGTGCACAGGAGCGCGAAGCGGTTTATGAAGCCGCTTGGCAGCGTTTGGGTTTCGGCTTTGCGCTTGCCTACCACGATCTGTTACTCGATCAGTCCGCCAATGATACGGCTGCAGAGTTCATCCGCAGGAAAATCGCTCAACAGGTCACGAGCCCGGCGTTACGCGAGAAGCTGACTCCGCGCGGATTCCCGTTCGGGACCAAACGCCCGTCGGTAGATAGCGGCTATTTCCAAACGTTTAATCGCGACAACGTGGCGCTAGTCGATATTCATGAAAACCCCATTGTGGCGATTACTGCCACTGGTATTTCGACGGTGTCGAGTACTTATCGACTCGATGTGATTGTTTTTGCCACCGGGTTCGATGCATTTACCGGATCGCTATTGGCTCCGGACATCATAGGTCGCGGCGGACAGTCTTTACGGGACAAGTGGTCTGCCGGACCTGTCACCTACTTAGGCTTGGGATCGAGCGGTTTCCCCAACCTGTTCATAATTGCGGGTCCCGGCAGCCCGTCGTTGCTGAGTAATGTCATTCTATCTATTGAGCAGCACGTCGAATGGATCGGCAATTTATTGTCACACCTCGCCAAGCACACGTTTAACTACGTCGAAGTCACACCTGCCGCAGAAAAACACTGGCTCGAACAGGTCGCGGCCCGAGCTGGGGAGACCCTCTACCTTAAAGCCCGTTCATACTATGTCGGCGATGAGATGCCGGGCAAGCCGCATGTCTTCATGCCCTATTCCGGCGGTGTACGTGGCTACCGGCGGATCCTCGAAAAAGTGGTGGCAACTCACTACGACGGATTTGAAATGCGCAGCAGTTGAACTATAACGCGGTGTATCCACCGTCAATCACAATTTCCGTGCCAGTGATAAAAGACGATTCGTCGCTAGCCAAAAACAATGCCAAATCCGCGATCTCTTCGGGTCGACCCACGCGCTTCACGGGATTGGCCGCGATCACCGCATCTACATAATTTTGCGGCATTCCACTCAGCATCCCGGTCTGGATAGAGCCGGGACAAAAGCAGTTGATGCGGATGCCTTGATTGGCATATTCGACCGCGGCGGTTTTGGACATCATGACCACGGCCCCTTTTGAGGCGCCGTAAGCCACTAATTGCGGGAATGCCACCACACTGGCCATTGAGGCGGTGTTGACAATGGCGCCGCCGCCATGTTTCAACAACAATGGAATGCCGTAGCGCATACCGAGGAAGACGCCGCGGGCATTAACAGCCATCACTCGGTCGTAGGCCTCTTCGTCATAGTCGCCTGTAACCGCTAGGGGCCCCTGGATACCGGCGTTGTTGCACAGAATGTTGAGAGCGCCGAAGCGTGAAATCGCCGCTTGCAGCATGGCCTGTACATCGGCGCTTTTCGACACGTCGGCTTGAAAAGGCAAACATCGCTCGCCGATGCTCGCCGCCACGGCATTCTGATTGCCCGAAATATCTACGGCAACAACCCGCGCACCTTCGGCGCAAAAACGCTGCACAATGGCCTTTCCCATACCTGAGCCAGCGCCAGTCACCACCGCTACCTTTCCCTCTATTCTGCCTGTCATTGCGTGTTCCTACTAGGTTGGATGCAAGGTTGGATCAAGTTCTGACTCTGCTAGGCCGCCGGCTCTTTAGTCTCCTGGCCTCAGTCTGACAATAATGTTGTTAGCGCTAACCGTTTCGAATACGGCAGGATCGCGCTTGCCGACGGGAAGACTGGCGTAGGTCGTCCAAATATCACCTGATTCGTGATCCACTTCGATCACGCGTAAAAAGGTCTCCTTACGAGGCATGGGATACTGTCGCCATTCTTGGGTCTCAATATTGAATCGATAGATTCTGTCGGAGTTGGTAGTCGCCACCCAAATTGCATTGCGCTTCTTATCGAAAGTGACTCCGTACGGCGAACTACCCCGATCCGGCAAGCTATAACGCCCGACCTCCACGCCGGTATCGGTGTTGATCTTAAGAATCTGACTTGCGCCGGACAGTGCCACCCACAAAAAACCGTCTTGTATTGCAAGCCTCCTTGCACCCGATCCTCGGGCGAGCGGAATAACGCGCTCCGCATTATTCCTTTGCGTATCCAAGGAACCCACATTTCCGTACAGCTGTGCCCACCACACTTGCTTGCGTTTCGAGTCAAAAGCGGCGCCATACAGCAACGTATGGAAGTGCGTTTCACCTTGAGGCAAAGGCATTCGGTAGGTCTTGATATCACCGCTCTCGACATTCACACCCCAGAGCTCGTTTTTACCGAGATCGGTGATCCATATGCGCCCTTCGGAATCGGGTTCTAAATAACGATCCGAATTAAAAGCGAAATCGTGAGTCACGCCAAATTTTGTACCCGCCGGTGGCGGATACCGACGCCATTCCTTAGTTTTCGTATTGAACCGCGCAATATAAAAGCTATCTTCACACGCCATCCATAGATTGCCGTTGGCATCCGCATTCATGGTATGGGGACCTTGTTGACCTTCCCCCGGAATTTTGTACCACGTAACCGAACCATCCTTAGGGTCAAGCCCGCCGACACGATCTTTGTCGGTTTCAATGAACCAAATGAGACTCGACCCTGGCGCAATCGCCACCTCGCGGGTCCAGCCAAATGTCGGAAGCACAAACTCGTCGATCTCGGTCGCTTTTTCCACGCCATATTTTCCAAGCCGATCAATATCGTGGTAGCCCGTGTAGCTATCGAAGTGCACTGGAAAATTGTGCGCGAGGTTTGGAATTATGATTTCCATGTCGCGCGGCGCGAATAGGCTCGTATCAGGCGCAAGCAGCGCATTGTAATAAGGACTTCCTTCTTTTAGGCCCCAGCGAAGTTCATTGTTCTCTCCGAGACGCATAGTGACATATCGCATGTACTGCACGACCGCTGCCCAAGCCTCGGCGCGCTTTGGATCCGCCACTGCTTTCGCCTTTTCCCAGGGCTTGGTGTTGGCGTTCGGCCCAAGATCGATAATCGACTGGTGCAGCCACCCCTCGGTCCTCTCTGAGGTTGATTGCCCGGCCATATTCATCGCAACCTTTTTCATGCGATCGGCGCCCAACTGGTGACAATTCGAGCATTGCACCATGGTCATCTGATAGGGCAGAGAATCGTGATCTCCGCCGAGCCATGCCGACGCTGGCACCTGATCCGCAACGTTCTCGATTTTGCGCAACGTGATACTGACGGTGTATCCATTTTTAGCGGGGAGTATATTTTTCGTGACCTCCTTCCAACCAATGCGGAACACATTCACATCTGGAATTGCCGCGATGTTGACATCACGGGCGGCAAACGTGCCGTCCGCTGAGGAAAAAACCGTGGTCGAGAAGCGAGTGGCGTCTTGCCCTGCGATCCGCAACCGCACAAACGGCACCGGGCTGCCAGCGCTGTCGAGAACCCGTCCTGCGATATCCGACGCACACGCCGCCTGGGCGAACAAAACCACGATTGCAAACCACCAAGAGCCTGGTCGAATTGGCCGTTTCATCACGCGATACTCCTGCCAGATTCGCCCGTCTGGGGCGTTAGGCCTGCCGATAATGGTAGTCAACATAACTGTTGATAGAGGCTGCAATCTACGCATAAGTATGCTATTTAGTCAAGCTCGGTTGTGATTGTATTGACACTCTAGCCGGAGGTACGCCCTTGGATGATCTTAGAGATAAACCCACCGTGGCCGCCACCACGATACTGCTGCGCGCTGCACAAACTGGTGCCGGCACCGAAGCGCTGCTGCTGCGCCGACCCGGAAACATGCGTGCATTCAACGATGTTTGGGTGTTCCCCGGCGGAAAGGTCGATCAAGCGGATAACAGCGAAGCCGCGGCTGATTGTATTGCCGACCCTATTCGTCAGCGCTATGGCGCGCACGCCCGGACGCTGCGAATTGCTGCGTGCCGTGAATTGTTCGAGGAAGTCGGCGTATTGCTGGCGCGATCACACAACGCCGAATGGGTCGATCAACCTCAAATCGAAAAATTGCTCAGCCGGCGTTTGGAATTCATGGCCGATCCGATGCAGTTCTATCGGGCGATCGCCGACGCTTCGCTGACGCTAGCCATTGATACCTTGGTGCCGTGGTCCAGATGGATCACGCCTCCCGTGATAAAGAAGCGATTTGACACCGCCTTTTTTGCGGTAATAGTCTCCCGAGACAACAGTGTGCAATTATATGCGGGCGAGGTCACCGAAACCTGTTGGCTGGAGCTTGCCTCCATCTCGGAGCAAATAGTGGCCCGCGGTATGCGCCTGGCACCGCCCACCACAATCACATTACTCGACCTGCAGAAGTCGCAAAGTACGCACGCGAACTGCGCCAGCATGCTTCAGGCTGAACAATGCCGCACGATCGAGGCAATCCAACCGAAGCTAATTCGCGTGGACGGTGAACCTTGGGCAGTCTTTCCATGGGATTCCGAATACGCGGGTATTGACCCAGCGCCGGTGTTGTCGCCTTTTGTTATATCGGAGTATCTGCGCGGGCTTCCAGGGCGGCTTTTAGCCGCGTTACCGCCACGCGGCGACAATCAACAATTGTGTTGACAGAATAGTGAGGCTCCGCTAGCGTTATGTTGCCATCGCAGGACACCGTGTGCTCATCAGACCTTATCCAAAACCGGAGCCAATTTGTTAGTCGCAGGAGTTGAAGAACAAGCACAGGAACGGGGATGGCTCGCCTCCGCCGTTGCGCTTGCCAATGTTCCAACCTTGGCGTGTTTGCTAGTGCATTTGACCGGCGAACGGCGCTGGATCGAGGGGCGTTATGTACCAAGTCGTGTCCGCGGCCTTGACGATAACGATAGTGGCGGACTAGCCGAGGAAGTACAGCTCGAAATCCGGCGCGCAAGCTCAGAGGCGCTATCGGCTTGGTTTGCAGGGCGCGCGCCGCTCCTGCCCAATCCTTCGGATAATTTGCTGGTGGAGATGATGAGCGTATCGCTCGGTGACGTGATTCCACCCGAATATGCGCCCATGATCCGCCGCGACCTTGAGCTGCCTGCGTCCAGCGCAACTTCAACAGAGTCGACCCCAAGCGCAAGTCCGCCAGCGGACTTTTGTGCTTTGATCATTGGTGCCGGGATATCCGGGCTGTGTGCCGCCGTAGAGTTTGCGAAGGCCGGTGTTCGCTATGTGATTCTCGAACGCAGGCACGAACTGGGAGGTGTCTGGTTCGACAACCGCTACCCAGGCGCTGCCTGCGATGTGCCCAGTCACCTGTACTCATTCTCATTTGCACCCTATGACTGGTCGCGCTTTTTTGCAGGCAGTCGAGAAATTCATGCGTATCTGGAGCGCGTGGCAGATGATTTCAAAATTCGCGATCACATCCGTTTCGGCATGGAAGTAACGGAAGCTCGTTACGACGAGGTCAATGGTCGGTGGGAAGCTGAGGTCATCACGGCAGCAGGCAAACGCGAAAAACTGCATGCCAACATAGTGATCAGCTGTGTCGGCGCATTTAACAAGCCGCGTATTCCCGATGTTCCAGGACTTGCTAATTTTAAGGGGTCGAGCGTGCACACCGCGCGCTATCCGGATGCGGGTATCGACTTGACCGGGCGTCATGTGATTCTCGTCGGCAACGGTGCCAGCGCGATGCAGGTCGCACCGGCGATCGCCGACGCAGTCGCCTCGCTCACCATTGTACAGCGAACGCCGCAATGGGTCGCGCCATTCCCCAAATTTGGTCGAGCAATTCCTGAAGCCTTGCGCCAACTATTAATGCGAGTGCCGCTGTACCGGCTGTGGTACCGACTGCGGCTGAGTTGGGCGTTCAATGACAAATTATATGAGGCGGTGAAGGTAGATGCGGCTTGGATGGGCGAAGGCCGCTCGATCAATGCCATCAACGACGCTCATCGAAAGGGACTAACGGCATACATGAAGACGGAATTGGGGTCGGCAGAACACTTACTTGCGGCAGTGCTACCGGAATATCCGCCATTCGGAAAAAGGATGTTGCTGGACAATGGTTGGTTTAGCACTCTGGCGCGAAAAAATGTCCGGCATGTAGTCGGCGGCGTCACCGAAGTTTTGCCGAATGCCGTCATCACCAGTGATGGTGCCAAGCACCCGGCGGACGTCATCATCTGGGCGACGGGCTTTGATGTCGTCAATTTTCTGGCACCGATGAAGATTTCCGGGTTGCAAGGTCGTACTTTGCATGGCGACTGGGAGGGGGACAATGCGCGCGCCTTTCTCGGCACGGTTATGCCTGGCTTTCCGAACTTTTTTTGCCTTTATGGACCTAATTCGCAATTCGGGCATGGGGGCAGTCTTATTATGGTTCTCGAACGCCAGATGCACTACGTGATGTCGCTACTGCGACAGATGTTCGCGCGCGGCATCGAGCAGGTCGACGTGCACCAAAACAGGCACGATGACTACAATGCAAAGGTAGATCGCACGCACGAGGGACTGGTGTGGGCTTTTCCTGGCGTCGAAAACTATTACAAGAACTCCAAGGGACGCAATGTGGTGAACAATCCATTCCGCATATTGGAAGTCTGGCGCATGACGGAAACAGCTAATTTGAGCGATTTTAACTGCAGCGGGGCCGCGCCGGTGCGCGGTCGTACCTATTAAATGACAGCACCCGTCCTAATTGAACAGCAAGATGCAACGCTAATCGTATCTATTAATCGACCTCGGCAGCGCAACGCTGTGAACCGGTCGGTGTCGTTAGCAATTGCCGAAGCATTGGACAGGTTAGATCAGCAACCTGAATTGCGGGTGGGTATTCTGACGGGGCACGGCGACACATTTTGTGCCGGGATGGATCTACGCGCATTTCTCGACGGCGAGCGTCCCGAGCTCGAAAATCGAGGATTTGGCGGTCTGACCGAAGCCCTTCCGCGCAAGCCGCTGATCGCCGCGGTCGAAGGCTATGCGCTGGCGGGCGGATGTGAACTGGCGCTGGCCTGCGATTTGATCGTCGCGGCCGAAAACGCCTGGTTCGGCTTGCCAGAAGTTACTCGCGGGCTGGTGGCAGGTTCCGGCGGGCTGGTTCGTCTGCCGCGGCGAATTCCTCGGGCGATCGCGTTGGAATATGCGCTCACTGGCGAGCGGATGGATGCATCCACCGCACATCGCTGGGGCCTCGTCAACCGACTGACGCCTGCCGGTGGCGCTCTACAAGGCGCACTGGTATTGGCGCGCCTGATCACTGCCAATGCGCCCCTGGCAGTGGCGATGACCAAGCGGATCATGTGTGAGTCGCCTGGCTGGCAGGAAGAAGAAATCTGGCTACGGCAGCGCCCTCTGGTGGAATCCGTGCTGGCCTCCGAGGATGCACAAGAAGGCGCACGCGCCTTCGCCGAAAAACGCGCTGCCGTGTGGCGAGGGAAATGATATGCAGTCTATAACATACCGAGTTGCCGTCGTGGGCGGTGGAACCATGGGCATCGGAATTGCTTATGTGGCAGCCCTTGCGGGCGGTGCCGTCATCGTTATCGAACCGGAGGACGGTCGCGCCGAGGTGTTGAGGAGCACTGTGCGGGGCGCCATCGAATCCGCGATTACGCGCGGCAAACTGGATGAACCGCGGGGTCTGGCTCTTGCGGCAAGGATTACGCGTTACGCGCAGGTCGAGGACATTCCCAAAGGGTTCGACGTGATCGTCGAAACGGTACCGGAGCGGCTCGAACTCAAGCTCGACGTACTGAGCCGAATCGCTGCCCGCACGCCGCAGATAATTGCCACCAACACCAGCGCAATATCCATTGGTCGTCTAGCCGGAGCGTTAGCTGATGCGGATCGGTTTCTGGGCATGCACTTCTTCAATCCCGTGTGGTCGATCCGACTGGTCGAACTGGTTAAGGGACCACAAACTTCAACGGCAACGCTCGAGAGCGCGCGTCGCTTCGTCACCTGGCTCGGCAAGGAATCGCTGACGGTTCGCGACGTCCCGGGCTTTGCGACCAGCCGTCTCGATCTGATAGCTAGTTTGGAGGCCATGCGAATGCTGGAAAGCGAGGTCGCCAGCGCAGAGGACATCGATCGCGCCGCAGTGCTGGCCTATCGACATCCCGTAGGTCCTTTGCGGTTGAGCGACATCGTTGGGCTGGATGTGCGCCTCGACATCGCGCGAACCCTTGAAGCTGCGCACGGGGCGCGTTTCTCACCACCTGAAATTCTCATCAAGATGGTCGCCGAAGGAAAGCTGGGAGCCAAATCGGGGCGCGGCTTTTTCGAATGGCCAGTATGAATATCATCGCATCCTGGAGTACTTCAAAATGTCCTTAGAATCGCTATTTTCTTCGTCCTTGGTCGACACCGCCGATCATCACCGCGAACTGCGCGAAAGCGTCGGCAAGCTGGTTAGCAAATTCGGTCGCCGCTATTTCCAAGAGGTGGTCGCCAGCGGCAGACCGCCTACAGAACTGTGGCAGGCACTCGGCACGGCAGGATTTCTGGGTGTCCATGTACCGGAAGTGTATGGCGGCGGCGGCGGCGGTCTTGCTGAACTTAACATCGCCATCGAAGAAACGGCAGCGCAAGGCTGCCCGCTATTGTCCATGGTTATCGCGGCGATTATCGCGCCTATTATTACGAGTTTCGGCTCCGAGAAACTCAAGACGGCATGGCTGCCCGGGCTCGCCAATGGCACTCGACGGATGGCCTTTGCGATTACGGAACCGAATGCAGGTTCGAATACGCATAAAATTTCTACCAATGCGCACGCCAAGGGCAATGGATGGGTACTCAACGGTGCCAAGTACTGGACCTCTGCAATCGATGAGTCTGAGGCGGTAATGGTGGTTGCGCGTCACGGGGATGCTGCTGCCGATGGTCAACGCTCGGCGTTGTCACTGTTCATAGTTCCGACCGCAACGCCCGGAATCACCATGCATCGGATCGATGCCGCCCTTAAGACACCTGAAAAACAATTCTCAGTGTTTTTCGACAATGTCGAGTTGGAGGGCGAAGCGCTGATTGGGGAACCGGGCGCCGGCCTTCGACAGGTGTTTGTTGGCCTCAATGCAGAACGGATTTCCGCCGCCGCTATCAATAATGGTATTTCACGTTTCGCGATTTCCAAAGCCGCGCAATATGCCACCGACCGGACGGTCTGGAAGTCCCCCATCGGCGCTCACCAAGGGTTGGCGCACCCGTTGGCGGAAAGCTACATTGCCGTGCAAGCCGCAAGGTTGTTAACCGCACGAGCAGCGCAGCTGTGTGACCTGGGTGAAGATGCGGCCGAGGCCGCCAATATGGCGAAATTTTCAGCCGCTGAATCTTCACTCAAAGCCCTCGATCAGGCGATTCAGATTCATGGGGGTAATGGACTTTCCTATGAATATGGTCTCGCAGATCTATGGTTCATCGCACGCTTGCACAAGACTGCACCGGTCAGTCGCGAGATGATCCTGAACTTTGTTGCGCAGCATAGCTTGGGGCTTCCCAAGAGTTATTGAACATGGGGGCGTTGCACAAGGGACCTCGACTCCCTGAAAAAGAAGCCCGGGGCCCGAGCTTATTGGATATTTTGCGCGCTCATGCCGCGCGGATACCGGGGTCGCCATGCCTGTCGTTCGAGGCAGGTACGCTGACCTTCCGCACGCTGCACGAACGTAGCAGCCGCGTCGCCAATGCGCTGCGGAACAGTGGCGTTCGGCCGGGTGATCGAATCGCCGTAATCGCGCGCAACCTACCGCTGTATTACGAACTGTTTTTCGGTTGTGCCAAGGCCGCCGCGATTATGCTGCCCATCAATTGGCGGCTCTCGCCGGCGGAAGTTGCGGCAATACTCATCGATGCGAGTCCGACGCTAATACTAATCAGCGATGAGTTCCAATCCTTGCTATCGCAGATGCCGTCAGGACCTATGGTGATCGATTTAGACCGTACGTATAGCACCTGGCGGGACGCAGCATCTCCCGTAGATCCGAACCAACCGAGCGCACCCGACGATGCGATACTTATACTCTACACCTCAGGGACAACCGGACTGCCGAAAGGCGCGACGATTAGCCACGATAACCTATCGTACGTCGAGCGCATGGCTCGCGAAGCGTGGGGCTTTACCGCTACGAGCGTCAATCTCGTGGCAATGCCGCTTTTTCATATCGGCGGAATCGGTTACGGCATGATGGCGCTGAGCCAAGGGGGGCACACCGTGCTGCTACAACAACCGGCACCGCCGGTTGTGATTGAGGCAATCCGCCGTCATTCTGTCACGCACGCTTTTTTTGTGCCGGCGGTGATCCAGATGCTAGTCGATGCGCCGGGTGTGGATGAGATGAACTTGAGCAGCCTGCAGCGCATCCTGTACGGCGCTTCCCCCATTAGCGAAATGCTGGTGAAACGTGCGATTGCGGTTTTCGGCTGCGCGTTCAATCATGCCTATGGAATGACCGAGACGGCGGGCACGGTCATCACGCTTGCACCACAAGATCATGATCCGGGCGGCCCGCTGGTGCATCGCCTGCGATCTTGCGGTTTGCCTTTGCCCTGGGTCGAATTGGCTCTCATCAATCCGGTAACCGGTGAGGCAGTGCCGAGCGGCGAGGTTGGAGAAATCCGGATACGATCGCGAATGACCATGTTAGGTTACTGGCGCAAACCGGCAGAAACTGCCGCGACCATCACCTCCGATGGCTGGCTGTGCACGGGCGATGCAGCCTTTCAGGATGCCGATGGCTATATTTACATTCATGATCGTTACAAGGACATGATCGTTTCGGGTGGCGAAAACATTTACCCGACCGAGATCGAAAATGTTCTGTCCGATCACCCCGGAGTCGCCGAGGTTGCGGTAATTGGCGTCCCGCATCCGCGCTGGGGCGAAACGCCCAAGGCCTTTGTCGTGGCGAGCAACGCGATACAGCCGTCAGCGGCAGAGTTGATTGCGTTCACGCGCAGCCGTCTGGCGCATTATAAATGTCCAACCTCTGTGGTGTTCGTAGCAACACTGCCGCGCAATGCCTCAGGCAAAATTTTAAAACGTGCCATGCGTGACGAAGCCTGGTTGCGCAGTCAACCATGAGTAACTCGATTAGCGCCCCAGCGCGGCTGCTGCGTAGCTTCGCGCTCGACTTTTTGACTTGTCATGATCTGAGTGCGGCCAGCCGGATCATGGATACCGACTATCGCTTGAGCATCGGCGGTCATGTTTTGGACGGTCGTGATAAGGCCTATCTGCCGGCAACCGCCGCGCAGCTCGAACAATTCCCAGGGCTTGTGGTCACGGTACATGATGTCGTGCTCGGCCCGGATGCAATGGCGATGCGCTTCACTGAACATGGCGTATCCGCTAAGCACAAGGGTCGGGCCGCAGCTTGGGGCGGTGTGAGCCTGTTTCGGATAAAAAATGATCGCTTGCGTTATGGCTGGGCGGAAGAAGACTATTTTGCCCGCAAGCGCCAGCTTGCAACCGGGCATTGCGATCCGGTGAAGCCACCGCATCCTGCGCCTTGGGATGTGGGGGTTGAGTTGCCCAATGACGCGGCAACCGACATTGCACTTGTTTGGCTCAAAGATCCAGGGGCAATCGCCAACACTGCAAACATCGACGAAATCAGTTCTGCCGGTCCTTCCTTCGCTGAGTTAATCACGGTCGATACATTTTGCGTTGATGAAATTTTCTCAGCGGGTCAGCGAGTTGCCTTTCGTATTGTCGGCCATGGGGGCTACGCGGGTGGTTTCACAGACATCGACAGATCTTTGATTGGCCAGCGCGTCGCCATAAGTATCGCGGGATTACTGACTGTGCGCCTCGGCCAAGTCGTGGAAGTGCAGATTGTTTTCGATCGGCTGGGCCTGCACCGTTCCCTACTGAAGCAAGCATGAGCTGATTATGGCACGCAGAATCGTCGATCTATCAATCTTCCTTGAGAACGATGTCATTTCCGATCCTCCGGGTTATCGGCCCAAGATCAGCTATATCGATCACAAAATGTCGGTGCCCGAGCTAATGGGTTTTTTCCCGGGCTTAAAGCCAGCAGACCTTCCGGCCGGCGAAGCCTGGGCGATCGAGAAGATAGAACTCATCACGCACAATGGTACTCATCTCGACGCGCCCTATCATTTCGCTTCGACCATGAACAATGGCGAGCGTGCGATTACCATTGACGAAGTGCCACTCGAGTGGTGTTTCCAACCCGGTGTAAAACTCGACTTCCGTCACTTTGCGGACGGCTATGTGGTCACTGCCGAAGATATCGATGAGGAACTCGCCAAGATCGGCCATCGCTTAGCGCCGCTTGAAATCGTCTTGATCAACACGCGCGCTGGATTGCGTTACGGCCACGACGATTATGTCGCGTCGGGCTGCGGCATGGGACGTGCGGCGACATTGCGGATGCTGGAGGCGGGTGTTCGCGTAACCGGTACCGATGGTTGGAGTTGGGACGCGCCTTTCTCTGAGACCGCGAAGCGCTATGCCGGGAGCGGTGATCCCAGTGTCATCTGGGAAGGTCACAAGGCCAGCCTCGAGATTGGCTACTGCCACTTAGAAAAATTACACAATCTTGAAGTGCTGCCGCCGACGGGTTTCATGGTGTCTTGTTTTCCATTCAAAATCCGCGGTGCCTCGGCGGGCTTTACCCGCGCTGTCGCTATCTTTGAGGATCCGGACAGGTTGGAACTAACTTCCGAACGCCCGCTTTAGCGCGCGCTGCCGATCCACCCCAAACTGTTGCGAGACGCGCGCGCCTGTCACTCGTTCAAAACCATGATATGCACCGGGATACAGGTGCAATTCAACCTTGACATCGTCGTCCAACAGGCGCCGCGCAAAATTTAAGTCTTCTTGGGCAAACAGATCGAGACTGCCGACTGCAATGAAGGTGTCGGGCAGTCCTGCGTAGGTTTTGGCGCGTGCGGGAACAGCGTAGGCGATTGCCGAATTATCGTCTATCGCACCGATCAAAGCGTTCCAGCCGAAGCGATTCGAAGCGCATGACCAACTCATGTCGCGCGACCTCATCGACTGTTCGTTGCAGCTGGTGCGATCGTCCAGCATCGGCGCAACCAGCGACAGGAAACTGACCGGGCACTCGTTCCCGTCACGCACGAGCAGTGCAAGGCCGACCGCCATACCTGCACCGGCGCTCTCTCCGGCAATGGCAATGCGTCCGCTATCAATGCCTAATTCAGCCGCATGCAGATACAGCCATCGCAGAGCCGCAAGACAGTCCTGAAGGCCGGCCGGATAGGGATTTTCAGGTGCCAGGCGATAGGCCACGGAAACGACGACGCAAGCGACTTCGCTCACGAATTGCCGATGTTGCGCATCCGACATCTCGGGCATGCCCATGATATGCCCGCCGGCATGAATATGCAGGATGGCGGGCCGGGCGCCACCGGCCGATAGCCCGTAAATTAACAAGCGCACGTTTGGCGCGCCATTGAATCCCGGGATTCGCCGCTCCTCGCAGGGGATAGCCAAATTATCAAGCGACGGCACGGCACCCATTCTTGCCGCGAGACCCGCGCGAATCTCCGGCAATATCGCATCCGTCAGATCAAAGCGCGGATACTGTTCCAGAAATGGCAAAAGCTCCGGATCGACGTTGCGCCTCGACATCCTGCCCCCCTACTCTGCCAACTGAGATCAGGCGGCCACTTGCGGAGTGAAGGCATTCGGTGCGCTGCGCAGCAGCCGTCCGGGCAGCTCGCCGCTGGCGACGCCGTTTTCGAAGGTGACTATCCCACTGACGATCGTGGCTCGATATCCCGTCGCGGTTTGGATCAGGCGCTTGCCGCCGGCCGGCAGATCAGGAATCATCTTCGGACGGGAACTCGACAATTTGTCGTAGTCAATAATGTTGATGTCAGCTTTCATGCCAGGTGCCAGTACGCCACGATCGTTGAGCCCATACAATCGAGCAGTTGAGCGCGTCTGTTTCTCGACCGCTAATTCGATGCTGACTTTCGCGCCCGCGCGATCGCGCGTCCAGTGGCTGAGCAGAAATGTCGGCATCGCGGCGTCGCAAATTGCGCCGCAGTGGGCGCCGGCGTCGGACCCGGCAACAACGACCGATTCGTTATTGAGAAGCTCGTAGATAAAGTCCAGGTGATATTCGCCGTAGTTCGCCAGAATGAGAAAAATACTGCCGCTGCCGTCATTCTCCATCATGATTTCATAGAGCACTTCATCCGCGGTCTGGTGGGCGCGTTTGGCGATCTCTTGAACACTGGTCTCAAGTTTTGGCTCATAGTCCAATGAGCCGTCGGCTTGTTCGAGTCGGAACATCAAATCGAAGCGAACCGCCGTTCCTTCGAAAGGTAGCTTGGCCGACTTCTCGGAAAGGATGGCCGCGCGCGTCGCCGGGTCGCGAAGTTTCTGCAGTTGTTCAGCGAAGGGAAGTTTTGCGATTTTGTCATAGGAGGGACGTCCCATGAACAGATGAAAGCTACTTTGCCAGCCCATGATGACGCCGATCGGCCGCATGCTCACCTGCGGATGAATGCGCGCACCGTCTCGCTGTGCCTTGGTCGTCATCTCAATGATTGAGCGCCATTTCTGGGTGTTGCCCGGGTCCTGCATAAGGATGTAAGTGAACTTCACCTGGTTCTTGGTCGAGATATCGGACATCCAATTGATGTCTTCTTGGGCGGACAAGCTTTCGGGTATGCCCTCCCAATTCAGATCCGAGACGACTTCGAATACACCATGGCCGGCCTGCTGGAGCGCATTACCGAAAGCTTGCATTTCCGCGATGCTGCCCCTAGTTCCGGGAACCACTTCTCCGTCCTTGGTGCGATGCGCCGTAATACGTGAGGTCGTGAATCCGAAAGCGCCGGCGTCCAAAGCCTCGCGGACCAGCGTCGACATGCTCTCGATTTCATCGGCAGTTGCGGGTCCGTTGGCCCCTCCCCTTTCACCCATCACATAGGTACGGACCGCCGCGTGCGGCACCTGTGCCGCGACATCCATTGCATAGGATTTGGTCCCAAGGGCGTTCAAGTATTCCGGGAAAGTCTCCCACTCCCAGGTGATGCCTTCCGTCAGAGCGGTTCCGGGGATGTCCTCCACCCCTTCCATGATATTGATGAGCCGTTCTCTAAACGCCGGTCGCACGGGCGCAAATCCCACTCCACAGTTGCCCATCACCACGGTCGTTACGCCGTGCCAGCAGGAGGGCGATAAAAAAGGATCCCAACTCACCTGCCCATCATAATGGGTGTGAATATCCACCCAGCCCGGCGTCACAAGATGGCCGCTGGCATCGATTTCCTTTTTACCGCGTCCAGGAATCGATCCGACTGCCGTGATCGTATTTCCATCGACAGCGACATCCGCTTTGCGCCGCGGCGCTCCGGTTCCATCCACCACCATTCCGTTACGAATTACCAGATCGTGCATCATGGCCGACTCCTTAGAACTTGTAGCGTTAAAACTTATAACGCGCCTCGACCACGATGGTACGAGGGGCACCCGGGACTTCCGTATTCAAAGCGAACAGGCTGTAAAAAGCCAGCCCGCCGACGTAGTAGACATGGTTGAAGGCATTCTTAAGGTTCGCTGTGACCGACCAGCCGGCCTCCTTATCCTCGAGCCCCAATCTAAAATCCGCAATCCCATACCCGGGCAACACCGCACCGGCATTGAGCGAATTAACCGACGAGCTGTAGTAGGTGAGGCCTTGCGCATAGGCATCTGCGCGCAGCGAGGCGGTCAATCGAGCATTCACCGGAACGTCGACTTCCGCGTAGGTCGAGCCTGACCATTTCGGCGTGTCCGGATAGGGACCGAAAAGGGCCGGTACATTTCCCGGTACCGTGACAACGTTATCGGTAAATCGCGCGTCGGTGCCATTGAGGCTAGCTCCCATCGTCAGCCAGGAAGTGGGTTTGATGGTGCCATCAATCTCGACGCCTTTCACTGTGGACTTAGGCACATTGACGGTGATACCCGCCAGGGCCCCAAAGATCGAAACGTAGTTCGCGCGCTGAATATCCTTTATCGACATGTAATATGCAGCAATATTCAAGCGCACCGGCATATCGGCGAGCTCGCCCTTGAATTTCACACCGAGTTCGAAGTCGGTGGCGACTTCGGGCTTGTATTCGCTGCCACCCTGGTTGCCGAAGCCCGCCAACGGCGGCGCGAAGAAATTGAAGCCACCGCTGCGATTGCCGCGCCGTGAAACAGCATAGAGCAGTAGATCTGGATTAACCTGATCTTGTAAACCAATCTGCCAGCTGAAATTATTGAAAGTATCCGATAAAGGGTTGGTAAAAGTTGCGCCCGCAGGGATGGGATGGGTTAAGTACGTGTCTTTGCCCGAGTGCAGGAACTCTATTTTCTCGGACGTATAGCGCCCGCCGAGGGTGCCACTAAGACCGTGAAGTCCGACGAGATCGCTAAGATCGTAGGTTCCTTGGGCATAACCGGCATAGGTTTTGTCCTTAAATTGGCCTTCGTTGAACTGGTCGGCTAATAGGATATAGGGCAACAAATCAAACTCGACACTCTCGGCGAATTCGTGGGTTTTCTCCGCTGAATAAAACAACCCGGTCACGTAAGACAACTTGCCAGCTTCGGACTTGCCGATGAGCTGAAGTTCGTCTGAAAATTGCGTCTCCGAAGTTTCGCGTCCACGGGGGGAACCGCCGCCATCGGCAGGAAAGGGCGATCCGTCAAACTCACCGCTATCGTTCTCGTAAAGATGGGTGTAGCCGATGATGTTCTTGAGCTGAGTGTCGCTGCCCACGTCGAATTTGCTGGCGTTCGAGATCACCAGATTGTTGTTGCGGTGAAAATCCGGAGCATTAATATCGACCAGGAACGGACCGCGTTGCCGCTGGGTATCCGCAAATGCGACCAGGCCGTTGGCAAGGTCGCTGGGAGGCGCTTTGCTGGGGTGTGCGGCCAGAAACTTTTGCCAAAAATTCTGAATCGTCCCGATCCCGAAGGCATCGACGTTAGCAAAAAAAGCAGTGCTTGCGGGCGAGTAAAATAAATTATTCGGGACAAACACGTCTGTGCCGTTCGGCAATTTTCCGCCGATCGGTAACACATTTTTCAAAACACCGGTGGTGTTGGTTCCGCCCGCGCTCGCACCATCAACCACCAGCTCATTGGTAATGCCGTCCGTAGGCTTGGCCGTCAGGCTGATGCGAAAGTTATCCCGCCGCACATCGCCGAGCCGCGAGTTATCGAACAGGTTGAACTGGTATCCGTCGCGGCGTTGCGAAAACCCCGCCACGCGCAATAGCAGTTTGTCAGCGATAATGGGCAAGTTCAGCACGGCCGTATATTCTCGATCGTTATAGTTACCGGCCCGCACGCTGATAGATCCGCCGAATTCATTGGTGGGTTTGGCTGTGGTGAGCAGCACGGCGCCCCCTGTAGCGTTGCGGCCGAACAGTGTTCCCTGTGGGCCTTTGAGCACCTGCACCGATGCGAGATCATAGAGCGCACTGGATGCGGTTCCGCCGACCTGCACTTCATTGAAATAGGGCAGCACACTCGGCCGTGAGCTTGTGAATGCATCCACCGTCTGACCTCGAAGTGAATAATTGAGCTGGTTGTCATACTGCCCAGCCTTGACGGTCAACCCGGGGACCGCTAATTGCAGATCCTGTTGGGTAACAATCTCCTGTTTTTCTAAGCTATCCGCGCTGAGCGCCGTAATTGCAACCGGAGTGCGCTCAAGGGTTTCCGCGCGCCGCTGCGCAGTTACTATAATTTCGACCAAGCCTTGACTCGCGGCCCCTGCATCGGTCTTGCTTTCCGGCTGTGATGTTTGCGCAATCGCCGTTGAACATTGCAGCGCGCCCAGTATCGTGACCGCGAATGCAATAGTTGAAAAATATTTAGCCATACCCTTTCCCCTCGTGTTGCTTACCCCGTTGCGAAATAAACACGAAAAGGCGCAAAAGTCAACAGCTATGTTGACAAAGGATAGCGTCCGCGCTTTTTATGCGTGCGGTTGACGGGCGCGGCGATGGACGCTCTTGGCGGTGTTGCGACGAAAGTTGGCCCAGTCGTGAATCGGCCACATGTCCTGGTCCTCACCGTGACCGGACTTTCCATTAATTTCCCATGCAATCAGGCCATTGGAGTCGATAAAGCTGTGGCGGTTGATCATGATGCCGCTGAGTCGAGATCCAACCGCGTGCAATTTACGGCCGCGTTCGTCTTGCGCGTCAATGATTATCTTGGTAACCCAGCCTTCTTGCGCATGGCGCTCGACAATACGCCTACCGGCAGTCAATTCTGCGATCTCGCCATCGCGAATCATGAAACCGTAAGCTATTTCCTCGCACTCACCGACCCATCTCGTGACCGCCAGAAAGGCGTCGCTTGGCGAGGCGATGCCGGTGACGTAGGCGCTTTTTTTAGGCCGGTGTTCCGGACGCGGGCCCCAGGTCCGGTCGCGCATTGCCAAGCAGTCCACTTCGAAGTCCTCGCCGTTGACCGAGATTTGGCCAGAAACGCGACCGAATTGATCGAAGTGGTTTGAGGCACCAAAAGGTGAACCGGGCCTATGCAGAGCGCGAGGTTGCATCAATCCATCGAAACGCAGGGACATCGTACAGTGCTTGCCATCCTCGAAGCCTAGATCGTAGCTCATGCAGGGCTCGCGCATGCGAATCGATACTCCCGTCGGTAGTACAATATTTTTTAGATCTTGATCAACCGGCAGTTGCAACGACGAGTAGTTGCTCGAATACAGAGCCTCCCACGGGAGCTGGGCCGTGTCGTCCCAAATCCACGCTCCGCCGGCAACCGTTCCAATATTGGGCCGTACCATCGTGTACAGCCAGCCACCCATTTTCCGCGCGGGATGGCAAAACGAAAACCAGCTAGTCTCCGTCATCCACCAACGATCGCCCATTTCGGCGAAGTGGAAACTATCGTCTTCGGGGGTAAAGGTGCGCATGGTTTATCCTCTCGGGCTAGAAGGCAGGGTAGTGACGCGCGGCAATGCCGCCGGAGGCGGAGGAGGCCAATTGCGCATCGCGAGCCGCTTGTCCGGCGAAATAGCTTAGGGCATCCGCAAAGGAAATCTGACCGCGTCCCATCGCTTTCGCAAGCGCCTCGCGGCCCGCCGCAATTGATTTTGGGATGAATCCCACGATTCGGCCGATGGCCTCAAGATCAGCGAGTTCTAAAGCGTCGCCGTAGCGCTCCGCAGCCTGCAAGTATTTAACCACTTTGGAGGCTCCTTTGGCCTTAGCGATGATTTGTCGATCCGCACTAGGCATATCGCTAATTTCTTGCAAATGACCCAGAACATTATCGTAGAGATCGGTGAATGGGGAGGGCGGGCGATTGATGGGCGGCGGGAAAATTACCTGTGATCCACTGGCCTCGGCAAGTGCCTCGACCAGCAGTCGACGATTGAGCGCCTTTGAAACGATGGCGTGAGCGGGCTCGCCCGTTACGTTGCGATGTCGAATAACGACGACTCGGGTTGACACCAAGACTCGGTGATACAGCAGGCGCACACGATCGATCGGGTGCCCGGAAAAACGTTCGTAATCCCTAAGGCTTGCTGCGAAGTCTGGAACAGGCTCCATGACGCAGCGCATGGAAAACCAGGCAAGGTCGTCCATCGGGTCGCCGAGATGGGCAAACTCCCAATCGATCAAGGCGGTCAAATGGCCATCGGCGAAAAGGAAATTGCCGGGTCCCGCGTCGCCGTGAGTGAGTACCACCGAGCCACCGGGGTCCGGTTGGTGGCATTCGAGCCATTGAAAAGCGATGTCAAGGAGTGGATCGACGCGGCTGGTTTCTTCGTACATGGCGCGCCAAGTGGCGAGCTCCGCGAGCACATGAGCGGCAATCCGTGTTCCTTGAACGCCGCTTTCAAAAGATACACCCTTGATATCGACGCCATGTAGCCGTGACAAATTTTCCATAAACTCGGCGGCGATAATCTGTTTGATTGCATTGTCCGGCAAACGACGAAATTCGGCGATGCCTGGAGCACGAGTTGTGAGCAACGCTCGCAAGCCGGGATGCTCGGCAATGAATCGCGGCGCCGCGATTTGCACCGCTGCGATCGCTCGGTAGACCTGCGCCTCGCGCGCGATCGTATAAGGCTCTACTCCCACGATGACCGAGGGCGCATGACGTAAAAAGACTTCTAATATTTGCCCCATCGAGCCCGCAATATCGATGGCCCAAGAATGCCGACGATTGCCGCCGGAGATCTGATCGGCGCGCACAATGCGACCGCCGCAGGTTTGTGAGACCCAGTCGAATAGCTCCGATTGAACGCCGGTCACTCCTTGCCTACGCCGGCTGCTTGCATCAAGGTTGATTCCTGCCATAAATTAGGAATCTCGTAGAAATCTTTCATCAGAAAATCGCTCCCGACCTGGCCCATAACCTGCGACCAATGGTCACGGACATGCTCAGGGGTGAGTTGCGAATGGTAGTAGCCCAGGGGTTCTGCATACACAATCCGAGCGATGCGACCACCACTGACACTGAAGGCTGCGCCGCTGACGGGGCACTCTTCGTGCAACAAATAGCCCGACGCTGTTGCGACTTTTTCTGGCGTGGTGTACTTCTCCATGAAAGCACCTTGCGGAGTCCCTTTCAGCAGATCCCAGTTTTGACGACTGTAGGCGAGCGGAAGAATGGCGTTGGCCTTGATGCCGAACTGCTCCCCATAGCCGCCGAGCTGACGTGTGTAACCAACCACAGCCGATTTCGCGATAACATAAGCCCCCCACCAATTGCCGTCGGGTTGATTGAATCCGAAGATGGATGCAGAGCTGGTATTCAATATCCGGCCGAACTTCTGCTTCTTCATCTGATCCCATGCGGCGCGCACAACGAACATCGACCCTTCCAGCAGAGTCTTCATGTTGCGCTCGTACAAGGGTCCGGGTTCTTCATGCACATAATTACAAACTGCGACCGCCGCGTTGTTGACCACAATGTCCAAGCGTCCAAATTTGTCCAGCGAAGCTTGAACCATGCGCGCGGCCCCCTGTGGGTCGGCTACACTGTCGCCATTGAAGATCGCCTCAGCACCCATTGTGCTCAGTTCCGCGACAACTTTTTCGCCCGGGTTCGCGCCAGGTATTCCTGGCTCGCCCGCAACGGTGGTGTTGTAGTCATTGACTACGATCTTTGCTCCTCGGGACGCCAGAAGTAGCGCGTGAGCTCGACCAATCGAGCCCCCTGCCCCGGTGATTAGCGCTACTCGTCCATCGAATCGAAGTGCAGACATGGCGGTCATTCCTTAGTTATAGACAACTTCAATCCACAGTATAGGATCAAACGACTTGCTCTGAGCGAATTGGCTGATAACATGAGATCCATGAAAAACGGGTGCATTTGCGGGTCAATTGCGCTGGGCCAAAGCTTTCAAGAGTTCGAAGCCGGCTGGCGTGCAAAGGGGTTCAATGAGGTGGTGGAGCGCGAACGGCCACCACTGACCGTTTTAGACACGCATGTTCACCCGTTCGCCGTTAGGGCGCTCGTCGTGCGTGGCGAGATGTGGGTTAGCGTGGGCGATGAAACGCAGCATCTATGCGCGGCACACTCGCACTCGACCCGGAAGTGCCGCATTCCGAACGCTACGGCAGCGAAGCAACGTTGCTTTGGGTCGCCCGCACTAAGAGCGTGGGGTCTTAACCATTTTCTATGCGGGCCGAGTTCAATCCGGCTGTAATTGAGGCGATTGTTTCAGCGTCCAGCGCTGTTCTTTCTTTGAGTACCCGCTCGGTATCAGCACCGAGCGGTCGACTGGGCTGCAATTCCCTATTCGGCACACCATCATAGCGCAGGGGTGATTGTTGCACGACCATTCTCCCGAATTCCGGATGATCGATATGGGCCAGTGCACCACGCGCATGCATGTTAGGATCGTCCATGACTTGGTCCAGTCCGCGCACCGGCGCGCAGGGAATATGGACCTCCATAAGCTTGCCGAACAATACTTCTGTCTCATAGGTTGAAGTCCACTGCGTAACAATGTGGTCGACCTCATCCATGTGGGCAACGCGCGTCGTAAGCGATAAGAAACGAGGATCGGTAGCCAATTCGGCGCGGCCCATCACATTCGTCAATGTTCGCCAGTGATGATCGCCCACGCAAATGATTGCGATATGTCCATTCGCCGTGGGATAAACGTTATAGGGGCATTCGGCCAGACCTCCATGACGATTGCCCGTACGCGTAAACTCAGGCATTCCTTGCGCGAACCAATGCATTCCAAGATTGGAACTGAGCGATGCATAAATTGCGTCCTGCATCGCAACTTCAAGTCTGCGCGCCACCCCTGTGCGTTCGCGCTCGTAAAGTGCGGTGGCAATGGCACCATACAGATGGATTCCCGCAAAAAAATCGGCGATTGCAGGTCCGGCCTTTACCGGCGGGCTATCAGGGAAGCCTGTGACCTGCATGGTGCCCGACATCGCCTGGATTGTGAGGTCCATCGCCGGATATTTCGCGTACGGTCCGCTGCGTCCATACCCAGAACTTGAGGCATAGATCAGACGCGGATTGAGCGCTTGCAAGACTGTGTCGCCAAGTCCAAGTCGCTCCATTACACCGGGTGAAAAATTTTCGACGATCACATCGGCCTTTTCGGCCAATGACTTGAGCGCAAGTTTGCCTTCCGGGGTCTTAAGATTGAGCACCACGGACTGCTTGCAGCCGTTAAGCATCGCGAATGGCAGCGCAGCTCCGCCGACCGCTCCGCGTCGCCGCAGCGACTCGCCTCCGGGCGGCTCTATCTTAATTACCAACGCGCCGGCTAATGCCATCAGGTAAGTAGCGTACGGACCGTTATAGATCTGCGTCAGATCAATGACGAGGAGGTCTTGCATTGGGTAGAGCTGCGGCGCGGTCATATAGCAATTAAGTGTACTAGAGCGCCGGGTATATATTTGGTTCTTGATGAGCGAATGCTGATAGAGTCGAATGCGGAGGGAATTCGACTATGCCGACAGCAAACAACATTTCGACCGACTCGCATCCGTTTCTCGATGGACGGCCAAAGCGCCTTTTTATAAATGGGTCTTGGGTTGCGGCGGTGTCGGGCGAAACTTTTGACTGTGTCAACCCGTCGACGGGTGCGACCATCGCACAGGTCGCACGCGGCGGTCCGGCGGATATCGACATTGCGGTCGCCGCTGCTCGCGCAGCATTCAATGGCGACTGGAGCCGCTGGAAGCCGTTTGACCGGCAAGCGCTTTTGCTCAATGTCGCCACCGCTATAGACCAACGCTTCGACGAGCTTTGCCGCCTTGAATCCATCGACATGGGCGCACCGCTCGCACGCACCTCTTTATTTAGGCGCTGGATGCAACAAGCATTTCGATTCTACGCATCCCAAGCGGTCAACATCACCAGCCAAATATATGGAAATTCGGTGCCGGGTGATTTTTTCAGCTACTCGTTGAAGACACCGCTGGGAGTCACCGGGGCTATTATTCCTTGGAATGGACCGATGATCACCCAACTGTGGAGTATTTGCCCTACGCTTGCAACGGGTTGTACGTTGGTTTTGAAGCCAGCCGAGGAGGCACCTCTCTCAAGTCTGCTGTTGGCCGAAATCATGACGGAAGCGGGTGTTCCTGCCGGCGTTATCAATGTGGTTCCGGGCCCTGGCCCCACCACCGGTGCCGCATTGGCAGCACATCCGGGCGTTGATAAAATCACTTTCACCGGTTCTACTGCAACGGGGCGCAAGATCATCGAAGCGTCGGCCGTCAATATGAAGCGCGTGGCCGTGGAGCTTGGCGGAAAATCGCCCAACATTGTGTTTGCGGATGCGAATCTTGAAGCGGCGGCGACCGGTGCTGCAATGGCATGCTTCAACAATACCGGACAAATATGTTATGCCGGCACACGCTT
The DNA here is from genome assembly GCA_043738625.1 of Sterolibacteriaceae bacterium. Taxonomy (GTDB): domain Bacteria; phylum Pseudomonadota; class Gammaproteobacteria; order Burkholderiales; family Rhodocyclaceae; genus JANYCD01. The sequence continues at coordinate 71,268 of JAYUFR010000221.1, forward strand.
GTTCGTTGAGCGCTCGATCTATGATCGTTTCGTCGAGCGAGTCGCGGACGTGGGTCGATCTTTACGCATCGGTGATGCACTCGATCTATCGAGTCAACTGGGCCCCCTTACTTCACAGGCTCAACTGGATCGGGTTACCCGCTATTTCGCGGTTGCCCGTGCTGAGGGTGTAAAAGTACTATCAGGCGGCGAAAGATTGGGAGGTGCGCTTGCCGCCGGTTATTTTGTTGCACCGACTGTGCTGGTTAATGTGCATAACGACATGCGAATAGCGCAAGAAGAAATATTCGGTCCGGTACTGTCCGCCATTCCGTTCGATACCGAAGACGAAGTGCTATCGCTTGCCAACGATACCGGATATGGCCTCGGCGGAGGTGTCTGGACGCGCGATTTGGGACGCATGCATCGTGTGACGCGGGCGATTCAATGTGGTATCGCATGGGCCAATTGTTATGGGGTGACTGAGCCGGGAGTACCCATGGCCGGGACTAAACAGAGCGGCTATGGCGTGAAGGGAGGTCCCTGGCACGTGGATGAATATCTACGCGCCAAGACCGTGTGGATGAACACTGCTTAAGCGTTTGTTACTGAGAGGTCATGCCGGCGTCGATTACATGTTCGGTGCCCGTGATGTACGACGCTTCGTCCGAGGCTAGGAACAACACGAGATTAGTGACCTCGCGCGGATCGGCGATGCGGCCGAGCGGAATCAGCGACATCGCATCTCCACCCTTCTCGTCCGTAGCCTCCACCATCATTGGCGTCATGATGAAACCGGGGTGAACGGAATTCACCCGGATATTATTTCGCGCATACTCCATCGCGGCGGCTTTCGTCATGCCGCGGACGGCGAATTTGCTGGCCACGTAAGCGAGGTTAGGAGTACCGTAATTCGCAACCATCCCGGAGATGGACGAGATATTAACGATGGATCCCTTACCGGCCCGCAGCATCGAAGGAATTGTCGCCTGCATCCCTAGGTATACCGAGTGTTGGTTGACCGCACAGACCTGCAGGTAATCCGCCTCCTGTAGTTCTACCGTCTTCGTGCCGAGCGGCCCCAACACGCCGGCGTTGTTCACCAGCACGTTGATCAGACCGAACTTGGCTTCCCCCTCCGCAACGGCGCGCCGCCACCCTTCACGGCTGGTGACGTCATGCTCGACGAAGTGTGCATCGGCTCCCAGTTCCGCGGCGAGTGCAGCACCCTGTTTCACCGTGACATCAGTCATGATGACCTTAGCCCCTTCCGCTACGAAACCGCGCGCGTGCGAGGCACCCATACCGCGAGCGGTACCCGTGATCAACGCGACTTTGCCCTTCAATCGATTCATATCCATTCTCCTTAGGCCAATCTTCAATGAACCAAATCGAGCGCGTTGTGAATACGCACCAACAAGCTATGGTCCCGCAGCGAAAGCTTATTGGGATAGCTGGCCAATGCTGTCCAGACGTCACCGTTCGAATAGTCGATAGTGACCATGCGTCCGTAGGAGAGATACGATGGCATGCGGAAGGTCGTGAACTTTTCGGTTTTCGGGTCTAGCGCGTAAATCGCATTGCCGCCGTTACCGGTGACCCAAACGCGGTCGGACTTAGAATCGTAGCGCGAAGCGTAGGGAAAAGAATCGGCGTCCGGAAGCGGAATCTCCTTCTGGCTGCCGTCGCGCGTGTTATAGCGCAGCAGCGTGCCGTAACCCGACAACGGTATCCATAGGTTATCGTCGTTGTCGATATGCATACGGTGCGGACCGCTATCCGGGCGCGGCAATGGCCACTCCTTGCCTTTCCCGGTGGCGGGATCGACGAAACCGAGCATATTTTCCGAATACTTGGTGTACCAAATCACCCCTTTTGAATCGACCGCAATGCCATAGGGCTTGTCGGAAGGTTTACCCGGAACCGGAATTTCCTTCACCTCGCCAGTCGTCGGATTGAGCAGCGATGTGCGATTGCCTCCCCACAGCGATACGTAAAGGTGTCCACTCGCGTCCTTCTTTACATACCCTTCAGAATCCAGGGCAAAGGAATGGTTCAGCGAACCGGGACTGAAGCCATCGTAGATGCGCCACTCGCCGGTCTTAGTGTTAAAACGTGCAACCTTGGCGACCAGTTGGAACGTGATCCACAAATTGCCGTCGCGGTCGAAGCTGAGCGTATGCATGCCGGTGCCTTTCAGCGGTGCCTGGTACACTTTCTGTTCGCCGGTACGAGGATTGACCGCCGTTAGTTCGTCCTTGACGTAGTCGCCCACCCATGCAGTTCCGGTTTTTGGCTCGATTACTACGTCGTGGGCCCAACTAGCAACGTCGCCAACCGCGTATTCGGTCAGGCGCGCCTTGGTTGCCACATTGGCAGACGCGGCAAAAGAATCAAACGCAGCCATTTTAGTGCCGTATTTCTGCTCGGCCAGCCAGTTCGCCAGCTTGCCGTTGTCCATTTTCACGATGACACTATAAGCATCGGATTGAGTACGCATCTGATAAATAATTTTTTTCCAACCCTCGGCATCTCGCGGAATATGTGCGAGCGGCGAGCCTTGATCATGGCAAATAGTGCATGAGGTGACAAAAGTAGCCTTCATGGGCACATTGGGCAACGGGTTCAGCCACGCGGCACCGGGTGTGGACTGATGCACGGCATCGTCGGGGCTCAACTTCAGATCGACCGCGGCATCCCGCTCTTGCAGCACCACATTAGTAATGACGCCATCGGCAAATCCAGCCTTGCGGGCGCGCAGCTCGTACTGTCCCGGGAACAGCTCGTCGATCCGGTAGTGTCCGGTGGCATCCGTTAGCACGCTCACCGCCATTTTTCGGGCGTCGTCCTGGGCCGTCACGAAAACATTGGATTTAGGCTTGCCATCGGGGTCGTAGACGCTGCCGGTCAGGGTGCTCGGAAATGCTGTAGTAGTCATTAAGACCGCTGTCAGCAGAGTGAAAAGACGCAGGGCTGCGCTTAGATTCATTGTCGTACTCCATAAATTCATATCATCGGTCTCGATTGTCTGAGGCTGTTTTTAGCGCATTGTTGCCTGAAGGTCAACGTCCATGCGCTCCGGTATAGTCGCGACGAAAGAGGGTCGAGTTTCCAACGCCTCCACGAAGCGCGTCAATTCTAAATAACGGCCGCGCCAGCGGAGTGCGTCAATAGCCGGGCTTAGCCCTGCAACAACTGCAAACTCAAGCACTAGCAAGGTCGTCCCAATCGCGATGTCACCGAGATCGATGGTCCCCTCAACGCCAACCCATCGATGTTGCCCATGAAGCCGCTCCAGTTCGGCAAATGCACCCAATATCTTGCGTGTTTGACGCTCAACCCACGCAGTACTCGGATCGGGTCGGTGCCGCTCGAAAATCAGATTCTGAGCAATCTCCATCAAGCGCTCGCCCAGCATTTGGCGTTTTTTCGCGTCGAGACGCCGCCCTATGTCAGTCGGCAACAGCGGCGGTTTGGGAAAGTGGCCTTCTAGCCACTCCAATATATAAGTCGAATCATAGATAGGCTCGCCTTTGTCAGTGATCAAAATGGGCAGTTGCTCAAGGGGACTGAACTCGGGCGTACACGTCTGATTACCCCATGGGACATCATAGCGGACTTGATAATCGATACCCTTTTCAATCATCGCTATGGCAATCTTGCGACCAAAAGGACTCGGCCGAGCATTGATCAGGGTAAAGGACATCGTACCAACCTCGAACTATTTATTTTGGTACCTATATGCGCGCCACCGCACTTAATGTCAACAGTTTCGTTGACGACGCGGACTCATGGTATAAACACTGCAGTTAACTGCAAAGAGAGACAACATGATGAAAAATACCAGCGGCCCCGCCATACTCAGCCGGCTATTCTCCCTAAACGGCCGTAACGCGATCGTTACTGGTGCGACGAGTGGGATTGGTCACATGATTGCTTCTGCCCTAGTGCAGGCAGGCGCTAAGGTCTATGTGGTAGCGCGTAAGCCTAAGCAATGCGATCAGGTATCAACAGAATTGTCTGCACTCGGCGAGTGCCATGCGCTGCCGGGCGACGTGAGCACGCAAGCCGGTTGCGTCGCTATCGCCGAAGGATTTCGCCGTTCAGAATCTAAGTTACACGTACTCGTCAATGCGGCCGGGACTACTTGGGGGGCACCGCTCACTGAATATCCGGATTCGGCTTGGGACAAGGTATTGGCGGTCAACTTGAAAGGGGTCTTCCAGCTAACCTCAGCATTGCTGAAGGAACTTGAAGCAGCCGGTAACGCTGATGACCCAGCTAAGGTGATCAATATCGGGTCCGTTCATGGAGACGTCGCACCCCCATGGGAAACCTATGCGTACTCCGCAAGCAAGGCAGGCGTGCATCATTTGACGCGACACCTGGCAAAACGCCTGGGTCCGCAGCATATTGTAGTCAATGCGATCGCACCGGGTCCATTCCAAAGTCGCATGATGGCAGCGACAATCGAAAAAGAGGGCGAAGAATTGATTCGCGAAAGCGCCACGGGTCGTCTGGGTCGCGACGACGATATGGCAGGCATCGCAATCTATCTTGCATCCCGCGCTGGCGCGCACGTCACTGGCGCCATCATTCCTGTTGATGGCGGATACGGAACGACCCGCTAGAGGTCAGAAAGTATTATAGGAGCGGGGTAAACCATTGAGTAGCATCGGTAAGCGAAGATCAGCAGCACTGCAAGACGGAACGGCCAGTTACCAAAAGCGGCGTAAGGAAATTACCGAGGCGGCAATTCTAGTCTTCAACCGAGTTGGATTCCGCGGAGCCAGCATGGGCGCAGTTGCTAAACAGTTAGGCACTGATCGGGCATCGCTGTACTATTATATTGCTTCCAAAGACGAGCTTTTCGATGAGATTGTCGGCGAAGTAATACGGGAAAACGTCGCAATTAGTCAGCGAATACTCAAAAGCGCCGCCTCTCCAAGCGACAAGCTGCACGAGCTAATTGTGACTGTCATGACTTCCTATGGCAAAAATTATCCGCTGATGTTTATCTATATTCGCGAAAACCTCAGTCACGTATCGAAAGACCGTGCTAAGTGGGCGAAGCAGATGCAAATACTGAACTGGGAATTCGAGAAAGCGGTCATGTTGATTCTTGAGCAAGGCTGTGCAGATGGCACTTTCCGCAATTTAGGGCCATCAGAGATTGTTGCGTTTGGAATTATCGGCCTGATCAACTCGACCCATCGGTGGTTTAAGCCTGGCCGCCAAAATGTAAGTGCTGAGAAAATTGGCAATATTTACGCAGATTTAACGTTTACCGGACTCGCTTCCGGCAAATGATTTAGACCGTTTTCTTTGCGGTCAATGCAATCCTAAGCGGTGCGCAACCAATAGCGTATCCGCAAGCGGCGGTGCGACTGAGCCGCATTAGCTGTTTGCCATCGAATAGGATTTGTCGTCCTGCTGATCTCCATGCTACAGACCATTGCTATATACTCCCGCGGCTGTGGTATTCAACTCATTAACGTTCATCGTTTTTTTCTTATGCGTGTTATGGCTGCACTCGCTGCCTCTGAGCTGGACCACAAAAAAAATCAACCTGCTCCTTGCGAGCTACATTTTCTACGCCGCATGGAATCCACCATTCGTCATCCTGTTGTGGGTGTCGACCGTCGTCGACTGGTACGCGGCGCAAGGGCTTGTCAAGGCGCAGCGTCCAGCGAGCCGGCATGCGTGGATGCTACTGTCGGTAGTCGCGAACCTCGGCCTGCTGGGTTATTTCAAATACGGGCAGTTTCTCCTCGGAAATTTCAGCGTACTGATGGCAGAGCTTGGTGTCACCTACCGGCCGCCGCACTATGACATCGTGCTGCCGGTTGGGATTTCTTTTTATACGTTTGCCACAATGTCGTACACGCTCGATGTGTACCTGAAGCGCGCAGCACCGGCGCGCAATCTCTTAGACTATGCGCTTTTCGTGACGTTCTTTCCGCACTTGGTTGCGGGACCGATCATGCGCCCGACCGAGCTGGTTCCACAGTTTGCACGGCCGCGCCGCGCGAGCGCCCAACAGCTGCGCTACGGACTTGCGTTGATGACGCTCGGTTTGTTCAACAAGGTCGTGCTGGCGGATAGCTTTCTTTCGAGCATCGCGGAGCGAATCTACGACAGTGATAAAGCGCCTGATGCACTCGATGCCTGGGCCGCGACGCTCGCATTCAGCGGTCAGATATTTTGCGATTTTGCCGGCTACTCAACTACGGCGATCGGCGCCGCAATGTGCCTGGGCTTTGCAATGCCGGATAATTTTCGGTTTCCATACGCGGCCGTCGGCTTTTCTGATTTCTGGCGACGCTGGCACATTACCTTGTCGGCGTGGTTGCGTGACTATCTATATATCCCGCTCGGCGGCAATCGCCATGGCGAGCGCCGCACCTATGCTGCTATATTTGCGACGATGCTGCTCGGCGGACTGTGGCACGGAGCCAACTGGACCTTCGTCGCTTGGGGTGGATTGCACGGCCTGTATCTTGCGGTCGAGCGAGCGTTGCGCTCGCGTCTGCCAGACTATCGCCCCGGTCCGTTGGTGTTTGTGGCGCTCGGCGTCCTCACCTTTACGTTGGTGAACCTTACTTGGGTGTTCTTTCGCGCCAAAACCTTCAGCAAGGCTTGGCTCGTTTTGCGGGGGATGCTGGGCCAGAACGGGCATGCCCAACCGATACTGGAGACGCCATCTCTGGTCTTCGTCGCCGCGATCGTTGGCGGCATCGTCCTTACGCACTGGCTGATGCGTGCTCGCACGCTGGAATCGGTCGTCGCGCGTACCCCGGCGTTCGCGGTCTCCGCAGTTTGGGCGTTGATGGCGTTCGCGATCGTCATTGCACAAGGGTCGGGAAATGCCTTCATCTACTTCCAATTCTAAGGTGCGGCTGACGGCGTCAGATCGGCCAGGCGTGGCACAGCCGGTTCCCGAGCGCGATCTACCGATGCAACCGTGGAACGGCATTTTTATCGGCGCAGTGGTGATGTCGCTGCTTATGCTGGTAGTCTGGGAATTGCATTGGCGCGCATTCGGTCTGATGCCGTCCATCCGCAGCAGCGATGGTCTGTGGGCGATTCAGCGCCGGCGAATCGATAACGGCGAAAGCGATGCGACTGTCCTGGTTGGAGACTCGCGCATGTACTTCGATCTGCAGCTGCCCGTATGGGAACGGCTTGCGGGCAGGCGTCCAATCCAACTTTCTTTCGAAGGCACGTCGCCACTGCCGTTCATGGAAGACCTGGCGGCAGATCCGAAGTTTACCGGCCGGCTGCTCGTCAGCGTATCTCCTGTTATGTTTTTTGAAGGGTTTGCGCGCCGCGCCGCTGCGATCAAATATTATCGAGACGAATCGCCGTCGCAGCGCATCGGGCAGTGGTTATCGATGCATTTGATCGAACCGGTGTTCGCCTTCGATGATCCGGATTTCGCACTCGCGACGGTGATCGCGCGCCAGCCGTGGCCCGATCGACCCGGAAAACCGCCGCTAGTGGACATACGTAAGATCAGCGTTACCGAGACGGATCGCAATACCCATCTATGGAGTAAGGTGGAAACCGACGCCGAATACCGCGCGCTCGTGCGGGGAATTTGGATGCCTCGATTAGTTCTATGGAAGCATGATCCACCTCCGGAGAAAGTAAAGCAGCTCCTTGAGGAGCAAATCGCTCGCTGCGCAAAGGTCGTTGCGACTTTGCGGGGTCGCGGCGTAAAAGTGCTGTTCGTGCGCCTGCCGAGTGCCGGACCATTTCTGGAATTGGAGAACGCGATATTGCCGCGCGCCAAGACGTGGGAAGCGCTGCTTGCGGCAACTGGCGCGCCGGGCATTCACTTTGAGGACTATCCGGAACTGCAGGGCCTGGATCTGCCTGAATGGTCGCATCTGTCTCACGTCGACGCCGAGCGATTAACTGAAATTCTCTACCACATCGTCGAACGCGATTTCTGGCATCGCGGCAGCTAGCGTCAACAGCCTTAGGGTCCGCCCCTCGATTGCGCTTGCTGTCGGTCTCCTGATTTACGAGTGCGTAGCAGTCATCCGGAGTTTGACGGCGCCAGTTGATAATGAGCTTCGAGAAGCCTGCGTAGCTCTCGCTTCAATAATTTTCCGCTCGGATTCTTAGGCAGAATATCAATAAACACCACGCTTTTGGGCACCTTGAAATTGGCCATTCGTGCGGCGCAATGCTCCATGACCTGCGCATTGGTCAGGCTCTCTCGCGACTTGATCACGACTACTGCGGTTACGGCCTCGATCCAGCGTGGATGGGGCAGTCCGATTACCGCAACTTCGCTAACCTCTGACAGCTGGTAAATGATCTCCTCCACTTCACGACTCGCGACGTTCTCGCCACCGGTCTTGATCATATCCTTCTTGCGATCCACCACCGTGATATAACCTTCTTCGTCCACGCAAGCGAGATCACCGCTATGAAACCATCCTTGCGCGAAGGCCTGCGCAGTGCGCTTCTCATCGTTAAAGTAGCCCTGCATCAATTGCGGTGAACGATGCACAATCTCTCCGACATCCCCGGGTTTCACGTCGTTCATTTGATCATCAACTACCCGCGTCTCGACATTCAATACAGGACGACCCGCTGACCCGGGCTTGCGAAGCTGATCTTCTGGCTTTAGCACAGTAGCCAATGGCGCAATTTCGGTCTGCCCATAGAAATTCCAGAGACGCACACCTGGCAGCCGGCGCATGATTTCCCGCATCACTTCCACCGGCATGATCGAAGCGCCGTAATAACCCTTGCGTAGCGACGACAAATCGCAGCGATCGAACAAAGGCGAGCGCAGCAGCGAAATCCAGATTGTCGGTGGCGCGAAAAACGAAGTAATCCCATGCGCTTGAATGAGCGGTAGCAAATTGTCGGGGGTGGGCTTGGCAGTTATGATGTTTGAGGACCCCAGGTAGATGCAGGGTCCCAAAAAACAATCTAGCTGTGCGCAGTGGTACAGCGGCATCGAATGCAGCACCAGATCATCAGCCGACATTTCGCCATCGATGATGCAACTCACGTACTGGTG
>JAYUFR010000222.1:0-11735 GCA_043738625.1 Sterolibacteriaceae bacterium
TCGGCCATGATGTCGGCAACGTCATAAATCAAGGAGAACGGAACACCTTCAGCCGTCAGGGCTTTGCTGATCGCATCGACAGACTTGCTTTTGATCCAGCTTGCGACAATCCCGTTGATCTCGGCGTAGTTTTGTACGCGCAGCGTATGACTCTTGTACTTCGGGTCGCTGACCAATTCGGGCTTGCCCATCGCCACGCAAAGTCTTTGGAATACCCGATCCGAAGCGACCGTCAATGCGATATGCCGGCCATCATCGGTCTCGTAATGATCCCCGGGAGAAGCCGCAAAATGCGCGTTACCGGTGCGTTCCCTGCGTATGCCCAGCTTGTCGTAGGCGGTGATCATGACATCGGTGAATCGAAATACGGATTCATATAGGGAAACATCGATATGCTGTCCCGGACCGTCTGAAACATCGCGCATGTACAGCGCCAGCATCACGGAAAAGGCGCCGAACAGCGCCGACTGGTAGTCGGCAACAGCAACTCCGGGCCTGACCGGCGGCCGATCCGGATAGCCCGAGATATTCAGGAATCCGCTGAAAGCCAGAGCTACACGATCATAGGCAGCCTTCGATGAGTAAGGCCCGGTCTGGCCATAGCCAGAAACACTCAACATGATTAGTCGGGGATTGATCGCGGAGAGCTCCTTGTATCCGATACCCCATTTATCCATGGTGCCGGGACGAAAGTTCTCGACCAGGATATCGGAGTGGCGGACCAGTTCCTTCAACAGTTTCTGCCCTTCCTCGATATGAAGATCGAGCGTAACTGATTTTTTGTTTCGTCCTTCAACCGCCCAATACAGGCTTTCGCCCTCAGCGAACGGTCCGGAATGACGTATTGGATCACCCGAAACAGGCTGCTCCACCTTGATGACTTCCGCACCGAAATCCGCCAACAGGGTTCCGACAACCGGACCCGCGATCATGGACCCCAGTTCCAACACTCGAATTTCCGACAGCGGTGTTTTGGTTTTGTCTTGCAATTTCTCTGCTCCCTATCCCTTGGACCAAGTCACCAACCGGCCCGTCAATCAACGTGCCTCGGTACTTGTCAAATACTGACCTATGTGGACTGCCTGACCGGTATATGCAAGGCAGGCAATCCGGGCGACCGACTCTCTGCTCTCAGTAGCGCTTGGCGGGTGGCGGCTCGATATGATCGGCGGCGCCATTGGCATTGGCCATGTCGTACATTTCGTCGCAACTGATGCAGTTGATGACTTTGCCATCGGGACCCACAGCACCCAGTCCGCCAAAAAAGATGGTGTACGTGATCATGTCTTCCTTTTCCGAAATCAGCGGCTGGTGCGCGATGCTGCCACCTTCAACGAACAGGTCGCCCTTGTAGGCCTTGCCATGCTCGTAGCCGAACTCGCCTTGCAGCACATAGGCGTGCGCCTCGCCGAAGTGATAGTGATCCGGAGTCTGCCTGCCCGCCTCCAGCTTGATCAGCGCCACCGTCATGCTGATGGTGCGGTTGACGTACAGCAGTTTGAAGAACGACCCGGGCATCGCCCACGGCGTCCATGGAATCGATTCGCAGCGGACGATGCAGGACTTGTCGGGAAAGCGCACCGACTTGACCGGGTCATGACCCTCGGGAAACTCTACTCTGTCGTTCATAAGTCTCTCCTCTCCAGATTGATTCATGGGTTATCTACGGATACCACTGATTATTTTTACCGGCACTTCAGAGATCAGAGATGCAGCGCGATGCCGAATAATGACTCACGTTCTAGCCATACCAGAGCTTCTGTCATGCGCTTTTGATATTTCTACTATTCCCTCGTTGACTTCATCATACAAGTATCTTGATGTCAAGAAATGGCCATTGAAAACACGTCGCGGGTGCGCTACTTCGACGCCTGATCGAAAACCGGATTCATCCCGACTCGCCTGTCTCCGTAGATGTTGTAGAGATTTGCAGCGACGATCAGCCCCGCCCCGCAGATGGTCCAAACCGTCGGCAATTCAGAAAAGGCGAGATACCCGAGGAACGAGGCGAAGATGAGTTGCAGGTAATCAAACGGCGCGAGCACCGTTGCATCGGTCAGTCGATATGCCATGATCATCGTGGTCTGACCGACGGTGCCGAGCACACCCATGGCAAGCAACAGCGGCAGTTCCGATACGGTTGGGGATGTCCAGTACCAGGCGGCGGGCGCACCGGTGATCAACGTGGTTGCCAAACCGAAATAGAACATCACGGTCACCGGCGCCTCGGAGTCCATCAATTTTTTTATGATGATGATCACGGTCGCCGCCGCCAGCGACCCAACCAGGGCTCCCAACGCCCCTGCGCTGACGCCGAACTGGGGCCTGAGCATGATCAATACGCCGACAAACCCGGCCACAGCCGCCAGCGAGCGGTCGCGACGTATCGGCTCTTGCAGGAACACGGCCGCGAGCACAACGACAAAAAGGTTGCGGGTGAATCCGTAGGCGGTTGCGTCCACGAGAGGCAGATGCTTCAAGCCGTAAAAAATTCCCAGCAGGCCAATCCCGCTGCCGAGACCCCGCCCGACATAGCCCAATGGACGAGTTGTTCGCAGCGCGCCCCAGCCGGCCGTCAACAAGAACGGCCAGACCAGTATCCAGCCGATGATGGCGCGGAAAAATGCCACCTCGAAAAAGCTCAACCGACCGGCAAGCAGTTTTGACAGCAGATTCATGGCGCTGAAGCAGATGCCCGTATTCACGAACAACACGATCCCGCGCACGCGCGGCGAAAGCGCGTTCCAACGCGCCACCCCGGCGTTGCTAACGACGCGTAACAAGCTAACCACCTGATTCAAGACTGCACATCACGCAGGTCCGCCATGATCTGGGTGCCACACCCGCGAAATCCCCGGTTGAAAATTCCGCTCCGGATCAGGCAAAGGAAAAACTCGGCCATCCTGGATGCAAACGCCCATGACGTCAGCGTTCTGAAGCCTGGTTACCGCTTAGCGATATTTTTCCGGAACCTCAATATTGAACAGCTTCGCCGAGTTCAGGCCGAGTACTTTTTTCATCTCTTCCTGCGTTAACCCGGAAGACCAGCTTTTGATGGTTTCTTCCGAGTGCGGCCAGCAACCTTCGATATGCGGATAGTCGTTTCCCCACAGCAAGGTGTCGATGCCGGTCCATTTACGATTTTCGATTCCGACCGGATCGGTTTCGAAACTCGCATGGCCATGCTCGCGAAAGTATTCGCTCGGCTTGCGCTTCAATTTCGGCGACACCCAGAATGCATGCGCTTCGGCGCCAAAGTCCATCGCCCACAGCGTATATGGAACCCAGCCGGCGCCGGCCTCAATGGTGGAAAACTGCAACTTCGGAAAGCGATCGAAGACTCCCGAACCACATAACTGGACCACGGGTTCGACCACTGTATTCATTGCGTGGACGACGTAATTGATGATCGCGCCGCCATCGCCGCTGGCGGTCCTGGGATCCTTGCCGGTACCGGCATGAAAGCAGATCGGCAAACTGGTCTCGCTTAGAGCAGCCCACAGCGGATCAAACTCCGGCATGTTGTAGCCTGTTCCACGCACCAGGGGCGGCATCATCACCGAGTGGAAACCCAGCTTCGCCACGCGTTCCACTTCCTTTACCGCTGCCGGAATATCCGCCGGCGCGATGCATGCGGCAGGAAAGCTGCGCTTGCTCTCACCGAAAGTCTCGTGGGCCCAGTCGGTCCAGGCCCGACACATCGCCACGTTGAGTTCCGGATCGGGGGACTGCCAGTTGGTCAGCCCTTTGTTGGGAAACACGATCTCGGCATCAATCCCATCGTAGTCCATGTCGTCGTATCGCTCGGGACCATAGCCGCCCTGCTGCTGAAACATCGCCCCTTTGGTTTTATCCAGGTGGCGCCGTTGACCGCTCTGGTCGCTTTCCTGCTTGAATTCGCCAATCGAGACTTGCTCGTCGCGTGGCGCCTCGCGGATGCGCGACGGACGGAGACCTTCGGCGACGAACCACTTGCGTCCCTTTTCATCGACTTTCACGAACGGGACGCGATCGCGGAACTTTGCGTCCACACGCTTCGCAAACACGTCATTCGGCTCGTTCACGTGACAGTCTGCGGAAACGACAAAGTATTCGTTGAGGCGTTTCTTGTTGGCAACTGAGGACGAAGCTTTCAGATTATCCTGGGCACCCATATGATTCTCCTTGGTCGTTTTTTTGACAACTTTGACAACATTTTTATGAATCAATGTCTTGTATAAAAGGTCATCAATAACAAATACTTGTTATTGGCATTTCTGTTATGCAATATTAACCGACCTTGATACCAGGTGCAACTGGCAGTCCGCCACGGCATGGACCCATGGCAGTACCTTATTTCCCGCCACCAACATCATTCGCATGGCGATGATAGGGCATCGCCATGTCCGCCTCTCCCACACAAAATTGCATCAATACAATCGGGCTGCTTTTCTTTATTTATTGTCTATCTGTTATGCTGTCAGTGTCAATTGGCGGAGGTCTTTTTTACGAAAGACACGGTGCCTGCATCGCCGAATTTTGACGACGCCCCCAACAAGGACCCGACCCTGATCGGGCCGTAACCATCGCACCCCGCGAGGAGGAAGATTTGTGACGCAGACATTCGATTACATCATCGTTGGCGCCGGCTCTGCAGGCTGCGTCCTTGCCAACAAATTATCCGCAGACAAGCGGAGCACAGTATTGCTGGTGGAGGCAGGCCCGCCAGACACGCATCCCATGATTCACATGCCGAAAGGCTTTGGGAAGATCGCCGCGATGACCACTCATTCCTGGTACTACGAAGCGGGCCCCGGCACCGAAGGTTGTCAATCCACCCAAACATGGATTGCGGGTCGCATGCTCGGTGGATCAAGTTCCATCAACGGTTTGCAATACCAGCGCGGCCGTCCCGAGGACTATGACCACTGGGAACGCGACCTGGGACTCTCCGGCTGGGGTTGGACAAACATCCTCCGCGCTTATCGTTCGATGGAAGATCACGAGCTCGGCGCCACGGATTTTCGTGGTGCCGGTGGGCCGCTCACCGTCAGCGTCACCAAAAGTCGCTCGGAGCTGATGGATAAGTTGATCGAAGCCGGCGGTCAGATGGGCCTGCCCCACAAACTCGACGCCAACGAACCCGATCACGAAGGCATTGGTTTGATCAGCGCCGTGATCAAGGATGGACGGCGCTGGAGTTCTGCACGGGCATTTCTCGAACCAGTGCGCAAGAGACCCAATCTGACGATATTGACGAACGTTGAAGTTCACCGCGTCCGTATCGATGAGCAAGGCCGGGCGGCGGGCATCGAATGTCGACGCACCAACGGTTCAAGAGAAGAGTTTTGCGCCCGGCGCGAGATCGTACTCTCGGCTGGCGCCCTGAATACCCCAAGACTTCTGCAAACTTCCGGTATCGGCCCGGGGCAGAAACTCGCTGCCCTTGGTGTGCCGGTCGTCCGTGACATCCCCAGCGTCGGCGAGCATCTGCGCGAGCACGCGGTGCTGACAATGCAGTTCCGCCTGAGTGGCGACTACAGCCAGAACAAACAATATTCGGGCGTGCGGCTGGTCATGCATGTATTGCACTACATGCTGACCCACAGCGGACTGCTGTCCAACCCGCCTTACGACGTCACCGGTTTTGCCAAGACCCGTCCCGGCCTTGCCCACCCGGACGTGCAACTGGTGGGAGGGCCACTGTCGGTCGACCTTCCCAAGTGGAAAGGTTTCTCCGGCGGCATCGCATTCGAGCAGGAACCCGGCGCCCAGATGATGGGCTACGCGGTGCAACCGCAAAGCCAGGGTTCGGTAATGATCGGTTCGGCCGAACCAAATGCTCCGCTACGCATTGTTCACAACTTCCTGTCGCATCCCGCCGATCGAGAAACCGCGATCGCCACGATACGTTACATCAGACGGCTGTTTGACCAACCGGCGATCAAACCGTATATCAAGGCCGAGACGCTGCCGGGAATCGCTACGGACTCCGACGAAGCGATTCTGGCGTTCTGCAACATGATATGCGGCCCCGCCTATCATCCTTCCGGAACCTGCCGGATGGGCAACGACGACACGAGCGTGGTCGACGCACGCTTGCGCGTCCGCGGCATTAGCGGCCTGCGCGTCGCCGACATGTCCGTCGCCCCCACGCTTCTGTCGGGCAACACCAATGGCCCGGCGATGGTGATCGGCTGGCGCGCTTCGGAAATCATTCTCGAAGATGCCAGACAATCGGCCTCCGCAAGCATTCCTGCCTGACTGCTGGTGAAGAGGACAGAAATGACGATGGATTACTGCGTGCGATAAGTCACATGAAAAACACTGACACAGGGTCGACCACAAGCCAGACTGGCGACAAGTTGCAGGAGGAAGCTTCCGCGCAGGCCTATATTCGCGAGGCCGAGTCCAGGCCGTGGAACTCTTCATCTGCGCCTGAAGCTTTGCTGTCGCTGCGCAAAATCGGGGTCATCGGCGCCGGCACCATGGGTAGCGGCATCGCGATGAACTTTCTCAATCGCGGGCTGCCGGTGACCCTTGTGGACACTACCCAGGCAGCGCTGGATCGAGGACTGGCATCGATCCGGCGCAACTACGCAAGTACCGTGAAGAAAGGTCGCATGACCGAGGCTGAGGTAGTTGAACGACTGACGCAGCTACGGGTTGCCACGAGCCTGCAGGAACTCGAAGATTGCGATCTGGTGATCGAGGCAGTCTTCGAATCGATGGAGGTCAAGCGTGCTGTATTCGGCGAACTGGACCGCGTGGCAAAACCGGGCGCCATCCTCGCGACCAACACGTCCTACCTTGACGTCAACGAAATCGCCGCCGTGACCCGGCGACCCGAATGGGTGGTGGGGCTGCACTTCTTTTCTCCCGCAAATATCATGAAGCTGCTGGAGATCGTGAGAGGCGCCAAAACAAGCGCGCTGGTCATCGACTCTTGTGTCGCCATCGCGCAATCCATTGGCAAGATTCCGGTTGTCGTCGGCGTCTGTTATGGCTTTGTCGGCAATCGGATATTGGCGCAGCGTCGTCGCGAGGCCGATCGGCTGATTCTTGAAGGCGCCATGCCCTGGGATGTGGATCGCGCATTCACGGAATTCGGGATGCCGATGGGTCCCTTTGCGATGGCCGATCTTGCCGGCCTTGACCTCGGTTGGTCGAAGGAAAAATCCAGCTCCTCAACTGTCCGCGAGATGCTGAACGAGCTCGGCCGCCATGGCCAGAAAGCCGGTGCCGGCTACTACGATTACGACAGCGATCGAAAACCGCATCAGTCGTCAATTGTTGAGCAACTCATTCTGGATTTCACTGCCAAGCGCGGGATACAGAGAACGTCGATCCCGGACGAAGAAATCCTGCAACGGTGCATTTTCCCGATGATCAACGAGGGGGCCAAAATCCTCGCCGAAAAAATCGTCCCCACGGCCCGGGATATTGACGTGGTGTGGGTCAACGGCTACGGCTTTCCGCGGCGCCGGGGCGGTCCGATGTACTACGCCGATTCGCTTGGTCTCTCGAACATCGTCGGCAAGCTTCGCGACTTTGAAAAGCGACTCGGTTCGGACTTCAAGCCGGCGCCCCTGCTGGAGCAATTGGCGGCCAGCGGACGAACATTTCAGCAGATGTAGAAGAGGCGGTTCAAATGCGTTCCAGGGCAAGCGCGATGCCCTGCCCGACGCCGATGCACATCGTTACCAAACCACGTTGTCCTGAAACTTTCTCGAGTTGATGAACCGCGGTCTGCACCAGACGGACGCCGCTCATTCCGAGCGGATGGCCCAGTGCGATCGCACCTCCGTTGGGATTCACATGCTCGGCGGCATCGGATAACCCAAGCTGACGCATGACCGTCAGGCTTTGTGCGGCAAACGCCTCGTTGATCTCGATGGTATCGAAATCCGACAGCGAAAGATTCAATTGCCCGAGCAGTTTGCGCGTCGCGGGTAGCGGCCCGATTCCCATGACCTTTGGCTCCACACCCGCGGTCGCCATGCCGAGAAAACGCGCCCGCGGCCGCAAGCCATGGCGCTTGACCGCTGCGCCGCTGGCAATGATCATTGCGGCGGCGCCATCGTTGATCCCGGAGGCGTTACCGGCGGTAATCGTTCCGTCCGGTGGAAACATGCACTTGAGCTTGGCAAGACTTTCAAGCGAAGTATCCTTGCGCGGATGCTCGTCGTGGCTCACGACGACATCGCCACCCTTCTTCGAAGGCAAAGTAACCGGAATGATTTCCTCGGCAAAGAAACCATGCTCCTGGGCAAGCACGGCACGCTGATGGCTGCGCAAGGCGAATGCGTCCTGATCAGCGCGACTGATGCCATAAAGGCTGGCGAGGTTTTCCGCTGTTTGCGGCATGGTATCGACCCCGACCATCGATTGAAGTTTCGGATTGATGAAGCGCCATCCCATCGTGGTGTCCTGTAGTGATTGCGCGCGACCGAATGCGCCATCCGACTTGCCCATCACGTAAGGAGCACGGGTCATCGACTCGACGCCACCGGCTATCGCCAGTTCGATTTCACCGATGCATATCGCACGTGCGGCACTACCCACCGCGTCAGCGCCGGAACCGCATAGTCGATTGATGGTGCCACCCGGCACCGAGTGAGGCAGCCCGGCCAGCAGCAACGCCATGCGCGCGACATTGCGATTGTCCTCGCCGGCTTGATTGGCACAACCGTAGAGCACCTCTTCAATCGCATCTGCCTGCAGCGCCCTGTTTCGATCCAGTAGTGCGCGTATCGGTATCGCCGCCAGATCATCCGCACGAATCGCCGCCAGCGATCCGCCATAGCGGCCAATTGGCGTACGAATCGCATCGCAGATGAATGCATCGGAAATCTTCAATTAATCCTCCTTCAATGGACTTTCGCCAGGCTGGTTTCATGAATCGTCCGGGTCCGCCCGCTCTGTAGCCCAAAATCGGGATGGCGTTGACCCGCTTGATATTCCTGCTATATCCTTAAAGAATAACAAAATTAGTGGATAAGGAGTTGTCATGCATTATTACCTGAACAAGCAAGTTGAATGGTTTGAGAAGACCCGTGCGCTGATCGCCAGCACGCAAAGTCCGCGGCACAAGGCGATACTCAATACCTATATCCATCACGTCGGCTACGAACTGGTCGGAGAAGGCGAACGCCTTTTCCAGCCGGACATGATGGTGGAAGAGCCCTATTACCGAATCCTCGGCTTGGGAGAGCCGACGCTAAACGAGTACCGGGGAAAGACCGCGATCAAGAAGCGCTTCTATGACAACCTGAACGAAGCGGTGGTGCTCGTTTACGACGAAACCACAGCGGTTGCCGACTGGGGGCTGGCGATGTTCGCCACCGTCGCGACCATCATGACGCCTGCGCAGCTCGTCGCTGCAGGCATTGAAGTCGAAGACAAGGAATCGCATCATGTGCTCGAATACTTCTGCGCCGAACGCTGGCCTTTCGATGACCGGGCAAGAGTCATGGCGGAAGAAGTCTTCCAGATCGGTGACACCAAGATCACCAGGGTTGCTCCGGAAGACAATTTGACGACAGCAGCCCGCAACGAAGCGGTAAGACGTTTTCTCCCCGCCTAAACCTCGAAAGCAAACGCAGGATGGCTGCCAATCGAAACCGGTGGAGAGTCCGCTTCATGGCGGCTTTGGCAGTTTCGAAACTCACCGGGCGTGAGGCCGAAGTAGCGCATGCGGCTGAAGCCGACATCGGAGGAATACCCGGGCCGCGATGCCACCTCGGCAATCGGCAGATGCGCCAGCTTGAGCAGATCGCAGACCAGCGCCAAGCGCACCCGCGTCAAATAGTGGATCGGCGAGTCCCCCGCCGCCTTGGCGAAATCCTCGGCAAGCCCGGAACGCGACATGCCGACACGGCAAGCCAGCACAGCGATCGTCCAGGAGCGCTCCGGTTGGGCATTCAGCAGGCTGACCGCTTTCCGTATCCGGCGTCACCCTGGTCTTCGAGAACCGGGATCTCACCTACGCGAATGGCATCGGCGCGAAGCGCCTGGATCAGGCAGATTTCTGCCAGACGGCTGCCGATGACTGCGGCGCCCGGCCCCGACAAGGGTGTGATGTAATTTGCGGCTACAACAACGAGAAGGAGGATGGACACCATGAACGACATGACCAATTTTGGCATTTCGACGACCGGCCTCATCGCGCAGATGCGCCCGATTTCGGCGGATTCG
The DNA here is from genome assembly GCA_043738625.1 of Sterolibacteriaceae bacterium. Lineage (GTDB taxonomy): Bacteria > Pseudomonadota > Gammaproteobacteria > Burkholderiales > Rhodocyclaceae > JANYCD01. The sequence goes on from JAYUFR010000222.1 coordinate 10,177, forward strand.
CACATTGTCGAGCCGCCGAACTGTTACATCGACCGTATTGATCCCAAATTTCGCGACATGGCGCCGCATGTCGTCCGCGATCCGCAAAAAGGCGACATCTACGTCATTGACCAAATGACGGGTTCCGTGCCGATGGGCCTGATCGCTGCCGCCGGCGTGGATCCGCGCAAGATGCGCATTGAAGGCGCGCGCTTCGAGGAATTGCACCGCGGTGGCTGGAACGCCAAGGACCGCATTGCCGATCAGGACAGGGACGGCGTGGTCGGCGAAATCATCTACCCCTCGGTCGGCATGATGCTCTGCAACCATCCCAACTTCGATTACAAGAACGCCTGCTTCCGTGCTTACAACGGCTGGCTGGAGGAGGAGTTCGTCGCTGGCGCGCCGGATCGCGTCTTCGGCATCGGGCAGACGGCAGCGCGTTCCCCGAAAGAACTGATCGAGGACATGCGTCGCATCAAGGAAGCCGGATTTGTTGGCGTCATGCTGCCGGGTTTCCCGCAGGAAGAAGACTATGACAGCCTGATCTACGATCCGGTCTGGCGCGCCGCCATCGAACTGGAACTGCCGATCAGCTTCCACGTGCTGACCTCGCGCAGCGACACCACGTCAGGTTTGATGTCAGGGCAAAGCCGCGGTCCCAAGGTCAATAGCTTCCAGTCGATCATCCGTGCCTGCCAGGACATCATCGGCATGTTCATCTACAGCGGCGTCTTTGAACGCCATCCTGAATTGAAAGTTATTACCGTAGAGGCTGATGCCGGCTGGGCACCACATTACATGTACCGGATGGACCACGCCTTCAATCGCCACCGCCACTGGCTCGATGGCGGCACCACGCTGACCAGGATGCCGAGCGAATATTTTCGCGAAAACATCTACATGACGTTCCAGGATGACTGGGTTGCGTTCCAGATGACCAGCTTCTTCAATCCGCGCCGGCTGATGTGGGCCAACGACTTCCCCCACTCCGACTCGACATGGCCCAACAGCCAGCAACTTCTGGCAGACAACGCGAAACACATGAGCCTCGAAAATCTCAAATGGATTCTCCACGACAACGTGGCGGAACTCTACAAACTCAAAGTCTAGTTCATCAACGATCCCGCCTTGGCGAACCCGGAGAAATTCCGGGTTCGCAATTTTTTCGCGGAAGCATTCCCGAAAAACAATACAGATTCATGGAGAAAGAATAATGGCGAAGGAGACCAGCGCATCGGAGCAGGAAGCAAGCAACACGGAAGCGGAATTATCTCCGCTGCGCCGGCAACTGGTTGAAATGGTCTTTGATCCGGACAAGGCTTTCAACATGCCAGAAGCCGAGTTGCAGCCACTGCGCCTCAAGGCAGTACAGGAACTGTTCCTGACGAGACGCGCGCAAATTCCGCTGCTGCGCAAGCGTGCCGAAGATGCTGGCATTGATGCAATCAAATCACTCGACGACCTGGTGCCGCTGCTGTTCGCCCACACCGTCTATAAATCCTACCCCAAGCAGTTGCTCGACAATGGACGCTGGGAAGCGTTGCGGCAATGGTTGCAATCACTCTCGGTTTCCGATC
>JAYUFR010000223.1:0-11665 GCA_043738625.1 Sterolibacteriaceae bacterium
TTCAAACTCCAGGGTGACGCCCTCAAAAACCAGCGCGGCGTCTTCAAAATCAAGACCTCGTTCAGCCAAAGTTCTTTGCGCTTGGCTGGGTCGAAGGTGATTCGCATGGGTTATTGTATATACGAAAACATGGGGTGGCAAGACAAGTTTTGATGCCCGGAATTAACGACTGTATTCCGGACGTGGCTTCCCTTGGAGAACTTAAACATCGCTTCAACTCGGGGATGAATGTCGCAGCCACCATGCTGTTCCTAGAGGCGGGATCGCTAAAACCCCAATCAAAACTTGTTCCATTGAACCTATGCGCATACAATGCGCACAGGAGGTGTGAGATGAAGGCTGCCTACAATCATGACGCTCGCAAGCGCCCGGTCAACCTGACGCTGAATGAGGACCTGGTGATTCAAGCGAAAGGAATGACCGACAACCTTTCGGGTGTTGTCGAGGATCTGCTGTCGAGTTTCGTCGCGCAGGAGCAGGCGCAACGCCGCGCCAAGGCAAAGACGCTGGCGACCACCATAGCGACATGGAATGACTTCAATGCCAAGCGCGGGTCACTTGCCGACGAGCATTCGACGCTCTGATGCCCCAGTTCGATGTTCACCGAAATACGGGAAAAAACAAGGATTCGATTCCCTTCGTCGTGATCGTGCAGTCTTCACTATTTGATGACTATCGACGCAGGGTTGTTGTGCCGCTCGTGCGCAAGTCAGTGCTTGGCAAAATCGGCCATGCCAGTTTCAATCCGACCTTCAAGATTCAGGGTGTATCCGTGGTGTTGCATCCTCTGGAAATAGTCTCCATCGCCAATGACCAACTCGGCGATTTTATCGAGTCATTGAGCCAAGATGGTCAGCGCATCATGGCCGCACTGGACGAACTCCTCACCCAAGCCTGGAAATAGCGCTGTAAGTCTTCGACTCTGACATCCCCGGCAAGGACTGCCGCCGGAACGTCGCCCAATCACACCAATCTGCGCTGTTGCCGCAATTCAGGCATGCAACGCCGAATCCACTGCGCGGTGAGTTTTTCCTGCAAGGAATTCTGCTTCAGGCGTTCGGACAGATAGTGGAAGTCCACATTGTCGAGCGGCTGGTCCTGGTCGAAGCAGGAGAACACGTAGGTGATCTCGCCGGTCGTCGGGTCGCGATGGGGTTGCAGGTACTGGGCGCAGATTTCTTTCATCATGCATTGCATCGGCGAGTTGATCGAGCCGATGGCCTGATGGTTGGCCTTGAGGTAGGGTTGCAGCACGCCGTGGCGTGCGCGCCCTACTGCCGCCATCATGCGGTCGGAACCGATGGCGATGATGTGGTCGACATCTTCGACGCGAATTGAAGGCGGCCCGAGGCGGCCCGAGGCATAGGCGTCGATGGCCTGGACGATGTTGCCGGTGAAGGTGCGGTCTTGCGGGCGGCTCGGTTGGAAGCCGGGGGTTTCGTCGCAGCACCAGATGATGGTGTCGGCTGCGGCTTCGATGTCGGCGACCTTGTAGCGGTCCTCGATTTTTTTGTAGCCGGCGAAGTACAACACCTTCGAGTTCGCAGCGCGCAGCGCCTGGCCGATCGAGAACAGCACGGCGTTGCCGAGCCCGCCGCCGACCAGCATGATGGTTTCGCCGGCGGGAATTTCCGTGGGTGAGCCGGTGGGGCCCATGAGCACTACGGGTTCGCCCGGCTTCAGCGCCGCGCACAGGGCTGACGAACCGCCCATTTCCAGCACGATAGTGGACACCAGTCCCTGTGCCTTGTCGACCCAGGCACCGGTGACGGCGAGGCCTTCCATCTGCATCTTGGTGCCGTCGATGACCGGCGCCAGCGATTCGAAATTCTGCAAACGGTAGAACTGGCCCGGCTCGAATTTGCGCGCGGCCATCGGCGCATGGACGATGACTTCGACGATGGTCGGCGTCAGCCGTATCACGCTGTGCACGGTGGCGCGCAGATCGCGATTGAGCCTGCCGAAGAAAACATCGCTGGCTTCCGTATTGTGTGGCGCCTGCTGGGCAAGCACCCTGGAAATTTTCGGGTAACCCTGCTTGGCCGAACCCAGCGCCTTGACCACGTTGCCGAGGAAGGAGGGATGCAGGTCGCCGAAGTAGCTGAGGAAGCGGCCGTCGGGCAGGCGCGACAGCAGTACGTCGGCGCGTTCCGGTTTGGAGATCGAGGGTTGCGGTTTGACCGGATTGCCTTCTTCATCGCAGGCGCGGAAGAACTTGCCATCGAGCTCGAAGTGCGCTGCGTCTTCCCGTGCCAACACGGTATTCGGCTGCGTGCCGGCGGCAAAGAAGATTGATTCGGCGGCCAGGCGGTGTTCGCCCGCATCCTGCCATTTACCGTCTTCGCCCTTGATCTGCTTCTTGAAGCGCATGCCGCTGGCCGCGCCGTAAGAATCGATCTCAACTTCAAGTGGGGTGAGGCCTTCGGCGAAGATGACGCCTTCTTCCAAAGCTTTTTCCACTTCTTCGTGGTTGAGCGTGTAGGACGGACTTTCCTGCAAGCTGCGGCGATACGCCACGGTGGCGCCGCCCCAATGTTGCAGCAGCTCGATGATGCGTGGCTCGCGATCTTCCTGTTCGGCGACCTTGCGTTCGGCGCGAATGGCGCGGGCGTGGGAAAGGAACTCTTCCGCCACTTCGCGATCTTCGGCATCCCAGGCGGTACGGATCGCGGTCTCGCTGATGCTTGCAGCGAGCGCTTCATAACGCGTGAGGAATTTTTCCACCTGCACCACGTAGTAGGCCAGCGACTCGGTGGCCGTATCGACTGCGGTAAGGCCGCCGCCGATGACGACGACCGGCAGGCGCAGCATGACGTTGGCCAGCGAGTCGGACTTTGCTGCGCCGGTGAGTTGCAGTGCCATCAGGAAGTCAGAGGCGGTGCGTACGCCACGGACCAGCCCGTTGGGAATGTCGAGCACCGTTGGTTTGCCGGCGCCGAGGCACAGGGCGACGTGGTCGAAGCCCATCGCCATGGCGTCGTCGACACTGATGGTGCCGCCGAAACGGACGCCGCCGAAGAGCGAAAATTCTTCGCGCCGTTCCAGCAGCAGGCGCACGACTTTGAGGAAGTTCTTGTTCCAGCGCACCGTGATGCCGTACTCGGCAACACCGCCGAAGCCGGCCAGAACGCGCTGATCGAGCGGTTCGAAAATCGAATCGATGTCGTGAATGGGTTCGAAGGGAATGCGGCTGCCGTCGCTGCGCACGCCAGAAACTTTCTCGGGCAGCGGCTCGATCTTGAGTCCGTCAATGCCGGCGACGACGTGACCGTCGTTCATCAAGTGATGGGCCAGCGTGTAGCCGGCCGGACCCATGCCCGCCACCAGTACCTTGCGGCCGGTCGGCGCCAGCGGCAGCGGACGGCGGAAGTGCAATGGATTCCAGCGCGTGAGCAGGCTGTAGATCTCGAACCCCCAGGGCAGCGACAGCACATCCTTGAGGGTGCGCGTTTCGGCTTGCGGAATATTCACCGGATCGCGGTTCTGGTAGATGCAAGCCTTCATGCAGTCGTTGCAGATACGGTGGCCGGTGGCCGCCACAGTGGGGTTGTCGATGATGATGGTGGCCAGCGCGCCGAGCGGATGACCGGTGCTCTTCAATACATGGAACTCGGAAATCTTTTGTTCCAGCGGGCAGCCGGCCTGGGTGACGCCAAACTGATTTTTCTTGAAGGTAATTTTTTGTGGGGCACCCCCCAAGGGGGCTTCCTTCGGGGCGTCCGGCTTGGGTTTTTCCACCATCCCTTTGCTGCACGAGTCGCGGCCCTGCGGGTGGCACCAGACGCAGTAGTTGGTTTCGTCGAGCGCCTGCGCCAGGTTCATGCCTTCGTCGGTGAGGGCGAAGCCTTCACGACGACGTTCGTGGCCGTGGCCGATCCGGTAAGAGGTCACACCCGCGTTGTCGAAGCGCTCGACATGGGTGTGCGAGAGCAGGTTGCCGGAATCGGTCTTGTTTGGTGTCTTGAACAAAATGCCGCCACGCGTCGCCCGGCGGCCTTCCGGCGTATGCATGGCCCAACCGGCATATGCGGTCGCGACGTCGAGTTCGGCGGCGTGGGCCGCTTCGTCTTTTTGCCATTCGGCGATCTTGTGCACGAAGGTCAGTTCGTCGAATTGTCCGCCGCAGAGTTCGGTCAGCTGTACCTTGAGCGCGGGGCCGTCGAGGTTGATTGCATCGGCCGCCTTGATCTTGGCCATGGCATGGCGCTGCACGAACTGCCGCTTGACCGTATACAGCGACGCGAGATTTTCATGCGCGCGCACCAGTTTGAGGACATCGTCGGCGATGCCGAACAGGCTGGAGATGAAACGTTCAAGGTGCGGGGCAAGATCGATGATCAACACCGACTCGGCCTTGACGTCGAGGCCATCAGGATTGGCTCGGGCAGTGGCGAGCCGCTCCGCCAGTGCGGCATCAGCGGTACGGACCTGATCGAGAAAAAATCCGTCGACCTTGATGAGCCCGTTGCGGCGATACAGATCGACGAAGTCGAGACCGAATGCGAGTTTCAACATGGTGTGCCTTTGAGAGGGGATTCCACTGCGGGATCCGTATGATCACGCCACACGTCTGTGCCGTGATCGCCGCGTTTCAGACAGTCTTGCGGCCGGTGGTGGTCGATCAACAGGGCCGAGGCACGCCAGTCCTTTGCTGCCCCGACTTATTTTTCCAGAAACTGCCGCTTGCCTTTGACATCCTTCCACTGCTCGGCTTCGGGCAGTGGCGCCGGTTGTTCGAAGATCACCGGCCATACCTTGGCCAACTCGGCATTCACCGCAATGAAATCCTGATGCTCCTTGGGCAGATCATCTTCGGCATAGATCGCGTTGGACGGACACTCGGGGATGCACAGGGTGCAGTCGATGCACTCGTCCGGATCGATGACCAGCATGTTTGGCCCGACATGGAAACAATTGACGGGGCAGACGGCGACGCAATCGCCATATTTGCAACGGATGCAATCTTCGGTAACGACGTGTGTCATGGTGCGCTCACAGGGCGGTTGAGGGATTTTTGCAGCCCTGAAGTTTACTACATCGGGGTGTCCCTTGCCACGTCGGGATGCCCTGCCTGCATCAGGCAATTGATGGCTAACATGTGTCTGGGCGCCTGTTTGATGCTCTGGTCATGCCGTTAATGGCAAAATGCGCCGTTGACGGCTGATGATGACTACCACGTAGTATCCAAAATATGCACTTGGCAACTGAATATCTGACAAGCATAGATGAAGTTGATGCAGCGGCCCTGGACGCTTTGCTCCCCCCGCAAGACCCCTTTGCAAACCGGGCATTTCTCTCGGCGCTGGAACGTCACGGCGCGGTTCATCCTTCGCTTGGCTGGAGCCCGGGCCATATCGCCCTGCGCGATGTACGGCAGCAGTTGATCGGGCTGCTGCCGCTTTACTTCAAAGGCAATTCCTTCGGCGAATTCATCTATGACTGGTCGTGGGCCGCGGCCTTTCGCCAGGCCGGCATTGCCTATTACCCGAAACTGTTCAGCGGCATTCCCTACACGCCCGCCACCGGGTCGCGTCTGTGGGTAAAGGCGGGAGCAGCGCAGCAAGACACCCGTCGCGCGCTGATTGACGCCGCCATCAATCTGGCCGCCGAAAAAGGCTTTCCTTCATGGCATGTTGCTTTTCCTCATGCCGATGAAGTTCCCCTGCTCGAAGCGGCGGGATTGTTGGCACGCAAGGACATCCAATTCCACTGGTTCAATCGCGGCTATCGCCACTTCCCCGATTTCATGCAAACGCTGTCATCGGACAAGCGTCGCAAGCTCAAGGCCGAGCAGCGCAAAGTGGCGGAAGCAGGCATCGAAATCGAGCAGCTCCATGGCGATACCATCGATCACGAGCTTTGGCAACAACTTCATGCGCTCTACGCCAACACCTTCGACAAGTTCGGCAACCATCCTGCGATTTCCGCCGCATGCTTTGCCGAGATCGGGCAGGCCGCGGGCAAAGGCATGGTGGTGTTCATTGCGCGCCTCGCTGGCGTGCCGGTTGCGGTCTCCATCTGCTACCGCAGCACCGATGCGCTGTATGGCCGCTACTGGGGCGCATCGGGCCGCTTCGATGGCCTGCATTTCGAGCTTTGCTATTACCAGGGCATCGACTATTGCATTCGCGAGGGGCTGGCGCGCTTTGAGCCCGGCGCCGGCGGCGAACACAAGATCGCGCGCGGCTTCGAGCCAACGCCGGTGACCACGATGCATTGGATCGCCGATCCACGCATGCGCGATGTGTTGAGAACGCATCTGGCCCGCGTTGACCGGTCGATGGAGAGCTATCGGGAGGAAGCGGCAGAGCATCTGCCGTTTCGTGAAGACGGGAGAGTCATCCCGTGATGGCTTCGCTCGTCTGCGCCTTGATGTCATTTAGGGCGCCAATTTCAAGTGATTTTATGGCGGTTGATTTCGACCGAAACATGCACCAGTTCTTCGCGTGAAGCGAGCAGACGTTTGACGCTTTCCGGCGTGAGTTCCGGATCGTCGGTCACCAGGCTGATGATGGCGGCATGGCTCTGCTTGCCGACGCGCCAGACGTGCAGGTCAACGATGCGAGTCGTCGATGTTCCGGAAATCGACTGGATGGTGTCGCGTATTGATTCAACGACCGGATGGTCCATCTCGGCATCAAGCAGGATGCGGCCGGTTTGACGGATCAGGCCGATGGCCCACACCGCCACCAACACGGCACCTACCAGACCCATCAGCGGGTCGAGCCAGTTCCATCCCATGAACATGCCACCAAGCAGGGCGACGATGGCCAGCACCGAGGTGGCCGCGTCGGCCAGAACGTGCACGTAGGCCGACTTGAGGTTAAGGTCGTGGTGGTGATCATGTTCATGGCCGTGATCATGGTCGTGATGCGCGTTGCCGAGTATCAACGCGCAGCCGAGATTGACGGCGAGGCCGACGACGGCAACGACGATGGCTTCGATGAAGTGTATAGATTGCGGAGTGACCAGGCGTTCGACCGAACCGAAGACCATGGAACCGGCGACGAAGATCAGGAACATGGCGCTGGCAAAGCCGGCCAGCACTTCGATTTTCCAGGTACCGAAGGCGAAGCGGGTGTCCTGCGCGTAACGACGCGCCGCTGCGTAGGCCAGGGCACTGAGTCCAAGCGCAATGGCGTGGGAACTCATATGCCAGCCGTCGGCCAGCAGGGCCATGGAGTTGAAGCGCCAGCCGGCGACGATTTCCACCACCATGGTGATGGCGGTGATGATCATGACGATGCGGGTGCTGCGCTCGGCCACCACGTTGCCCGCATCGAAACGGTGCTGGTGCGAGCAGGCGGGTGTTACGGCAGGATTGTCAGGTGGTACGTTCATGACCAATTTTTATCACGCATAAAACAAAAAGCCCTTGCCGAATGGGCAAGGGCTTTTTGTCGATTCGGGAAATCCTGTCAGCGCAGGTTCGTCAAAATATTGCAACCGCAAACTTGTGTCCGCTGGCCACCATCATGAACAGCATGGGAATCGACAGCATGGTGTTGGTGCGCGAGGCGAGGAAAGCGATGCGCCGCGCCTTGGCTTTTTCTTCATCAGTCGCACTGACAATGCCGAGGATCTTTTTCTGGTTGGGCCAGATCAGTCCCCATACATTGAACAGCATGACGGTGCCGAGCCATGCGCCGATACCGATCGGGTAGAGGCCGGGGCCGCCCTGAAAGGTAAACACCGTGGGCAATGCCGCGCCAAGGATCATCGCACCGGCAAGCCAGGTGACCAGGGCCGCCCAGCGGAAGAAAAACAGTGCGCGCGGTGCGACATGCTTGGTGATGCCGGCCCCGGTGGGCGGAGTGTCCTTGGCTGCGGCGGCGAGTGCTGCGACCTGGACGAAATTGAAATAATAGAGCAGGCCGATCCACATTACGCCTGCCATGATGTGCAGCCAACGACCCAATCCGAGTGTAATGAATTCCATGGTGTGTTCTCCTTATTGGGGCATTGCAGCTTTGACGATTTCGTACAGGATCAGCGTAATTACCAGCCCGCTGATGACGGTGCCCCACAGGCTGTCAAGTGGATTTTTCATTTGTGGTTCTCCATTGTTGGGGGTGATTCATAACATGCAACGCGGTCGATTCTAATCCACTTCCATGGGCGCAACAATGCTCGCTTGGTCTTAGGAGCGGCGTCCTCGCCGCGATGGAAGTTATCGCGGCGAGGACGCCGCTCCTACCCGGTGGTTTCAATCCGACCAGCGGCACTGCCCTGCGCAAAGCGGAGCGCGATGGCATCACCCGGACGCAATCGCTTGCTGCTGCTGACGACGTGTCCTTCGCTATCGCGCACGATGCTGTAGCCGCGCGCAAGTGTTGCCTCGGGGTTGAGTGCAACCAATGATGCGTGCAAACGGTTGATCGCATGTGCACGGTTCACCATTGAATTGCCGAGTGCGTTTTGCAGGCTTTGCATGGCGAACATCAAGCGTGCGCGCCCTGGCGCTGGATCGGGACGCGCTCGAGTGATGCGCAGGCGTAACTCCGCCAAACGCTGTTCGTCCGATCGCAGCGTCCGGTTTGCGGCGGCGGCAAGGCGGGTAGTGAGGTGACCCAGATGTTGCCGATGGCGGGCAATGCGTTCGCCGGGATGAAGCAGACGACGACTGAGCAGGTCAACCTGCTGCATGCGATTTTCCAGCGCGGCGTGCATGGTGGCGTGGAGTTCATCTGCGAGTGCATCGATCTCTTCTGCGGCGGCGAACCATCCAGTAGATGCCAACTCGGCAGCAGCAGTGGGTGTTGCGGCGCGCTGGTCGGCGACAAAGTCGGCGATGGTGATGTCGGTCTCGTGACCGACGCCGCTGATGACAGGGATGGCGCTGGCGGCGATGGCACGTGCGACGATTTCTTCATTGAAGGCCCACAGGTCTTCAATGCTGCCGCCACCACGCGCCACGATCAACACTTCACATTCTGCCCGTGCGCCAGCCATCGCAATTGCGTTCGCAATTTGCGCTGCAGCACCATCACCTTGTACCGGAGTCGGGTAGAGAATAATGGCTACATGCGGCGCGCGCCGTTGCAAAGCGGCGATGACATCACGCAGGGCCGCTGCCTGAGGCGACGTGACAATGCCGATGGCGTGCGGAAAGCGTGGAATGTCACGTTTGCGGGCGGGATCGAACAGGCCTGCGTGCGCCAGTTTTTCGCGCAGCAGGGCGAAGGCTTCGAATAGCCGGCCAAGGCCTCCGCGTCGCAGCATGTCGACATTGAGCTGAAAATCGCCGCGTGCTTCGTACAGCGTAACCAGCGCCTGGGCTTCCACCTGTTGCCCGTTTTCCAGGCGCCACGGCAATAGTTGGGCGCGCGAACGGAACATGACGCAACGTACCTGGGCACCCTCGTCCTTGAGTGTGAAGTAGAAATGTCCGGAAGCCGCACGAGTGAGGTTGGAGATTTCGCCGAGTACCCAGGTCAACGCAATGCTGCGCTCCAGAGTGGTGCGTGCGAGGCGGTTCAACTCGGTGACGCTGATAGGTTGTGAGGACACTGCGTTATGTTGCGCTGCGTTATCAATCAAGGAAAAGATTGTAGCGGATGCGTCGCTGCGCCTTGGGCCGCATGTGCTCCCGTGTAGCGATCACCGCAATTGGCAGTGAGTCATAAACAATTGAAAATTGATGCTGTCACATCACTGCAATATTTTTGTACGATATGGCCGAAATCCAGTCGTGGCAAGGGTTTGGTCAGGTTCGCAGTCACTCATTAACATGTTTATCCACAGATTTTGTGGATAAACCCGTCGCTGTTCTTGATACGAAGTCGGCGATCATCCAAATAAAAACGGCGACCCGCAGGCCGCCGTTTTTTAGTGATGCGTGGAATTGATCAGGCAATCATCAGGCACCTTGTTACGCAACCAGGGGCAGAATCAGCAGCGCCACGATGTTGATGATCTTGATGAGCGGGTTGACTGCCGGGCCCGCCGTATCTTTGTAGGGGTCACCAACGGTGTCGCCGGTGACCGCTGCCTTGTGGGCCTCGGAACCTTTGCCGCCGAAGTTGCCGTCCTCGATGTATTTCTTGGCGTTATCCCATGCGCCACCGCCGGTGGTCATGGAGATCGCCACGAACAGGCCGGTGACGATGGTCCCCATCAATGTGCCACCCAAGGCGCGGACGCCGGCGCTGACGCCATCGACCGGCGCCATTAGTGCGTTCATGCCGAACGCGACGACGACGGGTACCAGCACGGGCAGCAACGATGGGATCATCATTTCCTTGATCGCGGCCTTGGTCAGCATGTCGACGCAGGTGCCGTATTCGGGCTTGGCCGTGCCTTCCATGATGCCCTTGATTTCCCTGAACTGGCGCCGCACTTCGACGACCACCGCACCGGCGGAACGACCCACGGCTTCCATCGCCATTGCGCCGAACAGGTAAGGAATCAGGCCACCAATAAACAGGCCGATGATCACTGCCGGATCGGACAGATCGAAGAGGAAGTTCAGCGTCGGTTTGGCGGCATGCAGACCATGCGTGAAGTCGGCAAACAGCACCAGCGCGGCAAGACCGGCAGAGCCGATGGCGTAACCCTTGGTCACTGCCTTGGTGGTGTTGCCCACGGCGTCGAGTGGATCGGTAATGGCGCGTACGCTGTCGGGCAGGTCGGCCATTTCGGCAATGCCGCCGGCGTTGTCGGTGATGGGGCCGTAGGCGTCGAGCGCGACGATGATGCCGGCCATCGACAGCATGGATGTCGCGGCAATGGCGATGCCATACAGGCCGGCCAACGTGAACGAGGCCCAGATTGCAGCGCACACGAACAACACCGGGTATGCAGTCGATTTCATTGAAACAGCGATGCCGGCGATGATGTTGGTGGCGTGCCCGGTGGTCGAGGCTTGCGCGACGTAACGCACCGGCGCGTATTCGGTGCCGGTGTAGTATTCGGTGATCCATACGAGCAGTCCCGTCAACACCAGGCCGACTACGGCGGCGCCATACAACCGCGTGACCGACAATTCCGGATAATTGACGCTCACGTCACCCATCATGTACGCGGTGATCGGATAAAAAGCGATAAGCGCGAGCACGCCCGCGACGATCAGGCCCTTATACAGCGCATTCATGATCTTCTGGCCGGGGGTGGCTTTGACGAACATGCAGCCGATGATGGAGGCGATGATCGAGAAGCCGCCCAGCACGAGCGGGTAGACGACCGCGTTGGCCGCATAATTCTTCAGGATCAGCGAACCGAGCAGCATCGTCGCAATAATCGTGACCGCGTAGGTCTCGAAGAGATCGGCCGCCATGCCGGCGCAGTCGCCGACGTTGTCGCCGACGTTGTCGGCGATCACCGCGGGGTTACGTGGGTCGTCTTCGGGAATGCCCGCTTCGACCTTGCCCACGAGGTCGGCGCCGACGTCGGCACCCTTGGTGAAGATGCCGCCGCCCAACCGCGCGAAGATCGAAATCAACGAACCGCCGAAGCCGAAGCCGATCAACGGTTTGATGACATCGCTCATCTGCTGGTCGGATTCCCCGATGTTGCCCACCAAGTACCAGAAGAGGCCGGTCACACCAAGCAGCCCGAGGCCGACCACCAGCATGCCGGTGATCGCGCCACCGCGAAATGCTACTTTCAGCGCTTCGTTAAGCCCCGTGCGAGCCGCTTCGGCGGTGCGCACGTTGGCGCGTACCGA
>JAYUFR010000224.1:0-3901 GCA_043738625.1 Sterolibacteriaceae bacterium
GGGCTGGTGATCTTCCGCTGGGACGCGCCACTGTTCTTTGCCAATGCCGAGATCTTCCGCCACCAGGTGCTGCAGGCAGTGGCTGCGTCGCCCACGCCACCGGTGTGGCTGATCGTGGCGGCCGATGCCATCAGCGACATCGACATCACGGCGGCCGAATCGCTGGACCGCCTGCATGATGAATTGCCGCAACACGGCGTGGTCCTGCACTTTGCCGGCCTCAAGGGCCCGGTGAAGGACCGCCTGGCTCACTACGGCCTGCTGGCCCACATTGGCACCGACCGCCTCGAGCCTACGGTGGGCAGCGCCGTGAACCGCTACCGCAGTGAGCATCCGGTGGCCTGGCGGGACTGGGACGAGGCGTGAGACCTCTGCACCTGCTGCTGGCGCATCGCACACCCGACCCCATGGCAGGCTGCGGACTGCGCTGGACCACCCACAACTACCACATGCTCACAACAACGAACAGGCTTCGGGCGGCCATGCCGTTGTGACGCCGCGTCAGATCAGGACTTCGAGGCTCTTCCTGTCCAACAGGCTCAGGAGCTTCAGCGACGGACCGCTGGGTTGCTTGTCACCGATTTCCCACTGACGGACGGTTGAGAGGCTGGTGTTGAGCACCGTGGCCAACACGGCCTGGCTCAACTTGTGTCGCGCGCGAAGTGCGCGAATCTTCGCGCTTGAATACGTGGGAATGGGCTCCAGGCAAAGCGCGCCGTACTTCTGCATCGTCCGCATGTCGATGAAGCCGGCCGCGTGAAGATCACGCGCCGTCTCATGGACTGCATCAAGAATCCTGCTTCCGGCCTTGGCTCTGGTTGTCATGGCAAATCTCCTTCAATGCATCGCTTCCGACATGCTCGTCGAACTGGCTGGGGCTCAATCGCAGAAGGTCGGCAGCCAATTTCTGCAGTGCTTCAACTTCTTTTCCGGTGACATTGGCGCGTTCGTTCCGGCCTGCCGCGATGCCGGCAGCGATGACGGCGAGATCCTGGAAGTCAACCTGGTCTGCGTCTATTTCAACTATTCGAACCGCCTGCTCAATGGCCTGGGTGTCACGACCGAGGGGGACACCATCGGCTACTACAAGGAGCCTCCGGCGCCGCCAGATGTGAAGTTGCGATCAATGACATGGGCGCGACGGGGGATTGATCCCGTCAGATTGCGGATGGGTGCAAGCGGCCAACCTCAATCTTGCGCCAACAGTTGCCTCACCGAGGCCGTCGTTTCACCCCAGCTTTCTGTAACCAGTTCAAGGACTCTGGCGTCTGCTTCCCCGGAATGTTCGTCCTCGAACCACTCGCGATTGCGCTCGTTGATGCGGTCGCGGTAGCCGCTTCCTCGCCCCCACTCTTTACCACAGTCGCGCCAGAAATCGATGTCGCTGCTCATTTCGTCGGCATGGATGCTTTGGCCGATCAGTTGTGCCTTGCGAACCATATTGTCGAATCCAAGTTCGACGGTTCGCACAGTTTGCTGAACCAGATCATGGGCATCGGCATAGTCATTGTCTTGCAGCAGATTCATTGCGATCACCTTGAAGGCGGCCAGCTTTGGTTCTGCGATGCTCGTGGCGATGCGCCTCGCCCCGTGACTTAGCTGGTGGGCGTAGTTGAGTTTGTGCCAATCGCCGTCCCGCACAACTGCCGCATATATCGTCCGTGGGTTTGCCGAGCGCACCGCAGACAACAGGCTTTCGTGAACGTGTTTTTTAGGCGACGCAGCGATCTGCGCGTTGTGGTCCATCCAAGTTGTGAGCCTCTTAGCGGCGGCCAGCATAGCCTGGCGTGCTTGCACGTTTTTATAGTTTTCGAGCAGTGCATTCGCCTCAACGATGATTTCACGCAGTGCCTTGCGCTGCCATAGCCGGACAGCCTCAATGCGACCAAGAATGAATGAACGCAAAATTTCCGGGGCATCCTCAGCGGCGTTGAAGAAGATCACCGGCAGACGGCTTAGTCCGAGCGGGTGCAGTTTCAACTCAACCTCCTCGGCTTTGAGGTCGTACCCCTCGCTGGCTGATTGAGCCGGGTAGCCGTTGTCTTTCATTGCCAACGCATCGCCTGGCCTGGGCAAAACCAAGATTGCGACATGGCTGTCAAGGGTGCGTACGCCCCCTTCTTTGGCTCGCGTCAGTAGCTGACGAACCGCCGTCGCGGGAGCTTCGTTAAAAACCGTGCAAAGGACGACAACCGTGTGGTCGTCGTCGAAGTGCTGTTCAAGGTCGGCTCGCTCCGCGATGTCGTCGATGCCCTGCGTATCGATGAGTGTGACCGACACTGATTCGTCACCGAGGACTGCATTGGGAATGACCAAATCGATGCGCCTCGGCAGCGTAAATTCGCCATGACGCCCGTTATTCACGCGCTCGAACAGGTCTTGCAGCCACTCCAGAGGTTCTTTACCCGCAGTGTCCGAGTACCACATATCGCGGCGATCACGTTTGTGCAATTCCATTCGCGCCAGAAGCTCGACAGACAATGCCTTGGCATCGCTCACGGTAGACGCCAGCACGCGAGCCTCATCGACTGCCGGAACTATACTGCCGTCCGATTTCTTTTCAGCACGCTTGCGCTTTAGCCCGGTCATGTTGCGCAGCGCGCGTTCAACTTCACGGGAAATTCCCGGTGAGCCGGTGTCCGCATCGCCGTCGTTCAAATCCTGCGCGGGCTGGGTCGGATTGAGCAAGAAGTTAGCGAAGTCAGAAACATAGCGACGAATCTCGTCGTTGCCGCACGGCTCTACGATCAGGCCGTAACCAAGTCCGCGCCGCAGGTGAACTTCGCAAATTGTTATGCCGCCCGCACCGGTTTCGAGAACCGCCTTCGGCATACCTTTGCTCGTCAAAATCTCTAGGCCTTCGGCACGGCAGATTGCTGTCGATTTGCCGACTGCGATAGTGCCGATGAAAGCGGCGCGGAAGCGTTTATTTGCGACCAAGCTGGCCGCCTCGGTCAGTTCTTCCTGATAGCGTCTGAGTCGGCGTTCGTAAAATTGCTTCACGTCCGGGCATTCCGCCAGCGCGTGGACTTGCTGCGCTGCCTGTTCGGCTTCCCAAAGAAGATCAGCGTCGGGGTCGCCCAGGGGTGCTTCCGGCAAAAACTCCCAGTGTCTTGAAAGTATTTCTTTCACCTTGAGGGCTTCCGGCGTGCCGATGCCGTTCAACACGATTTCGAGTTCATCATCCGCAAGTGGGCGTTCCCCGCTTTCAATCCGGGACAGCACCGCCGCACTCCACGGAAGTTTCTTGGCTAGTTCGTTTTGCTTGAGTTCAGCCTGATCTCGGAGTGCGGCGAGGTGCCTTCCAATTGCAACGTCACGGTTCATGTGGATCCCCTTGTTGAGCGATTTGCAACGTTACCGCAACGTTACCGCAACGTTTCAGTGATTGCAAGAGATGTTGTTGGATCGATTCAGATCGCCTTGATGGCATCAGATCGCGGTGCACCACCAGCAGCAGACCGAGTGATCCAGGTTGCGCCAGGTACGTTGCCGCACGCCTGTGACAAGGGCTGTGCGCCGATTACAACGAAGCTTTGCCGCTACCTTGTGCCGTCAGCGCGAGCGCGGTCTTCATCGACAGGTAGAAGCTGTTCGGACGGCTGATAAAGGGCTGAAACTGATGCTCGCGGTAGAAGGCCGCCGCCGCGTCGTCGATGGCATCGGCGCACAGCGCATGGATGCCGACCGGCGCGGCGGCCAGACGCGTGATCGCGTCAGCCAGCAGCATCGGGCCGATGTGCTGGCCGGGAAAGGCGGCGTCGCGACCAAGCCAGCCGATCAGTACCGCCGGGACGCTGGGGTAGCGCGGCAACTTGCGGCTGACGTCCGCCGGCAACTCGGTGAGCGCGATGCTGTGTGATGACAGGGTGTAGAACCCGGCAATCTTCGAGCTCGCCGT
>JAYUFR010000225.1:0-11632 GCA_043738625.1 Sterolibacteriaceae bacterium
GGAATGTCGACGAGCGTGGGTTGCGCCGGCACGTCATAGTCCCAAAGATCATGATGTGCTGTCTGAAACGACCAGCGCGGCAAGCCGGTCTCGATATCAAGTGCAACGACCGAGCTGCCGTATTTCTCGTCAAAGTCGCGGCGTTTTTGCCCCGAATAATCGGGAGTGGGATTGCCCGTCGGCACAAAGACGAGGCCCAGCGCATCGTCTACGCTCATGGGCGCCCAGCTATTCGGTGTCGAACGCGTATAGGTTTCGCCGGGGCCCGGCTCCTTGCTGTTTCCCGGACGACCCATATCCCAGGCCCAGGCGAAGGCGCCGGTGACCGCATCAAAGGCGCGGATCACCCCCGAAGGTTCGTCTGTGCTCTGGTTATCCGAAACCCAACCGCCAATCACGACCTTGCCGCGCAGGATTGTCGGTGCCGAACTCGGGTAGTAGAAGCCGGGGATGACATCCCCCATCCCTTTCTTGAGATCGACGAAACCGCCTTGACCAAATGAGGGGCAGAGGTGGCCGGTATGTGCATCGAGGGCGAAGAGCCTTGCGTCAAATGTGGCGGCGATAATGCGCTCGGGGCACTCCGTTGATTGAGCACGATGAAATGCAACACCTCTGCACGTCGCATAGGGCGAGCGGCCTGTCGCATCCACTTTTGGATCGAAGCGCCAGCGCTCCGTACCGCTTTCCGCATCGACCGCGACGACGATGTTGGTCGCCGAACAAAAATACAGCGTATCGCCGATCATCAGCGGCGTGGCTTGGGAAGGCACTTCGACCTTGGTATTGCCGATGCTCCAGTGATATTCCCAGGCGGGTTTCAGACCCGCCACATTTTCCGGCGTCAACTTCGTGAGCAGCGAGAAGCGTGTGCCGCCGGGCGTGGCGCCATATTCGAGCCACTCCGCCCCGGCGCCGGACACGGGGACGCCTTGAACAGGCTCGGGAAACGCCGCCGCTGGCTTGCCCGGCAACAGAGCGACCAGGAGAATGGCGCCGAGCGAGATAACCGCCAAGCCGCCGGCCACTGGTGCGCCGAAGCGAAGCAGCCCGGACGCGCCGACCATGCCGCGTCGCAGCCCCGGCAGAAGGAACCACAATCCCAGAACCGCCGGCGCGAAAAGTCGCGCTGTCAGAGCCCAGGCATCGAGCCCCGCCTCCATGATCGCCCATCCCAGGTTGACTGCCAGGAACAATGCATAGAGCCAGGGTCCGCGCAGATCCTTCCGCATCAGTAGTACGCCTGAGGCTGCGACGAGGACCGCTCCCGTAATATAGTAAAGGGAGCCTCCGAGCCATGCGAGCCAGAGGCCACCTATCCCGATGGCCGCACCGATCAGCAAAAGAAGCGCCGCCAAGACATAGGGCGGCCGTGCATCCTGCGACATCCTGAACTCCTTGCTCATTCCGAACTCTCCTCTCGTGGCGATCCTTGCCGGATCGTTTTATTTTGGCTATCACCCTGTGACGATCCTAGCGTAACAGGCCGCTAACATAGTGTAAAACGGTTGTAGCGTAAATACGTCGTCGCTTGAGTTCCGCATCGTTATTGACGTGGGTTTTGCAGCATGCGTGTTGACGTCCACCCAAAACTGACCCACTTAGGAGTGTGGTTTTCACTGAAATTTGACCCACGTGATTGACTTGCCTGCTCGAACAGATTGTTCTGGTGATGGCGAGCCGTATTACGCGCCCGAGTCCGAGGCCGCGCGGCACAGCAGCGGCTACGCGTCAGGCGTTCATTCCCCCATCCGCGACGACGAGACTGCCCGTGACGAAGCTCGCACCCGGCGAGGCGAGGAAAGTCACCACTGCTGCGATCTCTTCGGGCCGGCCGAGGCGGCCGAGCGCGATTTGTGCCTTCAACAAATCGGCGAAGGGGCCGGAATCCGGATTCATATCGGTGGCCGTCGGACCCACGGCGATTGCATTGGCCGTGATCCGCCTTGGTGCAAGGTCCCGTGCGGCGCCTTTGATGTAGCCTTGGATCGCCGATTTCGTGGCGGTATAGTCGGCCAGCCCGCTTAGACCGAGCCGCGTCGCCACTTGCGAAGAGATCGCGATGATGCGTCCATCATCGGCCATGATGCGGCTCGCCTCACGGATAAGGGTCACTACGCCACCAAGGTTAATCTTGTAGAGCCGGTCGAGCGCCGCCGTGTCGTCAGCTGAATCGACCGACCGCATCTCAAGGACCCCGGCATTCGCCAGAACGATGTCGAGACGTCCGAAATCGGCGACCGTGTTGGCGACAAGCATCCTGATCTGATCGGTGTTTTCCTGGTCAGCTTTGAACGCCTTGGCGCGGACACCCTTCTTCAAGATCTCGGCGACGACGGCTTCGGCCTTGTCGGGGCGGGAAACATAACTGATGACGACATCCGCGCCCTGATCGGCGAGCGCGAGCGCTGAGGCCGCGCCAATTCCCCGTGACCCGCCAGCGATGAGGGCTACTTTTCCGGATAAGGCTTTACTTGTTGTCATTGGTTTCTCCTTTATTTATATGCAGATCGAAGTCTTATCGCAGGGTGCGATGCTTCTTCATGATGTAGACCGGGTCGGTCTGGTCACGGACGCCATGGACGAAGCGGTCGACCGCGATCGGTGCTTCGGCTGCCGGCCAGGTCTCGACCTTGTGCCAGTCGAGTACGACAGTACGCTCATCGATTTTCCATTGTCCGTCCCGCTTTGAAAACCGGTCGACGTAGCGCGCGCCCATGATGTCCGCGACGACGGGATCGGTTCCGCGTCGCACCAGAGTTGCCTGAATTTGAGCCTCCGATGTGGCGATGTCGCCGTCGACCTCAATCAGCACATTCGTCACCGAATGCGTGGTGCAACTATTGGCTTCACGCAATCGGTTCACGACGAACGGGGCGAAGTCCCATCCCATGCCGCGCCAATAGCCTCGATCGTCGATCCCGTCCGGATGATAAATCCACCGGACGAGACCTTCATCGAGCCGGTCAACGCCGCGGCAATAGGTGATGAGGATCTCGTAGATTTCCTGCTTCGCGATGAGCAATTCGATAGCGTTCATATCCCTGTCCCACTCTCTGGCGCGACCGTGATAACCAGTTTGCCAATTGTGTTTCGGCTACTTAAGTCCCTGAGTGCATCCCCGACTTGCGCTAGCGGATAGGTCTTGGAGACATGGGGGCGTATCTGTCCTTGCTTTAGCATGCGCGCTAAAACTTCAAAGTTTGCGGCGTTGAGTTCGGGTGAGCGAGTCACAAAAGAGCCCCAGTAAACGCCGATGACCTGGTAGCCTTTCAGCAGAAGCAGATTGACTGCCAACCGTGGAATGACACCGCTGGTGAAGCCGATCACCAGCAACCGCCCATCCCAATTCATCGCGCGGGACATGGCGTCGAACGCGTCACCCCCTAGCGTATCAAGACATACGTCGGCCCCTTTTCCATTTGTCAGCTCTTTTATACGCTGGCGAAGGTCGCCGTCTGAGTAGGAGAGGATCTCTGTTGCCCCCTTTTCCCGTGCAATGCGGAGCTTGTCCAGCGAGCGCCCAACGGCGATGACGCGGGCCCCCAACGCGACGCCTATCTCGACTGCTGCCAGACCGACGCCTCCGCTCGCACCCAAGACCACCAACGTTTCGCCAGGACGCATCTGGCCCCGCTGCACGAGTGCGTGATAAGCGGTGCCATAAGCGGTGTAGAGCGCGGTGGCCGTAATGTCGTCGACCCCGTCCGGGATGCGAACGACTTCGTGCGCCTTGGCCACGGCCTGCTCTGCGAACGCGCCGCAGCCGCTACTTGTCAGCGCCATGACACGATCTCCGACTGAATGGGATTTCACCTGTGAACCGATCGCAGTGATTTCACCGGCGACTTCAAAGCCAGGAATGAACGGCAATGGCGGTTTGAGTTGATACTTACCTTGAATGATGAGCGTATCGGGAAAGTTCACTCCCGCAGCGCCAACCCTTATCCGAACTTCGTCGGCGAGAAGGCTTGGGGTTTCCACGTCCTGTTCAGCAAGCCTGTCTGGCGAACCGTACTCGTTGCATACCATCGCGCGCATTTCGCTACCGGACCCTACGTGTTGAATGAATTCGAATCATTAGCCTGAGCACCGTGCAAAAGTCGATAACCAATGGAACTTGTGTGAATACTTAGTGCTGCTGATTGGGGATGCGCACCGTAAGACCGTCCATGGTGTCTTTCAGCTTGATCTGACAGGCCAATCGCGAGGTCTTGTCCGGATCGGTCGCAAAATCGAGCATAGCGGTCTCAGACTCCTGCGCTGGGTCGAGCTTATTCGCCCACTCAGGGTCGACATGGACATGGCAAGTCGCACAAGCACAGGCGCCACCGCATTCGGCGACGATACCGCTGATGTCGTGTTTGACGGCACCTTCCATCACCGAGTGCCCGACCGGGATTTCGATCGTCTGACTCGTTCCATCGGGCTGGATGAATGTAACTTTTGGCATTGTTTAATACTCTCGTAAGTGAATCGTCCGTGAAGGAATGACTGGGGTATTTTGATGTGACGAAGCCCATCAGCTAGTTGTTGGGTCGAAGCAAAGGTGCGGAAAAGAACCACCCGTGATCTGGATTTGACATCGCCTGGCAACCGCTCGATTTATGTGCAGTCCCCTCATTAGGGTCATTAGGGTCATTGGGGTCATGAGTAACCGAGTTCACGGAACAAAGAAGGTTTCATAGGCATGTTGCGTGTCCATGTACTCCTTGACGCGCAGTATTTTGCCGTTCGCAAGAGTGAACAGCAGATGGTAGGCGTTGTTGTAGATCCGACCATTCATGAGCTCGGCAAAAGACTCCGCTTCAACAGCCACCCGATCGCCTTCAGCGGTCAACAGAGTAGGAGTGAATCGCATAGCCCCGCCCTTGTAGTTTGGCTTCACGCCGTGTAATAGCTCACCGAATTTTTTCTTCTTGTAAGTATCGGATAGACCCGCGATCCTTCCTGAAACCCACCAGGTAGCCTCGTCATCCATCAGTTCAAGCAGGCCAGTAACGTCACCCTTTGAAAATCGACTGAAAAATTCAACGACGATTGCCTTGTTTCGCTCAACACCACCTGACGCTGTATTCATCTCAGTTCTCTCCATTCAGATCTGCTCGTTCTTGATCATGTCTGCACACTTCTCACCGATCATGATGCAGACTGCATTTATGGCTCCGGATGGCAGCGTGGGCATGACCGATCCATCCGCGACTCGTAATTTCGATAGTCCGTGAACCTTGAGGGTCGGATCGACCACAGCCATATCATCGCTACCCATGCGGCAAGTGCCGATTGAGTGAAAGGCTGCCGTTGCCTGACAGCGCACATACTCGAGCAATGCCTCGTCCGTCTCACTGTCAAATCCAGGCAGGATTTCCTTGGCGCCGAACTCTTTGAGCGAGGTTGCCCGCCCGATTTGACCGATCAGTCGCAGCCCGGCAATGGTCGTCTGGACGTCGTTCTCGGCTGTTAGAAAGTGGGGCGCAATGTGGGGGGCCTCCCTGGGATCAGCCGATCTTGCGCGTACTTGACCACGACTCTCCGGTCGAACCGGATAGAAGGAAATCTGAAAACTGGATTCGGGTGCCAGGTGGGTGCCGAAATTGTCTACTTCAAATGGATGAAACATGATCTGGATATCCGGTGCCTTCAAACCCGGGCGCGTGTAGGCGAAGCCTCCCGCCGGAGCCGGGCCGGCGGCCAACGGGCCAGTCTTCAGCAGGCCATAGCGGATCCCGGCCAAGCACTGCGAAATCGGATTGCTCATCATCGCGTTCAGCGTGTGTCTGCTGTTGGTCGTGTAAGAGCGTTTCACCAACAAGTGTTCGTTCAAGTTCTCACCCACACCCTTTAGCTCATGCACCACCGGCACTCCGATCTGCCGCAGAAGATCGGCGGGGCCGATTCCCGACAGTTGCAGAATCTGAGGCGATGCAATTGCCCCTGCGCACAACACAACCTCGCGGCGTGCCGCCGCCAGATGAGTTTCGCCTCCACGCTCGAAGCGTACGCCGCTGGCTTCACGTCCCTGGAATTCGATCCTGGTCACCAATGCCTCGGTAAGGATTCGAAGGTTGGGTCTTCTGCGCGCGGCGTGAAGATAACTGGTCGCCGTCGATACGCGGCGGCCATTCAATGTCGAAAACTGAAAATACCCCGCTCCCTCGATGTCGCGTTGGCAAAAGTCATCGCGATAAGGGATCCCAACTGATGTCGCGGCATCAATGAAAGCATCGGCAAGTGGATTGCGCCACCGAACGTCCTCGACGTGGATCGGCCCCCCCTTGCCGTGATACTCGTCCTCTCCACGACTTTGATCTTCGGCCTTGCGAAAATAGGGCAGTACATCATCATAGGACCAACCATCGGCGCCAAGCTGAAGCCACGAGTCATAGTCATAAGGCACTCCGCGCAAATAAATCAGGCCATTGACTGAGCTCGACCCCCCCAGCACTTTTCCACGATAAATTTGGAAAGTTCGGTCTTTCAGTTCCGCTTCCGGATCGCTGTCGAAGTGCCACATGTACTTTGAATTGGGCAAAATCTTGGCAAAACCTAAAGGCAATTTGATCCACGGGCTCTTGTCCACGGGACCTGCCTCCAGAAGCAAAACTGAAGTTCCCGGGTCTTCGCTAAGCCGGGCTGCAATCGCAGCGCCGGCAGAGCCAGACCCAATTACGACATAGTCGTATTCAAGCATTTGTGACTCAATGAGGAATCAGTCGTTCAACCCGCGCCAGGCCAAGGTGCCTCCGTCGATGACGTAGACCGCACCGTTGATGAAGGAGGAATCGTCAGACGCAAGAAAGCATGCGAGCTTGGCGATCTCGGCTGACTGACCTAGCCGTGGAATCAGGTGTGCGCCAGTGAGCATTTTCATGGTGGCCTCTTTGTCCTCCGCTACTTCCAGATATTTCCGCATCATTGGCGTATCGATAGAACCGGGGCAGTAGCAGTTACTGCGAATGTTGTATTTGGCCAGGTCAACAGCGGCGGCTTTGGTCAACATCACGACTCCGCCTTTGGAAGCGCAATACGCAGCGGACATGGGGAATGCGACATGGGCGCCCGTCGAGGCGACATTAATGATCGATGCCCCTTTGGTTGATAGCTTGAGGTACGGCGTCGCGTGCTTGATACCCAGCCAGAGCGCGCGCAGGTTCACCTCATAGACCATGTTCCAGATGTCCTCGGGCATTTCATCAATGGCTGTGTGCGGGGTCAGGTCGGTCTCGTGAACGGCGGCGTTATTGTGCAGAACGTCAATCCCGCCAAAATGCGCTACGGTGTTGTCCATTAATGCTTTGATAGCATCACTGCTGCGCAGGTCACAGTGAATGAAAATTGCTTCATGGCCTTCCGCGACAATCGCAGCGGCGGTCTCTTCGCCGCCTTTCGCATTGACATCCGAGACGACGACGCGACCCCCTTGACGCGCCATTTCGCTGGCACTTGCACGCCCCATCCCGCTCCCCGCGCCAGTGATGACGCATACCTTTCCGTCTATCCGATTACCCAACTTTGCTCTCCTTGTTATGTTGTGGCTTTTATTTCTTGACCGGCCAAACGAGCGACACATTGGCGATATTTGCCACCATGCCCGTGCTGTAGACGGGCTTCTGATCTGAACGCAGGCTGAACTCGGGAATTCTCTTCAACCATTCCTCTATCGTCGTTACGAGTTCGAGACGTGCAAAAAGGGCTCCAGCACAACGATGCACTCCACCACCGAATGTAATATGACCGGCGGCTTTACGATCAAAATCCACTTCCCACGGATTTGGATAAAGGGACTCATCGAGCCCTGATAAAGCTGTCGGCATCAAAACCATCTCGCCGCGTGTGAGATGTACGCCGTCATAGTCAATATCCTTGGCGATCATCCGGCCTTCAGATATCACCGGGAAGCGGCGGAACAGCTCCTCCGCACCGCTGATGATCTTCTTCGGGTTATCCCGTAATTCAGCAACTTTTTCGGGGTGCTGTGCAAGGTAGACCATGACGAAGTTGAGCATGGCCACTACCGTATCAAGCCCCGCAAGCAGGAGCAGGCCGACGAGGCCCTTGGCCTTGTCGTGGCTGATCGGCTCACCGTCGATATTGAGGTCGGACATCAGCGAAATCAAGTCGTTCCCACCTTTGCCTCGCCGCTCCTTGATGATCGGATCCACGTAATCGAAGAAGCCCTTATTGCCTCTTTCGAGCGTGGCCGCCCGCTCATCGGCCGTCGCGCCCTCCGGCCGCGTCATTAGATAGGCGTAATGGGTAAGCAGAGGCACGTCGGATAAGGGCAGATCGGCAAGGGCCATGAAGACCAACACCGGAAATTTCTCGGCATACTCCTTGGCGAAATCGCAGCTTCCCTTGTCCATAAAGCTGTCGATCAGCTCGACAGAAAATTTGCGCGCTTTTTCCTCGAACCGACGCACCATGGCGACGCCGAGAGCCGCGGCAAGGCCCTTCCGATAGGGTGTGTGCTCCGGCGGATCCATACGCGTCGGTACCATCTCATATTTCTCGCCGGCTTCTTTGGGCATGAAAATAACTTCGCTCGAAAAGCGGGTGGGATCGCTGTAAATCTCGGCGATCGTTCTGCCATTGGTGGCTACCCAGTGTCCGCCGTTGCACGGCGTCCATATCAGGTCAGGCATGTTTGGTTTTTTGATGCGCATCCACGCTTCGTGATAACCCTCCTCGATACCCTCAAGGGCGAACATATCGATGTTGTAAACACGATCTCGCGGAACATTGTGCGGAATCGAGGCTGTTTCGTGTTTCACCGCGGCACCTTCTACATTCGACATGACGAACCTCCATTTCTTGCGTAATATTGATCAGACTACTCGGTGTTTCCTTGGACTAAATGGCGTGGCTAATTGACTAGAAATCCTAGATATCCATTGCTTTCATCTTTGCCACAATGAACTCTGACTGACGGATAGCAAGAGCAACAATCGTCAGTGTCGGATTTGCCGCAGCGCCTGAAGTAAATGCGCTACCGTCAGAAACAAAAAGATTCTTGACGTCATGCGCCTGGCCCCACTTGTTAAACACGCCATCCTCCGCTTTTTCACTCATGCGATTTGTCCCCATGTTGTGTGCAGCTTGCCAATCCGGACTTTGAATGGTTCGAACCGCTCCCGCAGCATCAGCCAGCTTTTGCCACTGGGCCAGGGCATGTTTTTTCATCGCGGCATCGTTAGCATGATACGAGACACTTACTACGGGAATCGGTTGGCCGTATTGATCCTTCTCAGTCGCATGCAAAGTGATCCTGTTCTGCTTCGACGGCATCTGTTCACCAAGAAGGTAGAAGGAAATCATATGATCGTAGTTGTCGACCACCGAGGTGAACTCCCTTCCCCAAGCGCCTGGTCGCATGATGCCCCCGGCCATAAACGGCAGGCCGACACCGATGCCGACCAGAAAATAGCCACCAGCAAAGCCGCGCGACGGATCGTGCTTCATTTCGTCACGGACAATAACGCTGGTGCTGTTTCCCCGAAACATGTTTACCGGACCCTTGAAGATCGAGTAGCCACCACCCGCATGGTTGTGAGAGATGTAATTGCGGCCTACCTGTCCCGACGAATTGGCAAGCCCCTGCGGAAACATGCTCGACGCCGAATTGAGCAACAGGCGCGGAGATTCAATTGAGTTTCCGGCCAGAACCACGATCCGCGCCTTCTGCAGATGGTGCTTGCCTTCCCGATCCGCGTATAGAACTCCCGTTACTTTGCCGGTCTTGTCGTGCTGGATATGGAGTGCCATTGACTCTACACGCAACTCAACGCGGCCGGTCTCTATCGCCCGCGGAATCTCGGTATACAACGTCGACCATTTGGCGCCGATCTTGCAACCCGAATAGCAGAATCCAATCTGCTGGCAGGCAGGCCGGCCGTCATAGACAACCGAGTTGATCGCCTGGGGTTGCCCAATGTCACGGTAGCCCATCTTGCGTGCTCCAAACTCGACAAGCTTGTACTTGTTGGTCTTCGGAAGCGGCGGCATGCCGCTTGCCTTCGAGCCGGCCACGCCCATCTTGCGCTCCGCGAGGTCGTAGTAGGGTTCTATTTCCTCGTACGAAATAGGCCAATCGAGCAGATTCGCCTCTGGAATGTTGCCGTAGGTCGTCTTGGGCTTGAACTCGTACGGCATAATCCGAGGCGTAATGGCACCCCAGAAGTTCGTTGTTCCTCCCACCGCTTTGCAGTGCCAAACGGGCATGTTTGGCGAATTGAGTGTGTTATCCCATGTTCCCGCGCTGACGCGCTTGTCGAGCCAGCTCATCTTCTGGAACATCTTTACTTCGTCGTTTTCGTAGTCGTCTTGTGTGAAATGCTTGCCGGCTTCGAGCAGCACGATCTTGTTCACGCCCTTCTGCGCCAACTCGTTTGCCAGCGTCCCGCCACCGGCGCCGGATCCGATAATCACGATG
The DNA here is from genome assembly GCA_043738625.1 of Sterolibacteriaceae bacterium. GTDB lineage: Bacteria > Pseudomonadota > Gammaproteobacteria > Burkholderiales > Rhodocyclaceae > JANYCD01. The sequence goes on from JAYUFR010000225.1 coordinate 10,430, forward strand.
GCGTCCCTATCGTTCAAGCTAAACTTCTTTGTCATTATTTCATCCTCTGATCGCGCTACAGAACCCTTTACACCACACTAATTCATACTGATCCAAGCCAGTCGATATCGTCGAAGCCGCGCTGGAGATAACCCCCCTTTTCCCAAGAAGAACCCTGATAGCCAAAGAGCGGCCACACCGCCTTGTTGTTGTACAACTGGCTCTTTAAATCACCACGAACCTTCTGGAAGAATTCCGTTTGTTCGATCTCAACCAGAAGACTGACGCGATCGCCCTCAGCGGGAATCTCTGCATAAGTCTTGCCAAAACGTTTCATCGCCGCTGCATCAAGGTTTGATACCCCATTGGTCACCAGCAACTTCCGTTTCTGGTTGCTGAACCCATCCGCTAAATAGGGGGCTACTACCGCCACATAGGGCTCATCGGGAATTCGATCGTGCGGAAAGATGTCCCGTGCCATCTTCAGCAGCGTCTTGCCAACGTCCGCACTGAGCGCAGTTGAATTCTGTGCGTAACTTGAGGCCGGGATCGCCATCAAACTGGTGATCGGAATCATGGTGATCCCGATCGCCCCAAAACCACTGTTCTTCAAAAACGTGCGCCGACTTAGCGTCTCCTTACTCGGCACCTCGTGGCGGTCATGGACATCGGCCGAAGGGGGCGCGGCAATTAACTCGCCTTTGCGCGTCGCGCGGCGGTGCTTCTCAAATCCCGATGCCACCAGTGTCTTTTTTTTCATTCTGCTTTCCTTTGCGTGAATATCTCTTCGTCTGGCTCCGATTCAAGGAGTGCGGTCACAGTAGATCAGACTTATTCGGTGTTTCCTTAGACTGATTCCGAGTTTTTCTCGAAGCCCACTGCACTGCCGCCAGGCAAACCAATGCGCGGCGCAACCTCCTTGGCGATCAACTCGAGTGAATAGAACCAGGAGGACGGATCATCGTAATAGTCGTGAGACTCCACTTGCATGGTGCCCCATCCGCCGCATTTTGCGAACAGTGTGTTGAGCTTTTCCACGACCGTGTCGGGCGAGCCGACGACGAAGACATGGTCAACCATGAACTCCAGATCGGCCTTGTCCGGATCAATCCCCGCATCCTTGGCAAAGCCGTTCATCATGCCGAAGCGGCGAAATATGGGGATCAGGTAACGATTGAAGCAATAGCCGATGGGGCCTTCCATGACCAATCGCTTCGCTTCCTT
>JAYUFR010000226.1:0-3865 GCA_043738625.1 Sterolibacteriaceae bacterium
CGGTTCGCATTACTGGGCACGTGAATTGATCAAGCTTGGTCACGACGCCCGGCTCATGGCCGCCCAGTTCGTCAGTCCCTATCGCAAGAACGGCAAGAATGACGCCAACGATGCCGAAGCCATCTGCGAAGCCGTCGGGCGACCCAACATGCGCTTCGTCCCGGTCAAGAGCGAAGAAGCCCAAGCCGTACTGGCCGTGCATCGCGCGCGTGCCTTGACGGTTTCGGAGCGCACAGCACTGATCAATCAAGTGCGCGGCCTGCTCGGAGAATTTGGCATCGTTACCGGTGCGGGTACTGCCCAAGCCCGCAAGCTCCTCGCCGAGATTGGCACCGGTGGCCGGCAGTTGCCCATGCTCGCCCGCGAAACCATCGGTGACTTGCATGACCGACTGCGTGCCCTGGATGAACGCATCCTCGCCTACGACCGCAAGATCAGCGTACTGGCCAAGCAAAGCGAACCGGCACAACGGCTGATGGCGATCGAGGGCATCGGCCCGATCACCGCCACTGCACTGGTTGCCAGTGTCGGCAATGCGCAGGCCTTCAGGAACGGGCGGCAATTTGCTGCGTGGCTGGGATTGACACCGCGGCAGAACTCCAGCGGTGGCAAGACGAAACTCGGTGGCATCAGCAAGCGCGGCGATGTGGTGCTGCGCACCTTGCTGATCCACGGCACCCGTTCCGCCATGCAACGCATGGCGAACAAGACGGATCGGAAGAGTCTTTGGGTGGAAGCGCTCAAGACGAGGAGCTGTAGCAACGTGGCGGCGGTGGCGCTGGCCGCCAAGAATGCCCGTATCATCTGGGCGATGTTGGCGCGGGGTACCGCGTATCAGGTAGCCGCCTGACGGCGGTCTTGTTTAACAGCAGTACCAGTGGTTTCCTTCCTGGAGTTTGCGAGCGGAGCGTGTTGATGGGATGACGGTTCAAACCGACGCGGAAAAAACCTGATAACGTGGTTGGCCAAAACCAGGCCGCTCTACTAATGAGGCTTCCGCGGTGCATATGTCATCAGGGCCGGTGCCGACGGGCGCCACAGTAGGCCGGATAGATTCCTGCAGGCTTGTCCAGCAAACCAAAAATACTTTCATCTTGCAAATCAGGGGGAGTCCATAGATCCAACGTTAGCGTGCATGGCGACTTCATCGCAACCTATACCGATAGCCGTAAAGCTAATCGCTGTGCTCATCACAATCGTTGTGAGTGGAATAGGCGTCTTGGCAGTGGCGACGCACTATGCGCCAGAGCGATCCACACGGTATGGCCTCATGCCGGCGCTGCTTGGCGCGCAGGCTGATACATTTGGCGTCACGATATTTTTTGTGGGCCTGTTGCCGTTGGCCTTGCTGCTCGGAACGTCTCGCCGAGCTGGCTGGTTCGGCTGCATTGTCGGCCTATTAGTGCTGGCGTCGCTCTTGATCGGTGCACGCTAAAAATTCGTCCAAGCCGACGCCGCTTCGCGGCGCGGCTTAACTCAGGCGTTGGGCACCTTCACCACGATTTGAAGGCGGTCGCCGGTGCACTTTGCGGCGCGGACAGAACCACCTTCGTCGACGCCTGTCCAACAGGTGACTTTCCTTGAATGGAGACTGACATGCACAGACTCATCCATCTTCTTGCACTTGCCGCCCTGGCGGCTGCCTTCAGTTCAGCCCAGGCCAGTGTCTCCACCTTTGGGCCGCGTCAATACCGCATCGAGCTGAAGCAGGACACGGGTGGCATGGATATCGTGGTGACGCCCTTCGCCGGGGAGGTAGTTGTCGTCGGGCTGGAGAACCGTTCGGACAAGACAGCGCTTTGCACTGCCGGGTTCGCCGATCATCAGCACAAACTCCTGCCGACCGAGATGCGCCATGCCAGCGTCGCCCCGGGTAAGCGCGTCACGCTCGGCTATTCGATGCACAAGATGGACGAGGCCACGGTCGTCTACGTCAACGTGAAGTGCGCGGAGAAAAAACCGGCGCCTTGAGTCGGGCTGTCTGAATCCAGAGGCTGCGTGGGCTGCGCACGCCGGACGGTTGTGGGTGATCTGGGTCGCGCTGGGGTGGGGCATCGGCGTGCTCGCCCATGGGTGGGGCGTGTTCGGCAAATTTACCTTCTTCAACGCCGCGTGGGAACGCAAGCAGGTTGAAAAGCGGCTGGGCCGTGCGCTGTAGCCATCCAGCAAAAGCGTGCCTTGAAATCCGCGGGTATGCCGCCACGTGAGTTATTCTGATCGACCGCGCAATATCTACAAAGGCAGCTCACATGGATGTGGTGGCACTTGCCGGCCTGCTGTTGATTGCAGCGGGCGTCTGGCTCTGGCTCGACAGTCTCAAGGCGCGCGACACCGCGGTGCTGGCGGTGAAAGCTGCCTGTGATTCGGAACAACTGCAGTTGCTCGATGACACGGTGGCAATCAAGCGCGTCGCCCTGTCGCGCGACATGGATGGCGTGCTGCGCATCCGCCGTGTCTATGGTTTCGAGTACAGCGATACCGGCAACAACCGCTGCAGCGGCACGGTGGCCCTGCTCGGTGATCGCGTGCTGGTGATCAATCTCAGGCTAAGGAATGTGCCGCATCTGACGGTGGTTCATTGACGCGCTGTGTCAGGTGCTGGTGATCAAGGTCAGAAACTCATCGGCGGAAATGATAGGGCAGCGGATAGCGCCGTGGAGCGTCAGCAAATCCTGATCGCCAGTGACCAGATAGTCTGCCTTGCCAACAATCGCCAGTTGCAGAAAGGGAACGTCGAAGGCATCGCGGCACGGCGGAGTCTTGGGTGGTTTGGCTGGTATGAGAACCGTGGTGCAGTGGGGAAGGTAATCGGCCAATAGTTCGTGCTGATCTTCGGTGCTGAGTTTGAATTTTGGATAGGTCAGCATACGCATCAGTTCATCGATCGTGGCCTTGCCGGCGAGGGGATGGCAAGCCGCGTGTTGCCATGCAAAACGCAGGGGCGTGAGCCGACCCTTGGCACACAACAGCGCAGAGAGGACGACATTGGTGTCCAGCACCACTCGGGGCGGCCCCTTCATTTCCTGGATTTACTGGCAGGCTGGCGTGCCCAGCTCACGGTCTTTCCAATGTCCTGATCCTGTAAATCCAGTTCGGCGAGCTTGGCCCGTACCGCATCGGCGCGCTGTATGCGTACCGGGGTCAGGACGATCTGCCCATCCCGGGTTTGTACGTCGAAGTATTCGGCTGGGCCAACTGCGTTGGTGGCGGCCTTGGGTAGCGTGAGCTGGTTTTTGGAAGTGATCTTGGCGAGCATGATGATCTCCGTTTGGCGGAAAGTAATGATTCCTTACTTTATCACTTCGACCGGCCAAGCTCAAGATTCCAGGGTAGGTTGCCGGATCACACCGAGCGCAAGGCCGTCACGATGTTCATGCGCGCGGCGCGCGCGGCGGGCAGGAAGCCGCCGATGAGGCCCATCAGCAGCGAGAACAGCAGCGTCTTGATGATGATGCCTGGCGTCATGGCAAAGCCAAAGGCCAGTTCCGCGAACGATTGAAAGTTCATCGTTGAGACCGTCACCAGTTGCATGAACGAGGCCATGAACAAGCCGATGATTCCGCCGACCAGTGCCAGCAACAGTGACTCGACCAGGAAGGCCCCCATCACCGCGCTGCGCCGATAACCCAGCGCGCGCAGCGTGCCGATCTCGCCGGTGCGGTTGGCCACCGCCGAATACATGGTGATCATGGCGCCGATTATCGCGCCGATGGAAAAGATCACCGTCAGCGTCATGCCGAGCACGCGGATGAAGGTTGCCATCGCTTCCGATTGGTCAGCGTAGAACTGGCGCTCGCGTTTCAATTCCACCGTCAGGCGCGGGTCGCTCTCGATGACGTTCTTCAGTGCGTCGAAGGTTGACGGG
>JAYUFR010000227.1:0-11480 GCA_043738625.1 Sterolibacteriaceae bacterium
AAACTTTTGCCACCAGCCATAAAAAGGCAACTTTTCCAGCCGTCGCCGATCAGCAGGCGCCATCGTGGTGAGCAGATTGAACTCCGATACAAATGCCGGAACCCCGCCGATGTTCGAAGCGGAAAATCCTGCGGGAGGATGCTGCAAAAAATGCCGGACTAACGCGGGGGGTTCGATGAGATTATGGAGTTGGTCTTTCATCGACCATCAGGCTTGGCTGCCGGCGCATTGCTTGAAAAAAGCCACCATCCGGTTGGCAACGTCTGCTCGACGCTTGTCCAACGTCAACACGTGATACGTGTCGTCGACAAAAAAGCTTTCCACCGTTTTTGAGGCAATACGCCTGGAAACATAGTATGCATTTTTGAGACTGGCGGTATCGTCTTCGGTTGAATGGATAATCAAGGTGGGGGCGCTTACCTGAGGCAGAACTTTCTTGGTCGCGCTGATCAACCGGTTGTTCTCCAATAATGTGAGGGCTGAAGTACGGAATATCCCGACCTTTTCTGACGCAAGCGAATCCCGTTTCTCCAATACCGCGTGCACCATGGCTCGGGTACGCTCGCATTTGATGCCATATGGCGGTTTCTCATTCCAGTGCATGAAGTACTTGAGCGGCGTGTTCAGTACAATCGGCAACAGCAGCTTGCGCCTGATATGCGGAATATTCCAGCCGTCGTAGAAAAAGGTGGTGGAAAGCAGGCACAGGCCGTCGATGCGCTCCCCATGTTCCTTGGCCAGCAACAATGCAATCAGCGCACCCATCGACAGCCCTGCCACATAGACGCGGGAATGCTTTGCCTTCAGTGCCTCAAAAGATTGCGCGATCCCGCCATACCAATCCTGCCAGCGGGATTTATCGAGGTTTGCCACACTGCCGCAGTGTCCTGCCAATGCGGGGCACATGACGCTGAATCCCTTTCTTGCCAGCCTCTGGGCAATGGGCTTCATTTCCGCAGGCGTACCCGTCAGTCCGTGAATGAGCAACACCGATTCACTACCCTCCGGATTCAGGTAATAGCCCGTGTTGCCCAGGCAATGTTCGATACGGCTGTTCATTCGGCGCCGCAACGACGCAGCAGCATTTCAAACAGGTGGATACCGAGGTCGATCTCTTCTTCGGTAATCAGCAACGACGGCGCCAAAGTAATGACGTTCTTCTCATAGCCGCCAATATCGAGCACCAGACCATATTTCTTGTCGTTGACCAGCAGATCTCCTTTGAGCCCCTCGTTGAAGACACGGTCTGCCAGCGCCCGGCTGGCGGTATAGCCGTCCTTCTCGCACAGTTCAATGCGAAGGGCGAGACCGAGCCCGCTGACATCGCCAACGACCTTCCAGCGCGACTTCAACTCCTTTAGCCTCGTGAGGAAATACGCACCACGAGCACGGACATGCGGTTCGAAGTCCGCTTCCTGCGTCATCTTCATGACCTCCAGCGCCACGGCGGTACCCAGCGGATTGGAGGCAAATGTCGAGTGCGTGGAACCTGGTGGAAACTTTGTCGGAGAAATCAACTCTTCCTTCGCCCACACACCTGACAAAGGATTGAGACCATTGGTGATGGCTTTGCCGAATACGAAAATATCGGGAACGATGCCGAAGTTCTCCCACGACCATAGCTTGCCGGTGCGGTAGACGCCCATCTGAATTTCGTCAGCGACCAAAAGTACATTGCGTTTCTTGAGGCTTGCCTGCAACTTCTGCATGTAACCCTCCGGCGGGATAATGTAGCCGCCGGTACCTTGCATCGGTTCGATGTAAAACGCACCAAATTCACATTGCTGCGCTTTCTCGTCCCAGACTGACTGATATTCAGTATCAAATAGTTTTTCGAATTCCTTGTGGCAGTAGGTATCGCAGGTTTCCACCTTCATGTCGTAAGGGCAGCGGAAACAGTAGGGATAAGGCACAAAGTGCGCCCGGTCGGCAAAGTTGCCGAAACGACGGCGATAGCGGTAGCTGGAGGTAATGGCTGATGCTCCGAGGGTGCGACCGTGGTAACCACCCATAAAGGCGAACTGATGCGTCTTGCCCGTGTGGTTGCGCACCAGCTTCAGCGAGTCTTCCACAGCTTGTGCGCCGCCGACATTGAAATGTACCCGGCCCTTTACGCCATGCTTGTCTTCCATGTACTTGCAGATAATCTCGGCAAGATCCACTTTTTCGGCATGCAGGTATTGACTCGCCAACTGCGGCAGCGTGTCAATCTGTTTGTGCAGTACATCGCCGAGGCGCTTGTTCTTGTAACCAAAATTAACGGCCGAGTACCACATTTGCAAATCGAGATACGGCGTATTGTTTTCGTCGAAGAGGAAGCTGCCTTCACAGCCTTCAAACACCTTGGGTGGGTCAGCGTAATTGACGGTGTCGCCATGCGAGCAATACTTGTCGTTTTTCTCAAGTATCTCGATAATTTTCCTGTTCATAGTTGGTATTGCCGGAGCGATGACGAGTGGTTTAAGAGGCTAGATTGATGCTCTGCATCGGTACTTCATATGGCCAGGTACTGATTTCGGCCAGCACATCGGAAAAGGTTTCAAACTTGTAGTGCGGTATGGAATTCGTTTCACAAAAGGTTATTAACGATCCCTTCGCAAACACAACATCAGCTTTCCTGGCCAGGCAAGCGTCCGATTTGCCGTCACCAATTAGAATGACCCTGCTGCCGCCAGAAAGTTGATTCGCCACTGCACATTTGCAGACGCCGTTACCGGCACTGCATGCGGAGTCCATGTAGGGCCATGAGATATCGATGCCGTCACTTACGAAGTGCAGCTTGTTGGCAAAAACAGGCATCTCGGGTAGCGCCGCATTCCGCATGGCAACCTTGATGACATGGCCAAGACCGTCGCTGACAATGGCCACTTTGGCGAATCGGCTCACATGGGTATAGAACGACAGAAAGCCTGCATCAAGTTTGGTTTCACGGAAAAACTTTTCAAGAGAAACATGGTCGACCCTGACCATACGCAGCTGCTTCTGCATGCATTGGATGGCAGTAATTTTCCCGTCAAGCCATTCCTCCTCCACCGCTTTCCATTCCGGATCGGCGAAGCGCTCCAACATGCTGTCCACCGTATCCCGCACAGACAAGGTGCCATCAAAATCGACTATGAAATACATGCTTTATATCGCTTATTAAGCCTGTCGTAGTAAGGCTATCCTCTCGCGGCTACCTTACTTAGGCTCGCGCAAGGTAGCGCTGAAGAGACGATCTGACGCGCAGTCCAGGGTCTTGTCTGATCGACGCAGCCGTTGGCCTTTTAGGTCGGCGTGACGGCTGGTAAAGCCTTGTATTTCCCGAGGAAGGGCGAAGTCTTGGTCTTACGGTTGGGTGTCTTGGTGTTCACAAGCGCCTCCTGATATGTTTTCCGCAACTGTCGCGCGAGTAACCTATAGACACTCTGCCCGGCCGATACATCGAGTTAATTGTGCTGCAATTATAGGTGGCGGCAATGGTAGCGACTCAAGCTGAATAAGACCTGTACACCTTCCATCTGAATATTTGTATTTCGCGACTTTCTGCAGTCCGAAGCAGCAGTCAAATCTTCAATTGACGAGGCAGGCTGCCAGTTCCTTGTCGTTCAGCAGCTTGTTGATTGCTTCTGAAACTGCAGTGGACACATAGTCCCCGTTCGTACCCCAACCAATGAAAAACACATACTTTTCCAGCAGCCCGGTGTAGGGCCTGATGAACTCGCCTCCTGATGCCGACTTGCAAACGGCATTGATTTCGCTCTCTGCGTGCACCGACCTGAAAAGATATCCCGGCTTGACGTTGTATTCCAGCCGCCGAATCCCCACGTGGAGATTCGCGGCACCTTTCCTTTCGTTGCGCGAACTATTGAAGCCCTGCTTTTCCAGGGCGGTTCTGATCGCGGTTTCAACAACGTTGGGCAGCTTGCCCTGAAGGGTGAAATCGGCGCCTTCTTCTGTCTGGCCCAGGTTCTTCGATGTGCGCTCATCGACAACTAAGAGCCGGACTGTCTTGCCGGCCCCGTCGACGACGTTGGTCAGGTTCAGCTCCGGCGCAACGCGAACCTGCTGGGGGCCGTAGACGCAACCTGAGCACAGCGTCGACAGGGCGAGGATGACAACCCGGCATTTGTTCATTGATGTTGGCTGCTGCATGGAATGAAATCGTAGCGTATTGATAAAAAAATTTTTCGCAAAGGGTCGGATGTCCTGCAATCACGCTGCCAACAATATCCGATATTGATCGACGCCGGCCAAAACTTTTCACGGCGCCAAACGGGCCTTGAGATGGATCTGCAGCGCTTGCGCAGCTTTGAGCGGATCCGTCGGAGTGGCGTCGCAGCACAAGAACCCGGTAACATCCATGCAATGGAAAAAACTACCGCCAGTTTCGCTTTGCGCGACGATGAAGTGGAATTCGTCGCCATACGCGCACAAGGTGCGGGCGGACAAAACGTCAACAAGGTTTCCAACGCGATTCACCTGCGCTTCGACATTGCCGCCTCGTCATTGCCCGAAGAACTCAAGGCGCGGCTGCTCAAGCTCGGCGATCAGCGTGTCAGTTCCGAGGGCGTGGTGGTGATCAAGGCGCAGCGCTACCGCAGCCTGGAAAAAAACCGTGCCGATGCGCTGCAGCGTCTGCACGAACTGATCGCTGGTGCAGCCTTCACGCCACGCCAGCGTCGTGCCACCAAGCCGACCTGGAGCTCGCAGCGCAAGCGGGTGGAAAGCAAGGTCAGGCGCGGCCAGGTGAAGGCATCACGCGGCCCGGTCAACGATTGATTGATTTGCCTAATCGCATCCCTTGAACTTGCGTTGCTGACACTCACCCGTCATTTTTTGCGCATGCGTGCGTTCATCTGCCGTCAGCAATTCTGTCACGATGTCGCGGTTGTTGACTGCATCCGGGTCGCCCGCTGAAGCACCGAGGGTGAACCACATGTGCGCACGAACGTAATCCCGTGGGACACCCTGGCCTTTTGCATAACTCACGCCTAGGTTGAATTGGGCGCGCAGGTATCCTTGTTCGGCCGCCAACCGAAACAATCTGACCGCTTCCGTGTAGTCCTGCGGCACTCCTTCACCCTGGGCAACCATCAAGCCGAGGCCTGACTGCGCCTTGGGGTTCCCCTTCGCGATCGCAAGCTTGAATAACCTGGCCGCTTCAGAAAAATCTTTGGTAACCCCATCGCCACTCTCATACATCGCGCCGAGGTTCGCTTGTGCGTTTACATCGCCTTGCGCCGCAGCGCGTCGGTACCACGTCGCTGCATCCGTATTGTCTTTCGGCACCCCATGGCCTTGCTCATACATCACGCCAAGGTTGTATTGCGCCGGCGTATACCCTTGCTCTGCGGCCAGCCGGAACATCTTGATCGCTTCCGTATAGTCTTGGGGGATACCCTGACCTTGGGCGTAAATCACGCCGAGGTTGTATTGCGCCTGCATATATTGTTGATCTGCGGCCAGTCGGAACAACCGGATTGCTTCCGCAAAGTCCTGCGCGACGCCCTGGCCTTTGAAGTACCGCACCCCTAGAACATATTGCGCCTTCGCATTTCCCTTCGCTGCCAGCGGTTTCAATAATCGGAACTCGGTCGCATAGTCGCCACGCGCATTTGCAGCAGCAATGTCTTCCCACGGCCCGGCAAACGCCGTGCTTGTGACTAGCATCAACGAATAAATCAGAATGAACTGGCGTGGTTTCATCGTCTTTGTGTCTGGGTTAAGTCCCTGGTCGGCACGGCCTCGACTGAAGGCCATGATTACTGCGTTCATCAACCGTAGGGGTTGTGCAAGTCGTCGATCAGACGATGCAGCGCTTCCTTGATCTGTTCCTCGCTGCACTCCATCAGCAGCGCATCTTCCAGCGCATCCTGGGCCATCTGTTTCAGTTCAGCGTAGTTCTGGTTCAACACCTTGATTTTTTCCAGGCAGGACACGGGTGACCCGTCCGGCTTTTGCCAGATCGGCGTGGTTGCTTCGGGTTTGTGAGTTTTGGTCATGGGTTGAATTATGCCACCGGCGCGCGTTCTGGCCTTGCCCGGCAGGACCACGATAATCCCGCGCATAATTTTGAGCTACCCGACCGGCATGTCTTGCGCCAACAATCATGTTCGTCCTGAGGCAGTGAGTTTCGCCGAGGCTTTCCGCTTTTGGCTCAAGCTCGGTTTCATCAGTTTCGGCGGTCCGGCAGGGCAGATCGCGGTGATGCATCAGGAACTGGTGGAGCGAAGGCGCTGGATTTCGAGCGGCAGTTTCTGCATGCACTGAATTTCTGCATGGTGTTGCCCGGTCCCGAAACGCAGCAACTCGCGACCTATATCGGCGGGCTGATGCATCGCACGCGGGGCGGCATTGTCGCCGCTGGCTTGTTCGTGCTGCCTTCGCTGTTTATCCTGATCGCGCTGGCTGCCGGCGATTGCGCTGCTACGCTTTTTAAGCGTGGCGTGGTCGAGGTGATAGCCGTGTGGGCGGAGATCGGGCTGCTGCTAAAACTGGCGGGGCTGTAAAAGACGCTTACCGCTCAGTTCTTGATCAGCGCTTTCACGACGGGCCACTGGCGCCGGCTGACAGGAATTTTATCGCCGACGCCGCGCAGCAGCAGTTGCCAATGCGGCTCACTTTCACCCTCTTCATCCGCGGCGCGTTCGTAACCGGCCATGGCCGCCACCGCCACGAGGCAGTTGCGATGAACGCGGACAAAGCGTTCGCCGAATTCGGATTCCAGTTGCAGCAGTGAGTCCTCCAGCAGATGCTCGGCCGCCGCGGTGCGCGCCGTCACATATTTCTGTTCTGCCCTGAGAAACAAGACCTCTTCAATCGGAATCAGGATCACGCGACCGCGTTCCGTCGAACGCAACTGACGGCGTCCATCGGGCACCAGTTTTTGCAATGTGGCCATGCCGGGTTCGCCCTGCCTGACCTTGTGCAGGGCTTCAAGCAGACGCTGGCTGCGCACCGGCTTCAGCAGATAGTCGACGGCGGAGAGATCAAAGGCTTTCACTGCATACTGATCGAAGGCGGTGATAAAAATAATCGCCGGCGGGTTGGGCCTGCGCGCCAGTTGCAGCGCGAGTTGCAGGCCGTCCATGCGCGGCATGCGGATATCCACCAGCGCCACATCGATCGCCGCAGCCTCGACTCGCTCCAGGGCTTCGACGCCATCACCGGCTTCGGCCACGACTTCGGTGGCGAACTGCGGCGCCAGATCGTCGAGCAGGTTGCGCAGGCGGGTGCGGGCCGGCGCTTCGTCATCCACCAGCAATAGGCGTAGCGCAGTCATTGCTTGCGGTAGGGAATGGTGATGCGCACGGTATAGCGGTTTTCACCCACTTCCGTGACGAGGCTGGCTTCAATATCGTAGAGCAGCATCAGGCGTTCGCGAATGTTGGCCAACGCCATCTGGTTGCCCTTGGCATGGACATGGCCCGGTTGCAGCGGGTTGATCAGTTCGATGCGAACCTGGTTATCCATGCGCGCAAGGTGGATGGCAATGGCGCCCGGCTCATCCGCCGGTTCAACGCCGTGATACACCGCATTTTCGAGCAGCGGTTGCAGCATCAACGACGGCATCAGCGCATCGTGTGGACAAGATGCCACATCCCACGTGACCTTGAGCCGGTCGCCCAGGCGCAGGCGTTCCAGCTCCAGATAGTGGCGCGACAGCTCAATTTCGTCCGACAGCAGCACCAGATCGCGCGGGTCCTGCATCAGCGCACGAAACAGTTCCGCAAGTTGCTCCAACGCCGCTTCGGCGCGGCGCGGGTCGGCGCGTATCACGCCGAGAATTGCGTTGAGGCTGTTGAACAGGAAGTGGGGACGGATCCGCGCTGTCAGCGCCATCAGCCGCGCTTCGGCCAGCGCTGGCTCCCGCGCCTGCTGGGTGAGCACCAGCCACTGGAGTACCCCGGCCGCTGCCAGTGCGGCCCAAAGCATCGCCTGCCACGGGTTGACCGTAGAGTCGACCACTTGACGGAGCAAGCCGTCAAAGAACCAAGCGATGCCGGCAACCGCCGCGACCGCCAGCAAAAAGGCCAACCGGTAGGGAATGCGATCCAGCCATTTGCGGCTGGCACAGATCGTCAGCAGAGATGCGATCAGGATCGGTTCGACCCACATGGCAAGGCCGACAATCCGTGCCGCCAGACCGGTGAATGCGACATTGCGAACCAGCAGGGCAAGCAGCGCCAAGCCATTGACCGCCAGCAGGACGCGCAGGGTCACCCCCAGATTGCACAGGTCTGGCAGGGCGGATGGTGCGCGGTTTTGCCGTATACTTCCGCGTTCATTGGCCATGGTGGCCGATCATGTTTTATTTGGGTTCATCCGAATTTATCAATTCGCTGGCAAGCTCATTATGGCAGAACACAAAGACGGCGCGGTTTCAGGCACGGCATGGTCCGGGCGTTTTTCGGAACCGGTGTCTGAATTGGTCAAGCGCTACACCGCCTCGGTGTCTTTCGACCGGCGCATGGGATTGCAGGATATTCGCGGTTCGCTCGCGCATGCTGCAATGTTGGCGCAACAGAGCATTATTTCTGCTGCCGACTTTGCCGCGATTGAACGCGGCCTGACCCAGATACGCGGCGAGATCGAGCGCGGCGAGTTCGCCTGGAACCTCGATGATGAGGATGTTCATCTAAATATCGAAAAGCGCCTCACCACGCTGGTGGGCGATGCCGGCAAACGTCTGCACACCGGTCGCTCGCGCAACGACCAGGTTGCCACCGACATCCGGCTCTGGCTGCGTGACACCATTGACGTCATCGATGGCTTGCTGCTGAACTACATTGACGCGCTGCTCGACCTGGCCGAGAAACATGCCGCGACGGCGATGCCCGGCTTCACCCATTTGCAAGTGGCGCAGCCGGTGACCTTTGGCCATCATCTGTTGGCTTATGTCGAAATGGCGCGGCGTGATCGTGAGCGGTTGGCCGATGGGCGTCGTCGTGTCAATCGGCTACCGCTGGGCGCTGCGGCACTGGCCGGCACCACGTATCCGATCGACCGCGAGTTTGTGGCACGTCAACTCGGTTTCGAGGCCGTCTGCGAAAACTCGCTGGATGCGGTGTCGGACCGTGATTTCGCCATTGAGTTTGTTGCCGCTGGTTCGCTGATCATGGTGCATCTGTCGCGACTGGCGGAGGAACTGATCCTGTGGATGAATCCGCGTGTCGGTTTCATCGATATCGCCGACCGTTTTTGCACCGGCTCTTCCATCATGCCGCAGAAAAAGAATCCTGACGTGCCGGAACTGGCGCGCGGCAAGAGCGGTCGCGTGTTCGGCCATTTGATGGGCTTGTTGACACTGATGAAGGGCCAGCCGCTGGCCTACAACAAGGACAACCAGGAAGACAAGGAGCCGCTGTTCGACACCGCCGATACGCTGGTCGATACGCTGCGCATCTTCGCCGACATGATGTCCGCCATCACGGTCAAACCGGAAGCGATGGCCGCGGCGCTGAAGCAAGGCTATGCCACTGCCACCGACCTCGCCGACTATCTGGTGAAAAAGGGCCTGCCCTTTCGCGATGCACACGAAGCGGTAGCGCGCGCGGTGCGGGCGGCCGAGACCAAGGGTTGCGACCTGCCGGATTTGAGTCTTGCCGAATTACGCGCCTTCGCGCCCAACATTGCTGAAGATGTCTATGCCGTGCTGACCGTGGAGGGCTCGCTCGCCGCACGCGATCATATCGGCGGTACTGCGCCCAATCAGGTACGTGCGGCAATCGCCAGAGCGAGAAAAGCAGTGGGGAGTGAGGGGTAAGGAGTGAGGAGTAAAACCGTCACTTCAAAATCACTGCGCCAGATAATGGCTATCGCAGCCTGCTTGGCGAATTGCCGCAGGTTGTCGCTCCTCACTCCTCACTCTTAACTTCTCACTGGCTTCTAAATGGACAAGGTCGGCAAATACGAAATTCGTGACAAGCTGGGGCTGGGCGCGACGTCCACCGTCTATCTTGGTTTCGATCCGTTCGCCCAGCGCGAAGTGGCGGTCAAGGTCATTCTTCAGGAGGCCTTGCGCGATGTCGACCGGGGCCAGATGTATCGCCACTTGCTGGTTAATGAGGCCTCTCTGGCCGGCAAACTGAATCATCCACACATTGTTCAGATTTTTGATGCGGTGGTCGCCGACGACTTGAGTTACATCGTGATGGAATATGTGCCGGGTGGGACACTGGAGCAATTCTGTTCGCCGGACCAACTTTTGCCTATCGAGCGTTTGGTCGAAATTATTTTCAAATGTACCCGCGCGCTTGAATACGCCAACCATCTCGGTGTCACCCATCGCGATATCAAGCCAGCCAACATCCTGCTCGCCAAAGGCGACAACAGCGGCGACATCAAGATTTCGGATTTCGGTGCGGCCATGCTGTCCAGCGTTGATCAAACCCAAACCCAGGTGACTGGTGTTGGTTCGCCGGCCTACATGTCACCCGAGCAGGTGCGCGATCTGCCCTTGAATCACCAGACCGACATTTACTCACTGGGGGTGGTGATGTATCAACTGCTGTGCGGGCGGATGCCATTCACCGCGACCAACCATTTCAGCATGATCTACCAGATCACCCAGTCCGATCCGCCGCCGCCCTCGACTTTTCGCAACGGTATACCGGCCAGCATCGAGGCCATCGTTGCGCGCGCCATGCAGAAAGACCGGGGTGCGCGTTACGCCGGCTGGGATGAGTTCTCGCACGACCTGGCCCAGGCTTTTCGCAGCAAGCAACTCTCGTCCCATATTCAGGAGGTGCCGGACAGCGAAAAATTCGAGACGTTGCGCAGCCTGCCGTTTTTCCGCGAATTCAGCGACGTCGAGACTTGGGAGGTGGTGCGTGTCTCAAGCTGGGATGATGTAGCGCCCGGCACCCTGGTGATGAAAGATGGCGAACCGGGCGAGTTCTTCTGCTTTCTCGCCGAAGGCGAACTCGCGGTGAGCAAGCGCGGCCGACGCTTGCATCTGCTGTCGCCCGGCGAATGTTTCGGCGAGATGGCGGTGATCGGCGGCAATACCCGCCTGCGCGGCGCCGATGTGACGGCGCAGACACGCGCCCGTGTCATCTCGATTCGTGCTGATGCGCTGCGGCTCGCCTCCAACGCCTGTCGCATGCATTTCTATCAGGCGTTTCTGGAAGTATTGAGCAGCCGTCTCACCGCAGCCAATGCGCGGCTCGCGTCACTTTAATGTTTGGATAAAGATAAGCACGGCCTTCGCAAGCGGCTGCGGATACAATTGCTGCGGGAAGTTCGCTAGGCAGCCGCTGTGAGCGCAAGCTCATGGAGGAAAGTCCGGGCCCCATAGAGCAGGATGCCGGCTAACGGCCGGGCGCTATAAGCCGCTCATTTCGGTGGGTGGCCCAAGGCGACGAACAGGGCAACAGAAAATATACCGCCTAAGCCCGCAAGGGCCGGTAAGGTTGAAATGGCGAGGTAAGAGCTCACCGCGGACGTGGCAACACGGACGGCACGGTAACCTCCATCCGGGGCAAGGCCAAATAGGG
>JAYUFR010000228.1:0-3827 GCA_043738625.1 Sterolibacteriaceae bacterium
TGTTTGAGGACAAGCGCGCCCGCCATGTCGGCGATACGCTGATTGTGCTGATCGCCGAAAAAATCAGTGCCAGCAACAAATCAGGCAGCCAGGCCGAACGCAGCGGCAGCCTTGCCGCCAGCATGCCGACCAATTTCGGCCTGCCGGGGAAATCATTCCAGGGGGCGACGCTTGCTGCCAGCTCTGCCAACAAGTTCAACGGCAAGGGAGAGAGCACCGCCAACAACGACTTCACCGGCACCATAGCGGTGACCGTGATCGAGGAACTGGCCAATGGCAATCTCATCGTGGCGGGCGAAAAACAGATCGCGCTGGAGCAGGGCGCGGAAAAAATTCGTTTCTCGGGGGTGGTCAATCCGACCACCATCGGCGCAGCGAATACCGTGCAGTCCAGCCAGATCGCCGATGCCCGCATGGAGTATCGCGGCGACGGCTATATCCACGAAGCCCAGATCATGGGCTGGCTGGCGCGGTTTTTTCTCACATTTCTTCCATTCTGATGTCCATGGCTATTCCCCGGCACTTGCCTGCAACACACATCGATGCACATCGGAAAACTCGGAACAGGGGAAACCCAGGTTCCCCCCGTTACCCCTTTCCCATGGTGGCGACCATGATCGGGAGAAACGTTGCGCGTTGGTTTGTCCTGGCGTTGATGACGCTGATACCGTTTACCTCGGCCCATGCCGAACGCATCAAGGATCTGGCCAGCATCCAGGGCGTGCGCGTCAATCAACTGGTGGGTTACGGATTGGTGGTCGGCCTCGATGGCAGCGGCGATCAGACTACGCAGACGCCATTCACCATTCAGAGCGTGATCAGCATGCTGTCGCAACTTGGCGTGAATCTGCCGCAGGGTACCAATCTCCAACTCAAGAATGTCGCGGCAGTCATGATTACCGCCAGTCTGCCGGCGTTTGCCAAGCCCGGGCAGAACATCGACGTTACCGTATCGTCGATGGGCAATGCCAAGAGCCTGCGCGGCGGTACGCTGCTGCTGGCGCCGCTCAAGGGCGCCGACGGTCAGGTGTATGCCATGGCGCAGGGCAATCTGCTGGTCGGTGGGGCAGGGGAGTCGGCCAACGGCAGCAAGGTACAAGTCAATCAGCTCAGCGTCGGCCGCATTGCATCGGGGGCGACGGTGGAGCGTGCGGTGGCGACACCGCTGGGTCAGGGAGAGTTTGTACATCTCGAACTCAATGCCACCGACTTCACCACCGCCCGCCGTGTGGTGGATGCCATCAATCTGGAACTGGGTGGCCATGCCGCGGTGGCGATGGATGGTCGCGTCATCGAGGTTCGCGCGCCTGCCGATTCTGACCAGCGTGTTTCATTTCTGTCGCGGCTGGAAAGCCTGAACGTGGTTCCCGCGCCCAGCATGGCGAAAGTCATCATCAACGCGCGTACCGGATCCATCGTGATGAACCAGTCGGTCAGCGTGGATACCTGTGCCGTGGCGCATGGCAATCTCTCTGTCATCGTCACCACCGAGCCGGTCATCAGTCAGCCCGGTCCGCTGTCGGGTGGGCAGACCGTGCAGGCCGAGCGTTCGCAAATCGAAATTCATCAGGACGCCGGCAGTCTGGTCATGCTCAAAGGCGTGTCGCTGGCCGAGGTGGTCAAGGCGCTGAATTCGATCGGCGCCACACCACAGGATCTGCTGTCCATCCTGCAAGCCATGAAGGCGGCAGGCGCGCTGCGCGCCGAGCTGGAAATCATATGAAGCTGGGAAGCGCAATGCGCGGCAGCAGCAAGGCGGGATGAGATCGCGATGATCAATCCTGCCAATACTGCCGACAATTTTGCGCTCGATGTCCAGAGCCTCGGTGATCTGCGGCTCAAGGCCAGGACGGATCCCGATGCCGCGCTCAAGTCGGCGGCGCAGCAGTTTGAGGCGGTATTCATGAACATGATGCTGAAGAGCATGCGTGACTCGGTCGATCAGGATGGGGTGTTTGATAGTGAGCAGACCAAGCAATTCACTGCGATGCTGGATCAGCAGTTGTCGCAGTCGCTTGCCAGCAAGGGGATAGGACTGGCTGACGTGATGCTGCGTCAGTTGAAACCCAAAGCTGCACAGGAACAGGCAGTGGCGGCAGCCGCAAGTGCCGCAGTCGCTGCACCGAGTGCGCCAGGTGCCAGCGGTTTGCCCCTGGACAAGACAGCGCCGCCCTCACGCGCCAGCGATTTTGTTAACAAGCTCTGGCCCCATGCCGCAGCAGCAAGCCGTACCACGGGGATTTCAGCGCACTTCATGATCGGTCATGCCGCGCTCGAAAGCGGCTGGGGCAAAGCGGAAATTCGTGCGGCCGACGGCACGCCAAGCCACAACCTTTTCGGCGTCAAGGCCGGCCGCGGCTGGACCGGGGCGGTGGTGGAAGCGACGACGACCGAATATGTGAACGGCGTGGCGCAAAAATCGGTGGAAAAGTTTCGCGCCTATTCTTCCTATGCCGAAGGCTTCAAGGACTACGCCAGCATGCTGCGCAACAACCCGCGCTATGCCGCGGTGATTGCCAGCGGCAACGACGCTGCGGGATTCTCCGCCGGACTGCAGCAGGCGGGGTATGCCACTGACCCCATGTATGCAGAAAAGCTCAACCGCATCCTGCAAGGTAGTGCCTTGCGTCAAGGCTTGATTGGATAAGACATGGCCATCGGAATTCTAAATGCCGGATTGTCGGGACTTGGCGCTGCGCAGATCGGCCTGTCGACCACCGGACACAACATCGCCAATGTTTCGGTGCCCGGTTTCAACCGGCAGCAGGTGGTTCAGTCTACGCAAACGGCGCTCGCGACCGGTGCCGGCTTTATCGGGCAGGGCACCCAGGTCAGTACCGTTCGACGCCTCTACAACGAGTTTCTTGATCATCAGGTGCTCGCTGCGCAGGCCGACAGCAGTCAACTCTCTGCTTATTACAGCCAGATTCAGCAGATCGACAACATGCTGGGCGATGCCAGCTCCGGCCTGTCGCCGGTGCTGCAAGGTTTTTTCAGTGCGTTACAGAGTGCCGCCAACAATCCGGCTGATTCGACTTCGCGTCAGGCGGTCATGAATGCGGGGGACTCGCTTGCGGCAGGGTTCAATGCGATGGATCAAAGTCTGGCCCGGATGGGCGATGCGATCAACGGTCAAATCAAGAGCAGCGTTGCCAGCATCAATTCCTACGTCCAGCAGATTGCCCAGCTCAACCAGAAAATCGTGCTGGCACAATCAAGCGCCAGTGGTCAGCCGGCCAACGATCTGCTCGACCAACGCGATGCATTGATTGCCGACCTGAACAAGGAAGTCAAAGTCACGGTGCTGCCGCAAAGCGACGGCGCCAGCAACCTATTCGTCGGCAATGGCCAGGCGCTGGTGATGGGTTCGACTGCCTATGGATTGAGTACACTCAATTCGCCGATTGATCCCGGCCGTGTCGAGATTGGCTACGCAAGTCCGGGCGGCACCATTCCACTGCCCGAATCCGGCTTTCAAGGGGGCAGTCTCGGTGGCCTGCTGGCGTTTCGCAGTCAAACGCTTGACCCTGCGCGCAACACGCTGGGCCGTGTCGCGATGACGCTGGCCGATACCTTCAATCAGCAGCATCAGCTCGGCCAGGATCTCAACGGCGCGGCCGGGGGAAGTTTCTTCAATATCAGTGGACCGCAAGTCAACGCCAGCGCAAAAAACACCGGCAACGCCGCGATTAGCGCATCGTTGAGCAACGCCAGTGCGCTGACGGTCAGCGATTACCGGCTTGGCTTCAATGGCACGGTGTATACGCTCACACGATTGTCCGACGCCAATCAGCAGACTTTTGCCAGTCTTCCGCAAACTGTTGACG
>JAYUFR010000229.1:0-11462 GCA_043738625.1 Sterolibacteriaceae bacterium
GCCCGCGCATCGCGAAAGATGAAACTGAGCAGCGGTATCTTGAAAATCCGGTGGTCCATGATGAAGCGGATTGGTCTCGGGCTCGCTGCGGCGATCACCAAAGCATCAACATAGCTGACGTGATTGCAGGCGATCAGCGCCGGGCCTGTTTCAGGAATGCGCGAGACACCTTCCTTCTTCAGCCGGTAGACTCCATGCACGAGCAACCAAATGAGGAAGCGCATCAGGAACTCAGGTACCAGCGTGTAGATATAAATGGCTACCACGGCATTGAACAAGGCGGTGGCGAGAAACAACTGCGGTATGGAAAACCCCAGATTGAACAGCAGCATCGACACACCCGCTGACACCACCATGAACAGGGCGTTGAGAATATTGTTGGCGGCGATGATCCGCGACTGGTGGCTTTTCTCGCTACGGGTCTGGATCAGGGCATACATTGGAACGATGTAGAAGCCGCCGAACAGTCCAAGCAGGATCAGATCGCCGAGCAGGCGCCAATGGCTCGGGTCAAGCAAAAAACCGGCGAATGCGACAGGCGTGAGACTCGGAGCAGTGGGACTGGCGAAGTATAGGTCCGCGCCGAATACCGAAAGTCCGATGGCGCCGAAGGGAACCAGGCCGATCTCCACCCTGCCGCTGGACAGTTTCTCGCACAGCAATGATCCGACGCCAATGCCCAGAGAAAAAATCGTCAGCAGCAAGATGAACACGCTTTCATCGCCGCCCAGCACGTCCCTGGCGTAGTTGGGAAACTGCGCCAGCAGCGTTGCACCGAAGAACCAGAACCAGGAAATGCCGAGCATGGCAAGCCAGACGGTACGATTGCCTTTGGCGAAGCGCAGGTTGTTCCAGGTTTCGGTAATCGGATTCCAGTTGACCTTGAGCGCCGGATCGGCAGCCGGTGACAGGGGAATGCCACGGCTCACCGACCAGCCGATGACAGCCAGGCTAATGATGGCAATCGAGGTGATGACGTTGCCGTTATGGGTGGTGGCGAGCCAGGCGCCAAGGACTTCACCCAGCAGGATGGCGACGAAGCTGCCCATTTCGACCATGCCATTGCCGCCAATCAGTTCTTCCTGTTTCAGGTGCTGCGGCAGATAGGCATATTTCACCGGGCCGAACACGGTCGAGTGCAAACCCATGCAGAAAAGCGCCGTCACCAGCAGCCACAGACTGTTGGTGAGAAAGCCCCAGGCCGCAATCACCATCACACCAATTTCAAAAAGCTTCACGCCGCGCGCGATGAGCGACTTCTCCAGCTTGTCGGCGAGTTGTCCGCTGGTCGCGGAAAACAAAAAGAAGGGCAGGATGAACAGCCCCGGTAACAGGGTTGCCAATATCTTGCCATCGATGTTGGTGAGTTGTCCGGCGCGGAAAGTCACGAGCGTGATCAGCGCCGTCTTGAACACATTGTCGTTGAAGGCGCCGAGAAACTGCGTGAAAAAGAAAGGCCGGAAGCGACGTTCCTTCATCAATTGGAACTGGTTGCTCATGACTTATCCCCTCTAGTCAAAGGTGTATCGCAGTGCCGGGACAGGAAAGATAGGGTTTTCACGCTTGCTCGGCCCAAGTCTTTAACATCACGTAATCAAGCTTTCCGGTCCCGAGCAAGGGCAGGGAATCTACGCGCACTATCTTGCGTGGCACCGCCAGCTCCGGCCAACCCTTGTCCCTGGCGACCACTTGCAACTGGTCGCGTGAGAGTCCGGCATCGGTGGTGAACAACACGATGGTCTCGCCGCGTT
Source organism: Sterolibacteriaceae bacterium (assembly GCA_043738625.1). Classification (GTDB taxonomy): domain Bacteria; phylum Pseudomonadota; class Gammaproteobacteria; order Burkholderiales; family Rhodocyclaceae; genus JANYCD01. The sequence goes on from JAYUFR010000229.1 coordinate 1,752, forward strand.
GCGGATCGGCCTGACTTGAGGCGGCGTGGGCAAAACCGGCCGATGCGGCGACCGCCATTTTTTCCACAACTTCGAGGGACACCATTTCTCCCGCCACTTTGGCGAAGCGTTTGACGCGGCCGACGATTTTGAGGAAGCCGTCGTCGTCGAAATTTACGATGTCGCCGGTGTTGTACCAGCCGACGCCCATTTCCGATTGTGGGGGCTCGATCTCGCCCGGTTTTTCATAGCGGTAATAGCCAGACATGACATTGGGACCGCGTACGTGCAGCAAACCGCCATTGTCGATGCCGGGGACCGTTTCCAATTTGGCTTCCACCCCCGGCAGCAACTGGCCGACGGTGCCGCTGCGGTAGGCCATCGGCGTATTGACCGCCAGCACTGGCGCCGTTTCCGTTGCACCGTAACCTTCAAAAATACGCAGGCCAAATTTTTCGAACCACTGCTCGCGCACTGCCTCTGAAAGTTTTTCCGCCCCGGCGATGACATAACGCAAACGATAGAAATCATACGGATGGGCGAACTTGGCGTAGTTGCCGAGAAAGGTGCTGGTGCCGAACAACACCGTACAACCGCGGTCATACGCCAGCTCGGGAATGATGCGGTAGTGCAGCGGCGTGGGATAGAGAAACAGATTGGCGCCGGTCAGCACCGGCAGCAACGCGCCTGCGGTAAGTCCGAAGGAATGAAAGATGGGCAGGGCGTTGAGCACCTTGTCGTCCACCGAAAAGTCGATCACCGCGCGGATCTGGGCGATATTGGCGAGCAGCGCCCGATGCGACAGCACCACGCCCTTGGGCTTGCCTTCGGAGCCGGAGGTAAACAACACCACGGCGGTGTCTTCCGGTGTCGCGACATTTTCGAAGCTGCGCGGAAACCTGAGCGCATAGAGAATCAGCCAGAGCTTGTCGCCCAGACTGACTTTTGCCAGCAGATCTTCGAGATAAACGAGATGGATTCCTGTTAGCGCTGCCACCTTTTCAGTCAGCTTGCCTTGCAGCAGAAATACGCGCGAGGTGATGATGGTTTGAATGCGGGCCGCCACGCATGCAGCCTGCATGCCGTCGGTACCGGCGGTGTAATTGAGCATGTTGGGTACTCGGCCTCTGGCGGTGAGACCGAAGATCAGACCCAGCGTCGGCGCCACATTCGGCAGCAGGATCCCGACCCGCTCTCCATCTCCGGTTGCGCGCTCCGCCAGGCGGCCCAGCATCAAGGTCATTTTCAGCAGGTCATTGTAGGAATATTCGATCTGTTTCATGTCCTCGACCAGTCGCCGTTTGCGGCCGAATATTTCCGCAGCATCGACCAGTGCCGAGAACAGGGTCTGTTTGGGATGTGAAGCGAACAACATTTCCTGCATCAACTTGCGCATTGCCTCTCCGGCCTTGCGCCGGCGCAATTTGGCGGTTGCAGCTTCAGGCATGGGCAGCGTGGTGGCCGGAAGTATCGTGAGCGTGATTTTCGGCAACAAGCGCTTTGGATATTTTCCGGAAACGCGCGAAAAATAACTGCGCGAAGGACCATCCAACCGCACTGGCACCAGGGTCGCGCCGGTCTTGGCGGCAACAAAGGCGGGACCTTCGTAAACTTTCATCAGGTTGCCGGTCAAGGTAATTCGTCCTTCGGGAAAGATCACTACCGGCCGTCCCGACTCCACCAGTCGGATAACTTTCTTCATCGCCATCGGGCTGGTTGGATCCACCGCCAGGTAATCGACCTGCCACAACAGCATGCGAAAGAAGAAATTGCGCACCACCCCGGTATGCACCACAAAAACCGGATCCAGCGGCAGAAACAGCCCCAACAAGAGACCATCGAGGAATGACTCATGGTTGGCGATGATCAGCAATCGGTGAGCTCGAAATGCGGCGGGATCGCCCACCACACGCAGGCGGAACAACAGGCGCGCCAGCGGACGCAAAACAATACGCAGGATGTTACGAACGGCAGTCTTCATTGGTTTCCCTTCCCTGAATGAGCACTATAGTCGTTAAACCCGATAAACGCAATCAAATGACTAGTTATATCGTTATATAAGGTAAAAAAACAGATCGGTCAGGTTGATTCGCTGACGTAGGCGAGGACATTGCCCAGGGTTAATTCAAGAAATGGTTTGTTGATCCAAAAATAAACTTCCTTGCCGATCTTCTCGGTCAACAGCACATTGGCCTCACGCAGGATTTTCAGATGATGTGACACCGTAGACCGTGTCAGTGTCGAGACATCGGCGATTTGCCCCACGTTCAGGTGTTCGCCGGCCTCGAACAGCAACAAGATACGTTGCCGATGCCCATCGCCGAGGGCGGTAAATACCTTGGACATACCCTTCCACTCGGCGGGCATGGCGCGGTTGTAATTTCTTTTCATGTCGATAAGGTTAGTTATATCGTTTTATATTGTCAAGCAGAATTTTCTAGGCTTTCAACATTTCGTCTCTGGAACCCAGCCAACGCAGTAAGTGCGCCGAGGCAAGATCGGGCTGGTCACGCAACATGGACTCGGCGCTGCTGCGCGCTTGCTCCACCAGCATTGTGTCGTCGAGATCGGCGTAACGCAGCAGCGGCATGCCGCTCTGGCGCGCGCCGATGAATTCGCCGGGGCCGCGCAGCGCCAGATCCTGACGTGCGATTTCGAAACCGTCGCTGTTTTCAAAGATGATTTTGAGTCGTTGCCGCGCGTTCTCCGAGAGCGGTCGCGCAAAGAGCAGGATGCAGGCCGACGCATGCGCGCCGCGCCCGACACGGCCGCGCAACTGGTGCAGTTGCGCAAGGCCGAAACGCTCGGCATGTTCGATCACCATCAGGCTGGCATTGGGCACGTCGACGCCGACTTCGATGACCGTCGTCGCGACCAGCACCTGGACCTCGCCGGCGACGAAGGCTGCCATCACCCGCGCTTTCTCATCCGATTTGAGACGGCCATGAACCAGACCGATGCGCAGCTCGGGCAGGTCGCACGTCAGATGTTGGAAGGTTTCCTCTGCGGTTTTTAGTTGCAGAGTTTCCGATTCCTCGATCAGCGGGCAGACCCAGTAGACCTGGCGTCCGCCACGGCAGGCATCGCGCACACGGCTGGTCACTTCGTTGCGGCGCGCTGCGGATACCAGCTTGGTCAGTACTGGCGTTCGGCCCGGCGGCAACTCATCGATGGCCGATACATCGAGGTCGGCGTAGTAGCTCATGGCCAGGGTGCGCGGGATGGGCGTGGCCGACATGGTGAGCTGATGCGGCACAGTATTGGCCCCCCACGCTCGCAACATCGGCTCGCTGCCCCCCACAGGGGTGCGCGGCTCGCTGGGGACGGCCCGGCGCGATCCGGCCTTTTGCGTGAGCGCCAGGCGCTGGCGTACACCGAAGCGGTGTTGTTCGTCGACGATGGCGAGGCCCAGCCGGTGGAACGCGACGTCGTCTTCAATCAGCGCGTGCGTACCCACCACGATCGGCGCTTCGCCACTGGCGATAAGCTGCGCCATGGCGGCCTTGTCCTTTTTCTTCAAACTGCTCGCCATCCAGGCAACACCAATACCCAGCGGCGCCAACCAGCCAGCCAGCTTGCGGTAGTGCTGCTCGGCGAGAATTTCCGTCGGCGCCATCAGCGCCGCCTGAAAACCGTTTTCTGCCGCCTGCAACATCGCCAGTGCAGCGACAATGGTTTTGCCACTGCCGACGTCACCCTGCAACAGGCGCTGCATGGGGTGAGGCTGCGCAAGATCGGCCGCGATCTCTGTCCACACGCGCTGCTGCGCTTTTGTAAGACGGAACGGCAGGCTTGCCAGCAAGCGTTTGGTCAATGCCCCGGCACCATGAAACACCGGGGCGCCGCGTGCCTGACGTGCGGCATGGGCGCGCCGCAACGAGAGCTGTTGGGCCAGAAGTTCATCGAAGCAAATGCGCCGCCATGCGGGTTTGGTTCGGCTTTCGATGCTCTCGATATCATTGACCGGCGGTGGATGGTGCAGGGTACGCAGGCTGTCGCCGAAATCCGCGAGCTTCATCTGCGTACGCACGGACTCGGGCAGAGTGTCGGCCAGATCGGCCCGCGTCAGCGCCGCGGCGATCAGCTTGCGCAGCGTGCCCTGGCCGACACCGGCGGTCGTTGGATAGACCGGTGTCAACGCCTCCGGCAGCAGCTCGCCGTCGCGTATGGCGTGGAAACGCGGGTGAATCATTTCGGTGCCGAAAAAACCGCCACGCACTTCGCCGAACACGCGCAAGCGTGTGTCGGGTTGCAATACTTTCTGCTGGCTCGGATAGAAATTGAGAAAACGCAGGATGAGTTCACCACTTGCGTCCTGCGCCCGACACACCAACTGCCGGCGCGGACGGAACGCGATCTCGGACGACACTACCGCCACTTCAAACTGTGCGGCAACGTCGGGTAGTGCGTCACACACGGCGGTGATGCGGGTCTCGTCTTCATAGCGCAGCGGTAGATGCAGGATCAGATCGTTGTCGGAGCGCAGCCCGAGCTTTTCCAGCTTGCCCGCCAACACCGGGGCGACGCCAGGTATTCCGCCAGATTTTTTTCCGTCAGCCGACAAAGAGGATGGCGTCCGCCTCAACCAGCGCGCCGCGCGGCAATTCCTTGACGCCGACCGCAGCGCGCGCCGGATAGGGTGGGGTGACATAGCGCGCCATGACTTCATTCACCTTGGCAAAGTTGGCAAGGTCGGTCAGGTAAATGTTGAATTTGACCGCATCGCCGAGCGTCGCACCTGCGGCTTCGGCGACTGCTTTTAGATTGTCGAAGACACGCAAGATCTGCGCGTCGATACCGTCGACCATCTGCATGGTGGCAGGATCAAGGCCGATCTGGCCCGACAGATAGAGCGTGTTGCCGACCTGAACTGCTTGCGAGTAAGGTCCAATGGCCGCCGGTGCGGCGGGTGTGGAAATGGTTTTCTTGCGCATGGCAAATTTCTGTCCTGTAGTTTGCAATCCCTGCGGCAGGGAATCTGCGTTCAAGCGTCAGGATAACGCATCACTTCCTGACCGGCATCAGCGTTCCCGGTTTGATGCCCAACTCTATCAGCTTCTTGCGCGCAGCTTCGGCTTCCTCACGGGTTTTGAAAGGGCCGACCTGGACGCGCGCCTCGATGCGGCTCGGGACGCCGCCCTCCTTCAGTTTCTCGTTGAGGCGCTGGGCATTGGCAACATCGTTGAATATCCCCATCTGAAATACGAACTGCTTCGGCGCACTGTTTTCGCGGGCCAAAGGTTTGGCTGCTGCCGCGAGCGCCTCTGTCACTTTCGGTAATGGGCGATCATCCTCCGCGACGGGTGTTTTGGCTGGAACAGGTTGGGGTGGAAGTACTGGAGTGGCGGCTACAGGTCTGGGTGTCTCTATCTGCCTGGTCGCTTCCGTCGAACGCGATCCCGCAGCCTGGGTAATGGTCGGCGATGAACTCTGTTCCGGCTCGGCAGATGTTTCAGGCACAGCTGCAGCAACCATCGGCGCAACGGCGGGTGGTACTGCTGGCGGCTTGATCGATGGCGGCGTCAGCGATGCTTTCAAAGCGTGCGGCACCGGGGTCGGTGGCGGCACGTAATACCTGTCGATCACCGCCAGGCCACCCAACAACGCGGCGATGGCGACCCCCGCCATCGCGATGCGCGTGATCAGGCGCTGGCGCAGTTCGGGATCAATACGATGCTCAGGCCGCGACGCGTGTTCCGTGCGGTCTTCCATGCCACTCCTCCACATTTTTTTCCAGGCCCTGATAGCGCTGGGCCAGCGTTGCAACCAATCTGGCTTCTGCGATCGAGATGTCGCAGCGGCGGGCGATACTGGCCACATCGAATCCCTGGAAGGCAAGGCTCACGGCAACTTCGTAGCGTGGCGATACGCGTGGGGTTTGCGGGCCGATCTTCGCGTCCATGGATGCCATCCAGGGCGCTTGCGTTGATCCGGATACGGGTGCTGTAAAGGCGGGCTGCGCACTCCCCTGCAAACCATTTTGCCGGCCCAACTGCGCAAGACTCAGTAGTGTGAAAACAAGATAAACGGCGGTCAGCCATGCGGCCACGAGAATTCCGTCGCGCACCACGAGCGCTGGAATATCGATCATCGTCGGACATTGACTTCAAACATCGTGCAACGATGTTATGCCACCACGATGGTGACGAAAGTTCCGATCAGATCAGGGTTTTCCCCACGTTTCTGGGCACCCGCCGCAGGCCGAATTAATCAGCAACCGCCGCGCGCAATCCGCGTAACTGCGGACACATAGGTACTCTGCAGTTCCGCAGCCGAGGCGGCGAGAATTCCGACGTCGCGCAACAAGCCATCAGAGAGACGATAGATCCAGCCATGAATCGCCAGCGCCTGACCGCGCGCCCAGGCATCGCGCACGATGCTGGTCTCGGCGACATTCACCACCTGCTCCACCACGTTGAGTTCGCACAGACGATCGATACGGGTTTCGGCCGGCGCATTCGACACCAGCTCGCGATGTTTGCCATGCACGTCCTGAATGTGACGCAGCCAGTTGTCGACAAGACCCAGCCGCTGTTCTTCCAGTGCGGCCTTGACACCACCACAGCCGTAGTGGCCGACCACCATGACATGGCGCACCTTCAGCACATCAATGGCGAACTGCATGACTGACAGACAGTTGAGATCGGTGTGCACCACCACGTTACCGACATTGCGATGGACAAAAACTTCGCCAGGCATCAGCCCGGTGATTTCGTTGGCCGGCACGCGCGAGTCGGAACAACCAATCCACAAATACTCCGGCGCTTGCAGGTGGGCAAGTTTGCTGAAGAACTCGCGATCACCGGCGCGCATGGCATCGGCCCAAGCGCGATTGTTCTCGAACAACTGGCTGAGGTCGTTGCTGTTCTGGCTCATTTTCCGCTCACTTTCCAAAAAGCCCTTTCAGTTGGTCTTTGATGCCATCTTGCAGCTTCTGCTGAATTTCCTGCTTCTTTTCTTCCACTTTGGCCTGGGCTGCATCCTGCACCAGGCTGCCGAATTCGAGTTGGTAAGAGAGGCTGGCAAATGGCCCGCTGACGCGTACCGGCACGGTCAGCCCCTTGAGTGATTCCAGCTCCTTGCCGCCCTGGCCGGCAGCGGTCGACACAATGGCCGCTTTGGCGAGATAGTTCATGCGGCCGTTGCCGACATCGATATCGCCGCTGCCAGTCAGGCGCAGGAATGGCGACTTGGCGGCAAGGTCGTCATTATGGGCGACGCCGTTGGCGATGGTGAAGGATGCCGAAAGCGCGGAGAAATCGGTTTTTTCGACCGCATTGGCCTGCTGCACGGCGCCCTGCTTGGCCGACATCTTCGCCTTCAGGTCACGCAGTGTCTTGGCCAGGTCGATGCCCTTGATGGCGCCGTCTTTCAACGCAAGCCGCGCCGAACCGCTCAGCGCCTTCTTCATTGCTGTGACAGTGTCACCGTGCGCGTTCAAGTCCAGCACGATGTTGCCCTGGCCTTCGATCAGGTCTTTGTCCACCGCGTCCTTCATCAATGGATTGATGCGAACACCACTGAGGTTTTCCTTTAACGCGATGCGATTGCCGTCGGCGTCGACCGAGAGACTGCCTGACAGCGTGCCGTCATAGAGATTGGCCGCATGCGGCGTGACATCGAGTTTGCCGTCGGCGGCCTTGAGGTTGAGTCGAACATTGGCGGCCTTGATGTTGTTCACCTGCAGGTTGCCGATGTGCACCGCGCCATTCAGGTTGAGCGCCCGCAGCGCGGAAAGATTGATGCGGTCATCCGCCGCTGCAGCGGCCGGCGCCTTGCCCGTTGCGGCGCTCTTGTCGGCGGGCGGCAGGTACTTGTCGACATTGAGTTTGTCGATATCGAGGTCGAAGCCGAATGCCACCGGCGTGAACTTTCTCACCTTAATGCCGGCGCGGAGATGGCTTTCGTCGAATTGGGTGGCAATTTCAGCGCTGGCGTTTTGTTTGAGGAGATCCGCCTTGAGTTGGCCGGTCACCGGCAGCTTGAGCTGCTTCATGGGCATCGCGGGAGAAGCGATGTCAAACCCGCCGCTGATTTTTGGCAAGTCGATGACTTGGGTTTGCAGGTTGGCAGTGAGCGGCGTTTCGAGCACACCTTTGACGCTGGCATCGCCCACCGTGGCATTGAGGTCCAGCGCCAGCTTGTCCGCCTTCAGCGCTTGGGTGTTGCCTGCGAAACCCGAAAGGGTCAACTTCGCCGCCACGTTGCGCCCGCTGCCGGCAAGGCTGGCGCTCAGGCTGATGCGTTCAGCGTCAACTTTGTCACCGCCCATTGCGAGCTTGGGTACCTCCAGCTTGACCATGAAATCATCTGCACCCTGCTTGCCCTTCAGTTCGGCATCCAGCGCGGCGAGGCTGTAGCGCTTGCTGTCGAGATCGTAGTCGTATTTGGCGGCCAGCCGGAACGTGGCGTCGGTCTTCGGCTTTTCGCTCAACATGCGGGTGGACAAGGTCATGCTGCCGCTGGCGGCGTTGGACACATGGTCGGTCGTCAGCATGAGACCGGACAAGGTGAGTTGTTGTCCGGTCTGTTCGTCGCGCCAGTCCAGTTGCGCATTGGCGATACGCACAGCAGCGATATCGAACTTCACCATGCCATTGTTGTCCTTCTCCGTGGACATCAGATCGGCGATATTGAGGCTGCCATCCTGGTGCCGGATCAGCGTGGCTTTGACGCCATCGAGTTCGATCCGATCCACGACGAATTTTTTCGACAGCAGCGGAATCACCTGTAGCGAAACCCGTGCCGCATCAAACGCGGCAAACCCGGCGTCGGAGCTGTGTTCCGAGAGTGATACCTTGCCGAGTTTGACCCCCAGGCTGGGGAAAAACGACAACGACGCCTCGCCATCGATGGTGAGTTTGCGTTGCTTCTTTTCCATCACGATGCGCGACAACTCGTGCTTGAGCATGTTGGCATCAACGGTGGCGGCGATCAAGCCAATGCTGCCGGCGACCAGCAACAGCAGGCCGCCGCCAATGATGATGACAATTTTGTAGGGTTTCATGGCGTTCCGCTCAGCATTGGTCACGCCACGCCTACCGCGCCTTACTTGCGCAGGGAATCGCGAATCTCACGCAGCAGGACCACGTCTTCCGGGGTTGCCGGCGGCGCGACGGGCTCGGAGCGTTTGAGGCGGTTGATCTGTTTCACCATAATGAAAATGATAAACGCCAGAATGATAAAGTTAACCGCCACCGTGATGAAGCTGCCGTAGGCTAACACCGGAACCCCGGCCTTCTTGAGGTCGGCAAGCACGGCAAGGTTATTCGGGTTCTTGCCGAGGACCAGGAACATATTGGAAAAATCGAGGTTGCCAACAACCGCGCCAACAACAGGCATGATCAGATCGTTAACCATCGAGTCGACAATCTTGCCGAACGCAGCACCGATGATCACCCCAATCGCGAGGTCCATCACGTTGCCCTTGACCGCGAATTCGCGGAACTCTTGCATCATGCGCATGAGACTCTCCCTCTTGATAAATTTAAACTTTTGGTGCGCCCGGCCCGATTCGAACGGGCGACCCCTGCCTTCGGAGGGCAGTACTCTATCCAGCTGAGCTACGGGCGCATGGTGCATGATTGTACCGGTTACCCCCCGCACGCGGAATCCCTTTGTGGCGCCGCTGCTTGGGGGAATTGGCTATAATTCGGCACCTTTAATTTTTGTACGATGGGAATTCCACGTGGCCGATCATTCCGAGCATTCCGAACCGAATTTCATTCCGCT
>JAYUFR010000230.1:0-3818 GCA_043738625.1 Sterolibacteriaceae bacterium
GGTTCCCTGAGGTGTTACGCTATACTTCAAAGCCGCTATATGACAACAATCTTGGCCAACTTGCAAGCTGTCGGCGAACGCATCGCGGTGGCCTGCGCAGCGGTCGGTCGGCGCCCCGAAAGCGTGGCCTTGCTGGCGGTCAGCAAAACCTGGCCGGCGCCCGCAATTCGGGCCGCGGCAGCCGCCGGGCAGCATGCCTTCGGCGAGAATTATATTCAGGAGGCGCTGGAGAAAATCCAGGCCCTGCAAGACCTGAAAGCAGAGTGGCATTTCATCGGTCCGTTGCAAAGCAACAAGACGCGTGCAGTGGCGGAAAACTTTGACTGGGTGCATGGCGTGGATCGCATCAAGATCGCCGGACGCTTGTCTGCGCAACGGCCGGCTGCAATGGCACCGTTGCAGACCTGCATACAGGTGAATGTGAGCGGCGAGCACAGCAAAAGTGGCTGCGCGCCGGAAGAAGCGCTGGCGCTGGCCCGCGCCATCAACGGCCTGCCGCACTTGCAGTTGCGCGGATTGATGGCGGTGCCTGAAGCCACAGACGACGCGGCATTGCTGGCGTCGCGCTTCGCCGCCCTGCGGCAGTTGCTTGAGCGGATCAACGCGACCGGCCTCAAGCTTGATACCCTGTCGATGGGCATGTCGCATGATCTGGAAATCGCCATCGCCGAAGGGGCGACCATCGTGCGGGTTGGTACGGCAATTTTTGGCGAACGGATAAAAATCGATTAACCACAGAGGACACAGAGGACGCGGAGGAAAGCGTACAGATTAATGGGTTCCTCTGTGTCCTCCGCGTCCTCTGCGGTGAAAGGGTTTTACGAATGAAGATTACATTTCTTGGCGGCGGCAACATGGCCAATGCCATCATCGGCGGCCTTTGCCAGCAGGGCTTTGCTGCCAGCGCGATTCAGGTCGTGGAGCCGATCGCAGCCAATCGCGAACAATTGGCTGCGGACTTTGGCGTGCGCTGTGTGGCGATCATTGACACGTCAGCGCTGGAGTGCGACGTGCTGGTGCTGGCGGTCAAGCCGCAGCAACAGCGCGAAGCCGTTGCGCCCCTTTCCGGCAAACTTGAACGGCAACTGGTGATCAGCATCGCCGCTGGCGTGCGCCTCGCCGACCTTGGCCGCTGGCTGGGCAACTACGCACGGCTGGTGCGCGTCATGCCCAACACGCCGGCTCTGATCGGTGCCGGAATCAGCGGCTTGTGGGCTGGCGCGGGAGTCGATGATGCAGGTCGCGCCGCAGCGGAAAAAGTCCTCGGCGCGGTCGGGCAAACGCTGTGGATTTCCGACGAAGCGCAAATGGATGCCATCACGGCCGTGTCCGGCAGTGGCCCGGCGTACGTCTTCTATTTCATCGAAGCGTTGCGCGATGCCGGCCTCGAACTTGGCCTGCCGGCCGATACCGCCAACAAATTGGCCATCGAAACCATGCTCGGCGCGGCAAAGCTTGCTGCACAAAGCCCGGATGATGTTTCCGTGTTGCGCCAGCGGGTGACCTCAAAGGGCGGCACCACCGCAGCGGCACTCGCCAGCATGGCGAAAGATCATCTCAAGGAAACCATCATCCGCGCCATCAAGGCCGCGAACGACCGCAGCCGTGAGCTCGGCGACGAACTGGGGAAAGGATAATGTTTGTTCAACTACTGATGTTGATCGTCGAGACCGCCGCCAGTTTTCTGACTTTTGCGTTGCTGGCCCGCTTTGTCATGCAATGGGCGCGGGTGTCGTTTCGCAATCCGCTGGGCCAGTTCACCATCGCCATGACCGACTGGGCGGTGCGACCGGCGCGGCGCATCATCCCCAGCGCATGGGGGCTGGATCTGCCCAGCCTGGTGTTGGCCTGGCTGGTGCAATTGCTTTACCTCGCCATCGGCATGCTCATCACCCAGGGCGTTCCGACCAGCGGGGCCACCATTGGCGTCCTCGTCATCATCGCGCTGCTGGAGACACTGAAGATCGCCTGCTATCTGGTGGAAGCCGCAGTCATTGTCAGCGCCATCCTGTCGTGGGTAAATCCTTACGCACCCATGGCGCCACTGCTGTTCTCCGTCACCCAGCCGCTGCTGCGGCCTTTCCAGAAAATCATCCCGCCCATCGGCGGCGTCGACCTTTCCCCCATCGCCTTGCTGCTGGTAATCCAGGTGCTGGTGCGGCTGTTGGAGGGCGCACGCCTTCAACTGCCGATGATGTTGCTGATGTGAGTACGTGGCATGGCCATGGTTTTATCGCGGTGATTGATGCGATAGTCTGTGATGCCATGGACCTATAATGGGACCAATGTCGCAAAAGGAGATCGCGATGCAACCGCTTTTTGTTCGTGGCGAATGGGATGCCGAAGCCGAGGTCTGGGTAGCGACGTCGGACGATGTACCGGGCTTGGTCACCGAAGCCGATACCGTCGAAGCGCTGATCTCGAAGCTGGAAACCCTGATTCCGGAATTGCTTGAAGCCAACGGATTTCCTGATACCACGGTTCCCTTTGAGTTGCTCACCCGCCGCTTTCAGAATACCCGCCGCGTTGCCTGATGGGTGGAAGTTTCATTCCGGAATTAAAGCGTCTCCTGCATGATGCCGGTTGCCGTTTTGAGCGCACCGGCAAGGGAGATCACGACATCTGGTATTCACCAATTACTGGCATCCGTTTTCCGGTAGATCAGAAAATCAAGTCGCGCCATACCGCGAACGGCGTGCTGAAACAGGCGGGGCTACCGAAGGCTTTCTGAATTGATCGCGTAATGACGAATGTTGCGATGATCCCACTCCGTGCTGAAAAAAATCGGTCACGCCGAGTCTTGGCCCATGATTGATGAGGAAATCAACCTGGTCCTTCGGCTTTCCGCGTGCTCGGTGGCGCAGAGGGAGTTGGGTACGTGCAATGGACACGGGCATTGATGATGCGTATGCTGAATACCAGTTATCAACAAGAGACGTAAATTGATATTCCTGGATGTGGCCACTTTTGATCATGTCTACTTTAGTAGACATGATCATAGCTAGCCTTTCACGATTCCTAAAGTCCACGTCTGGGCTAGGCGCAGCGTTGTTATTAGTGCCACTTGCGGCGCTGTACCTGTTCTTTGACTCAATGTGTGGAAACGAGTTGTTGTCTGAGCACTACTCGCCAGCGAAGGAGTTCAAGGCAGTGGTATTTAGGCGTGACTGTGGCGCGACGACCGCGTTTAGTACTCAGGTGTCAGTTTTTCATTGGTGGTCTTGGCTCGGCAATAACTCAGGGAATACGTTTGTCATTGATCAAGACCCCAAGCATTCACTATCAGACCCCGATAACAACCGAGAGGTTAAGCTTCATTGGCGATCACAAGACACGTTAGTCATCTCTCACCACAGCCGTGTCCGCGTCTTCCGCTCCGAGCCACAAGTTGGGAGTGTGAAAGTTGAATACGAGAAGTTCCCGACGCAAATCATGGTTAACCCGCAGGTTCATACGGACTCCGTGCCTGCGGCGCTCCGCCGGTGAATTCAGACGCTGGCGATCACTTCCCGACCTGCAAGAACGGAATCGGCGCGCCGGCATAAATATTCTGTGGCAGCCTGCCGTCCCACTTCTCGGCCTTGATGCGCTCGACTTCGATGCGTTTCAAATCCAGGATTTCCTTGCTCTGCGCCAGTGCGTTGCTTTGCACGCGGATCGATTCGGCTTGTGCGGTCGCGGTGGCCACTGTGGCTTTGGCTTCGGCTTCGGCAATGGCCACTTTTTGTTTTTGCTCGGCTTCGACGGTCTTGAGTTTGTTTTCGGCGGCGAGGCGTAACTGTTCCTGCGTCACCTTGTCGTTGATGGCACGCATGTAG
>JAYUFR010000231.1:0-3802 GCA_043738625.1 Sterolibacteriaceae bacterium
GCTGACCTTGCTGAAAAAATTTACCGTCGGTCCCAGGTCACGCTTGCCCAAACCATACTTGCCCAATTCCACCAGCAGCGAATCGCGGCCGTTGCGCACCATCTCGTTGCGCTGCTGCTGGTAATGCGATTCGCCATACCTGGCCAATGACATCGCGGCATCGGCAACGCCGCACAACGGATCGTGCCAGCCAACCGTGTCGCTGATGATGGAGCAGAAGATGCGGCCCATGTCGGAGTAAAGGCAGTGGCCGCGCGTGAGCATGCCGCTGTGCTGGGCCTTGAGCGTGTCGGGCATGTTGTAGCGCTCCAGCTTCTCTTCGGGGTTGAAGAAAATCACCGAGCAGTTGGCGCCGCCGGAAACATCGATCAGGCGCAAGGCCGTGCCCCGACGCAGCAGGCCGGACCAGTGGGTACCGGCAGGCACTGTGTGCTCCCAGAGCAGGCTGCCGGTCGGAATCAGATTTGCGGCAGTCATATTTTCTTTGGCCTGGCTTTGCGTGAAACGTCACTCAGCTTGGCGGCGACTTTGCCGGCTGGCAGCGGATGCACCGGCGGGATGGCTGCGGCGAGCAACTGCAGGCGGCCGGTGATGATGCCGCGCAGGGTGATCAGCTCGTTGGCGATTTCCTGCAACTCGTCGGCGGGGCCCTGCACGAGGATGACCTCCAGCAGTTGATCCTCGGTCAGATGCACGTGCAGGGAGCTGATGACTTCGTCGATATATTTGTATTGCAGATCGGCCAGTTTTTTCTGCAAGCCGCGGGTCAGGCGATCATAGAGCAGCGTGATGGTGCCAACCATCACCTCATTGCCGAGCGTGCGCTTGTGCTCGGCGAGCTGGTAGTTGACCATGTCGCCGATGGCCTGCGAGCGGCTGCCGTAGCCGCGGCTATCCACCATGCGATCCAGCTCGGTCAGCAGATGCGGCGGCAGTGAAATGCTGACGCGGCTGACCCGGCTGGAAATTTTCTCCCTGGTATTTTTTTTCATCGGCTTAGACAATCTCAATAGCGCAAACGCTGCGGGGGCGAAGGCGGGGTTTCGCGGAGCACCGCTCTGCTCCGCCGCAGCCGGTCGGCTGTGCAAAGCCGACCGTGGGCACGACAAGGGGGCGTGCCCCCTTGTTCCCATCCGGGGGAATATACAAGGGGAGTCTCCCCTTGTTGGTGCACCTGTGCTTTTCCCGTCATTGAAGTCCTCATCGTGTGTTCTGCTAAAACATGTAGCTGTAGCGCTCGATCTCCCAGCGACTGACGCTGAGATGGTAGGCCTCCCACTCCTCGGTCTTGTAGCGGATGAACTCGTCCTTCAATTCCTTGCCGAGCACGGCCTCCACCAGCGGATCGGCGGCGAAGGCGGCGACCGCTTCCTGCAATGTCTGCGGCAGGAACTCGATGCCGCGCGCGCGGCGCTCCGCCTCGCCGATATCATAGAGGTTGTCTTCGTTGGGCTTGCCCGGATCGAGTCCTTCACGAATGCCTTCCAGGCCCGCCGCGAGGGCCAAGGTTGCGGCCAGATACGGATTCACGGCGCCGTCGGCATTGCGTGATTCGCAGCGCCCGCCACCGGCCGGAATGCGGACCGAGTTGGTGCGATTGTTGGAGCCATAGGAATTGAACACCGGCGCCCACGAGAAATAACTCATGGCGCCACGCCGCACCAGCCGCTTGTAACTGTTCACCGTCGGTGCAAAGACAGCGCACAGCGCGCGGCCATGCTTGAGGATGCCGGCGACAAACTGGTAACCGAGCTTGGTCAGGCCGATGCCGCGCGGATCTTCGCTGGGGTCGCAGGCGAACAGATTCGCGCCATTCTCCAGCGCGTAGAGCGACATGTTGAAGTGCGCGCCATTGCCGGTCTTGTCGGCGAAGGGCTTGGGCATCATGGTGGCGAGCAGCCCCTCTTCCTTGGCGTAGTGCTTGGCCATGAAGCGGAAGAAGGTGAGGCGGTCGCAGGTGGTGAGCGCGTCGGCGTAATTGAAGTCAAACTCGAACTGTCCATTGGCGTCTTCGTGATCGAAGGAATACAAATCCCAGCCGAGCCCGTTCATGGCGGTTGCCATTTTGTCGAGCCAGCCGAAGCTGTTGGTGAAGCCGCGCACGTCGTAGCAGGACTTGGTCAGTTTGTCTTCCGGGTCGGGCACCGACAGGCTGCCGTCGGCGTTCTGTCGCAGCAGAAAAATCTCACACTCGATACCCAAGTTCATGCCGAAGCCGAGCTTGGCCGCTGCGGCCAACTGGTTCTGCAACGCGACGCGGGTATTGAGCGCGTAGGGCTTGCCCTGAAAATGATTGTCGGCGGGAATCCACGCGATCTTCGGTTCCCAGGGTAACTGGATCAGGCGGCTGAAGTCGGGCACCGAAGTGATCTCGTCGTCATTGGGCGCCTGACCGAGGCCGTCCAGCGCATAGCCGGTGTAGCGCTCGGACCCCTTGGCCATCTGACCGAGGTGCGAAATGGGCACCACCTTGGCTTTAGGTACGCCGTGAATATCGACGTAGGCGCCGATGCAGTACTTCACACCTTTGTCGATCAGGTCCTGTTGCAGAAGCGTGTTGTCGTGGGGGGCATTCATGGTGACTCTTTCATGTGTGGTTGAAATAGGAATGTTCAAGCGGCGGGTTTTCCCGGCTGCCTTTTTGCACCAGTTCGCTGAGGTCTTCCACCAACCAGTCGAACCATTGCCGGCCCTTGCCGGCGGTGGCAATGCTGGGCGTACCGGTGACGCCGTTGAGGCTGGTGCGATTGACCGGATGGGCGAAAATGCAGCCGCCGGTGCGGTCCGGATCGTCGGCCTCGGCCAGCTTGTCGGGGCGCACCCCCGCGGGGGCGATCGCCAGCATCAGCGAAGTCTCGGCATCATTGGCGTGCCAGTCGGCCGCATCGGCGCAATGAAATTCACGCACGCGTTGGCTCAGGGTCGCGGTATTGAGCACCGCCACCATCAGGTCATCGTGTTCGGCGCGCAGCATCTCCAGCGCACAACGCAACGGTGCGGCATTGGTGACGTGGGCATTGACGATGAACAAGCGGCGCACGCCGCTGTGGTAGGCCCAGTCGCCGATCTGCCTGACCAGTTCAATCAGCAGCGGCGGCGTCAGCGCGATGGTGCCCGGCCAGCGCCGGCTGTGACCGAGCGAACAGCCGTAGGGCAGCGTCGGCAACATCGGTACGCCGGTCCTGGCCGTAACTGCGGCACAGAGCTGTTCGGCAATCACCGAATCGACGCCGCAGCCCAGATGCGGCCCGTGTTGTTCGGTGGCGCCCACCGGCAGCATGGCGGCCTGCCCGGCGCGCTCGAGCACGGCAGGCAGTTCGGACCAGGTGAGATCGGACCAGCGCATCGTTTGCTCCTACTCGACGTTGTCGTGAACGTTGGTGAGCCGGATCAGATGTGGCTTCACCACCTGATCTTCTTCCGCCCGCTCTTCAAGCGGCGGGTGAATCAGCGCATCGAGCCTCGCCTTGGTGGCAATGAACTCGGCGCTGGTGAACTGCGCCGATGAGCGCGGCCGCGGCACCGGCACTTCGATCAACTCCTGCACTTCGCCCGGATGCGCCTTGAGTACCAGAATGCGGTCGGCGAGATAAATCGCTTCGTCGAGATCGTGGGTGATGAACAGAATGGTGACATCGATGTTGCGCCAGATATCGAGCAGATGCGATTGCATGCGGCAGCGCGTCTGGGCATCGAGTGCACCGAAGGGCTCGTCCATCAGCAGGATGCGCGGCTGGTTGACCAGCGCGCGGGCAATGGCGACGCGCTGGCGCATGCCGCCGGAAAGCTGGTGCGGGTAGGC
>JAYUFR010000232.1:0-29873 GCA_043738625.1 Sterolibacteriaceae bacterium
GAGATGGAGCCTTTCATCACGCGTGACGGGCGCTACCTGCTGTTCAACAACAGCAATGATCCTTCGGTCAATACCAATCTGCACTGGGCCGAGCGGATCGATGACCTGACCTTTGCCTACAAGGGCGAGATCGAAAGCGTCAATACATCCGCCCTCGAAGGTGTTGCCTCAATGGACCGGCATCACACGCTCTATTTTGTTTCCACACGCAGTTATGAGAAATCCCTGTCGACGATTTATCGCGGTACTTTCGCCAACGGACACGTTTCGAATGTGGAAATTGTTCCCGGCATTTCGCGCCTGGAGCCGGGTATGGTGAATTTCGATGCCGAGATCAGTGCGGATGGCAGCACCCTGTATTTCGTCGATGGCCGCTTTGCTGGTGGGGGAGTACCGGAGACCGCCGATATCGTGATTGCGGAGCGTGAAGGCAATGGCTTCCATCGTCGTGCCGACAGCGGACAGATCATGCAGAACGTCAATTCAGCGGTGCTCGAATACGCGCCCTGTATTTCGTCCGATGGTCTGACCCTGTTCTTTACCCGCCTGCGCAATGGCCTGGGCGCCAGTCCGGCGATCTACATGGCGCAACGAAGCAACGCCACCGAACCGTTTGGTTCCCCGCTGAAGTTGGTCGCCATCGAAGGCTTTGTGGAAGCGCCGACCCTATCAGCGGACGAGAAATCACTTTACTATCACCGTCGTGAAAGCGGGAAGTTTGTTCTGTACCGCGTGACCCGCAAATAATTGATTCAGAGATGAGGTGCTCCGGACTTCATGAACAAGCGCATTGCAGCTCTGGTGTTCTGTATCGCGATATCACCGATTGCACGCTGTCGCAGCAGACGTCGGCTGAGGATTCGTCGCGGCACGCCAAAGAGGCGCATTACCAGACGCTTGTAAACTGAAGGGGTCGGCTTCAAATTGTTTTTTAAATAACATCGATAGTTAAATCAAATATAAAAAACGGAGGAGTGATTCAATGACAGCAATACTGGCGCAACCACTTGCACTTCCCTGCGGTACCACGCTGCGCAACCGGCTGGCGAAGTCTGCGACGCAGGAAGGTTTATCCGACGCGCTCAGCCACGCATCGGAATCGCTGTGCACCCTTTACCGGCGTTGGTCGGAGGGTGGTGCCGGATTGCTGGTGACGGGCGATGTGATGGTGGACTACACGCATCGCGAGCGGCCGGGCAATGTCGTGGTCGATGGCAATGGCGGGCTGGCGGAACTGCGCAAGTGGTCGGCGGCCGGCCGCTCTGCCGGCAATCACCTGTGGATGCAGATCAACCAGCCGGGCCGGCAAACGCCGGCCAGCATTCTCGCCAATCCGATGGCGCCTTCCGCCACGGCCGAGGGGTTGCCGCCACTGGGGTTCGGGTCGCCCCGTGAGATTAACGAGGCCGAGATTCTCGATTTGATCAAGCGTTTTGCGCACGTTGCTGCGGTCGCACGCGAGACGGGATTTACCGGTGTGCAACTGCATTCGGCGCACGGTTTCATGTCGTCCTCGTTTTTGAGCCCGCTGGCGAATCGGCGGCAGGACCAGTGGGGCGGCAGCCTGGAGAATCGTGCGCGCTTTTTGATCGAGTCGCTGCGTGCGATTCGCCGGGCCGTGGGCAAGGATTTTCCCGTTTCGGTAAAAATCAATTCCGCCGACTTTCAGAAGGGCGGCTTCAGCATGGAAGACTCGATCCGCGTGGTCGAGATGCTCAACCATGAGTCGCTCGACCTGCTTGAGATTTCCGGTGGAAACTACAGTGCTCCGGCGATGATCGGCAAGATCGGCGGCGATCATCCCCTGGCTCGCAAGAAAGCCCAGAGCACGCTGCGGCGCGAAGCCTATTTCACCGAGTACGCGAAGAAGGTGCGTCCCCTTGCCAAGATGCCGCTGATGATGACCGGCGGCTTTCGCACACTTGGCGTGATGGAGGCAGCGGTTTCTTCCGGTGATACCGACGTCATCGGGCTGGCTCGCCCGTTCTGCGCGGGCACTGATTTCTGCCGGCGACTGCTGAAGGGCGAAATCTCCGAAGTGCCGATGGTGGAAGATGAACTTCTGCTGGATCGTGCCCTATACGAATCTACTTTAGATGACCGGGCATTCAACCTGGTCGAGTCGGACCATCAGTTGTCCTGGATGTATTTGCAACTGGTCCGCCTCGGCAAAGGGTTGGACATCGATTGGGCGATGCCGCTGGAAACGGCGCCGCAAAAGTTTGCTGAATCCGAGGACGAACGGGAGCAGGCGCGACTTGGTAGCCTGGGTTCCGTTGAACTTGAATCTGCCAGGAGGCAGTCGGTGGGGTAGATTGTGTTTGGCTGTCTCGACCCAGACCCGGTAACTGGACTGATATTTCGCACACATGAACAAACTTGCTGCAGTTTTGATGCTCGGTTTCGCGATCTCACCCGTCGCCTCGCTCGCACAGCGTGTGCCGGATACGGGTCTGACGCGGCAGGCGAAGGAGGCCCACGACAATGCAGTCCGGGCCGTGGGTCAGTTTTACGATTGCATTGCCGGTTATGTCGGGCAACACGCCGACCCGAGGGCGACCGCGCTGGTGATCGCAGATGCCGCGGTCGCGGCATGCAGTGTGCATGTCGGAAGTTACGTCACCTATCTCACGACTTCCAGGACCCTCAGCCTGACCGCGCATGAGCCAGGCTTGAATGGGGATCTGCTGAACCAGCGAAAACGCGAGGCAGAAGCCGAGTCACAGGTCGACGGCGAAAGTCTCAGAGCCGACGGGCGCGGAGTCGGCGTCAAATGCGTGTTTGAACTTCAGGCGCTGGCCGAAAAAGCGCTGAAGAAGAAAGAGGAGCAGGCGTTTCCCACTGCCCAGCCGCGGTCGAAGTTGAGCATTTAGCGGTTGGTGATGAATGAGATGAATCGCAAAAATCCTGTCCTGGTGTTTTTCGTATTCTGCATCCTGAGCCACCATGCGAGTGGCGCGGAGTCGACGCCTCTCGTGCGAAATGGCGATGCGCCAAAATCGCTTCACGTGATGTTATGCACCAACAAGATTGCGTTGTTGCAAGCGCATGGCGGGGCCGTTTTTTCCGGACCAATCCAACGGGCGCCCGGAGCGAGTGCGGGTGCCACGTTCCTGGGCACTGTTATCGGCGTGCTGCTCGTTGGAAACTATGCCAACAAGGGGATCCCCGAGGAAACGGAGTTCCGCCGTCAGTTATCGAACCGCCTGGTGACGATTGATTTTGAAAAACTGGTGAATGAGCAGTATCAAACCGGGCTGGCCGGGCTTGGGAAGCGAGGCGGCACAGTTTGGGAAGTGATGTCGGATTCATCCGACATGGAGCAGGCTGGGTTGCTGGTAAGGATTGCCGAAAAAAATACCCTGACGCTCGATGCAACAATTCAGGTGGACTCGAAAATCGGAAACCTGACCCTGATCACCAGCGTAAACGTCTGGCAGAAAAACCTGGCGACCCCGGTTTTCAGCCAGTCTCTTTCCAACAAACTTGAACCTGAAGCCAACGGACCCCGAAATCGCTGGACCGAAGACAATGGCGAAAGACTGGCTGGTGCGCTACGCCAAAGTATTGATCAAAGTGTAGAAACCCTGCTGACGAGCCCCGTTTTTCTTGCTGTGCTCGAGTCGTCACCTGAACATCCCAAGGCAGCGGAATCCGTGGCCGTGCAGTCGTCGAGCATTGTGCCACCGAGGCTCCCGCTATCCGGCGAGCCTGGTGGCATTCGAGATGGCTCCGGGATTCGCCCTGCAGATGTACAGGCACAAAACCTGGAACGCCCTCTCCCGGTTCACTGAATTGGCGCGGTAGCTTGAGTCGCGAAGAAGGAGTGCTCGAAACGACCGGCAGCGTCATCCATGTTGGCGACGACCGCCTCTACGACATTCGGGAAGTCGGGTGCCTGATCCCAGGGTTCTGAAATCGGCGTCCCGTCATCTTCACGCTGGAACCACAGCAGTTTTTGGGTGCTGAGGTCTACAAGCTGACCCTTGACCGTGAATATCGCTCTTGGCGGACCCTGGGGAATGAAACCGTAGTAGTTACGCTCCGTACCGATGCGCTCCACGGTCACCAGCAACAGGCGGTCAACTCCCTCTTTCTTCAGTGCGCTGAAATCGCGTAGCGCGAACTGTTCCGGGTTGGCGCTCGATTTTCGTTCCGGATAGTTCTTCGCGTCCACCGTCTGCTCCAGCCGCTTTACGCTGAACCCGCGCGCGATCAGGCGATTTGCGAGATTGTCGGCTATCAGTGCACCTCGCTGGATATCGATGGACTTAAGGCGTTCGACCATGGGTTTCGCATTGCTGGAGTTGATTGCAATGTCGAGCAGTCCTTGATTGCCAAGAAAGTAGGCATCGGTTTGGGGGATAGGCTCAACCGCAACGCCGATGACGATTTTGGGTTCCTGCCAGAACCCGGAATCCAGCGAAACCGGTTTTTGTTTGATCGGCGCGCAGCCCGGCATCAGCAACAGCAAGGCAGGAAGCAGTACACATAAGCGGATTGTTTGCATCGACACCCTCGTTTTGGTTGCGCGAACAGGCAACATATTATTGGAATCCAATAGATAACAAAAGCGATATAAGTGCCGGCAAACAAAAGCCAGTTTTTATCAACGCTTCAGCGCACGTGCCAGGGCATCGGCCATTGAACTGTCTTTTGCCGGGGCGGTGCGGCGGTCGGGTGTGCGGGCTTGCGGGCCTTTCGGCTTTGCCACTGCGTCGTCGGACAGGCGCATGGACAGCGCGATGCGTTTGCGGGCCGGGTCGACTTCGATCACCTTGACCTTGACCACGTCGCCGGCCTTGACCACGGAGTGGGCATCCTTGACGAAGCGGTCGGCGAGGGCCGAGATGTGCACCAGGCCGTCCTGATGCACGCCGATGTCGACGAAGGCGCCGAAGTTGGTGACGTTGGTGATCACGCCTTCGAGCAGCATGCCGGGTTGCAGGTCCTTCAGGTCTTCGACGCCTTCGCGGAATGCGGCGGCCTTGAATTCGGGGCGCGGGTCGCGGCCGGGTTTTTCGAGTTCCTTCAAAATGTCGTGCACGGTCGGCAGGCCGAAGCGGGCGTCGGTGTATTTCTCGGCGCTTAACGCACGCAAGGTGCGCGCGTCGCCGACGACTTCCTTCATGTCTTTCTTGAGGTCGGCGAGGATGCGTTCCACCACCGGATAGGCTTCGGGGTGCACGCCGGAAGCGTCGAGCGGGTTGTCGCCATTCATCACGCGCAGGAAGCCGGCAGCCTGTTCGAAGGTCTTGTCGCCGAGGCGCGGCACTTGCATCAATTGCGCGCGGGAGCGGAAGGCGCCGTGCGCATCGCGGAAGGCGACGATGTTGCCGGCCAGCGTCGCGTTGAGGCCGGAGATGCGCGTCAGCAGCGGCACCGAGGCGGTGTTTACATCCACGCCGACGGCGTTCACGCAGTCTTCGACCACGGCATCGAGCGCGCGCGCCAGACGAAACTGGTTAAGGTCGTGCTGGTATTGGCCGACGCCGATGCTCTTGGGGTCGATCTTCACCAGCTCGGCCAGCGGGTCCTGCAGGCGGCGGGCGATAGAGACGGCGCCGCGCAGTGAGACGTCCATGTCGGGAAATTCCTGCGACGCAAGTTCCGATGCGGAGTACACCGAGGCGCCAGCTTCCGACACCACCACCTTGGTGATCTTCAGTTGCGGAAGCTGCCTGATCAGGTCGCCGGCGAGCTTGTCGGTTTCGCGGCTGGCGGTGCCGTTGCCGATGGAGACCAGGTCTACGCCGTGCTTCTTGGCCAGTGCGCCCAGCACATGCAGCGCGCCATCCCAATCGCGGCGCGGCTCGTGCGGGTAGACCACGGCGGTGTCGAGCACCTTGCCGGTCTTGTCCACTACCGCCACCTTCACGCCGGTGCGGATGCCGGGGTCGAGGCCCAACGTGGCGCGCGGCCCGGCGGGTGCAGCGAGCAACAGGTCATGCAGGTTGCGGGCGAAGACGCGAATGGCTTCGGCCTCGGCGCGTTCGCGCAACTGGCCCATCAGTTCCAGTTCGAGGTGCAGCGAGAGCTTCACCATCCATGCCCAACGCGCCGTTTCCAGCAGCCAGCGGTCGGCCGCACGGCCCGCGTCGTGTAAGCCGAAGTGGCCGGCCACCATGGCTTCGCAGGGCGAAGGATGCGGCGGATCGGCGAGTTCGGCAGCGGTCTTCAGCGTCAGCCGCAGCATGTCTTCATTGCGGCCGCGGAACATGGCCAGGGCGCGATGCGACGGCACGCTCTTGATCGGCTCCTGAAAGTCGAACCAGTCGCGGAATTTGGCGCCCGCTGTTTCCTTGCCGGCCACCACGGTGGACACGATGCGGCAGTGCTCGTTGAGAAAGAGGCGCAGTTTTTCGAGCAGTGCGGCATCTTCGGCGAAGCGTTCCATCAGGATCTGGCGCGCACCGTCGAGGGCGGTTTTCACGTCCGGCACATGCAGCGCGGGCGGCTCGGTGGCGGCGTTCACGTATCTGGCTGCTGCGTCTTCCGGCGTGAGCGTGGGCTCGGCCATCAGCGTATCGGCCAGTGGCTCCAAACCGGCTTCGCGCGCAATCTGCGCCTTGGTGCGGCGCTTCTGCTTGTAGGGCAGATAGAGGTCTTCGAGGCGCTGCTTGGTGTCGGCGTTGTCGATGTCCTGCTTCAACTCCGGTGTCAGCTTGCCCTGCTCTTCAATTGACGCCAGCACCGCGCTGCGCCGCTCCTCAAGTTCACGCAGGTAGGCCAGGCGTTCATGCAGGCTGCGCAACTGGATGTCGTCGAGACCGTCGGTGGCTTCCTTGCGATAACGCGCGATGAATGGCACGGTTGCGCCATCGTCCAGCAGTTGCACGGCGGCAGTGACCTGCGAGTGGGCGACGCCGAGTTCTGCGGCAAGACGATGTTCAATGGAGGGCAGCATGGGATGGGGAATACAAGGCGGGCGCGAACCTTACCGGAGTCGCCAGAGGGTGACAAGACTTGACGTTTCGGGATTGCCGCGCAGGGAGACGATCGGGCGCGCACAAAACTTTGACGGCCTCGCCTTGGCTGGGGCCTGTAGCTCTACCAGACTAAAGTAGAAGACGAACCCTGCTCAAGTCGACAACAACTCCAGCGGCGGCTCCACCCCGGAACGTCCGGCGCGCTTGGCGAGTCGTTCATCGAATGTCATGCAGGCCTCGTCGCTACTGCTCATGGCCAGATGCAGTGCATCGCCGAAGTCATCCCGGCTTCATACCAGACCACCGCCATTGCGATAGCTGCACCATTCTTCGTTTTGAAATTGGGCAGTCCGAGCGGGGCTTTCAGGCTGGCGCAGATGTCCTCCCGGACATGACCGAAGCCGCCCAATACCCCCACCAGTTCCAGAATCACGGTTGGTGGCGCGGTGTATTCACGGCCATCACCGAACAGCTTGAACGCCCTGCGATATTGCGCCTCGTCGTCGCGCAGCAGCAGGCGTGCAAGGACATTGGTATCCACGGCGATCATCGCGACTTGTTCGCCTTGTCATCGTCGCGCAGGCGGGCCGCGATGCGTGGCTCCAGATGCTTGTCGGACAGTTTTTTCACAGCAGGCCGATGCAGCATGCCGCTACGGATTTGAGGCTGGACTGTCCGGCAGCCGGCGCGTGGTTGAGGCGCAGTTCATCACCCACGGCGGTGACGATGAAACTATCGCCAGTATGAATGTGATGCGATTCGCGCAGTGACTTGGGGATGACGATTTGGCCCTTGCTCGATACCTGACGGTTTCCAGGGTGTGTCCGATTCAAGTAAGACGACTGGTAAGCATGTTGCATTGGTAGCGCCAAACAGCACCAATGTGCCCGAGCGGGTATTTTTCCTAAAACAGGTTCAACTGCGGTGTTGCTGGGATTGATCGATTGCGAGAAGGGAATGTCCGCCGAGTCGTTGCGGCTGATGACGGTTTTCGCGGTGTCGACGATCAGCTCGGTTGCGAGTGGCGTCGGTTCCTCTTCGGTGTTGTCCCAGCCGTCATCGATGGCTTCGCGTGCCCAGTCGGAAAAACGATTGTCGGGGTTGATGGCGGCGCCACGACCCTTGGGCGGTGGATACGAAGGATGGTTCATGCAGCACGTGTATCCACCTGCCAGGGTCACCCGGTGAGGCTGCCTCGTTAGTTTGTTACGCCGGCGCCATGCAGCGCAGCGGTCGCCGTTGCCATGAGCGATTCGAGCGAATCACCCAAACCGAAAGTTGCCACGCCGGACGCGGTGGAGATGCTGGTGATCTTGCCGCCATTGAGGGGCAGGGCGAGCGATGAAATGCTCTTGCTCAGCCGCTCGGCAATGCGCTCGCCTTCGTTCGAGGCGGCATACGGCAGCAGGATGGCGAAGATTCCTTCGTTGTAGCGTGCCAGCAGATCGTGGGTGCGCAGGCTGTCAGCGCATTGCGTGGCAATGGCTCTCAAGGCTGCATCGCTGATGGCGGATCCGTGCTCAGCGCCGAATTGGCGGAAGCCTTCGATTTCGATCAGTACCAGGCACAGCGAATCGCCGTCGCGTTCGCAGCGGGCGATGGCGCGCGGGAAGGCTTTTGCCATCCAGTGCCGGTTGTGCACGCCCGATACGGAATCCACTTTTGTGGCCAGTTCAAACTCCAGGCTGCGGGTTTGACCTGCGACTACGGTGAGGTTGTCGTGACGGACGCGGCCGGCCATGATCGCCAGCAGATTGCGGGCAATGTCCGGCACCCGATCCACCAGCGCCCACAAGTCGTCGTGGGAAATCGCCAGCAGCTCGCAGTCGCGCGCCGTGACTACCAGCGCCGATACCGGATTGCCGTCGATCAATGACATTTCACCGACACAATCGCCGGCTTTGAGGACCACATGTTTGGGCAGGCGCGGGCCGCCCGGATAGACGTTCAATTCCCCGGCCAGGATCAGATAGAGGCAGTAATTGTCGGTGCCGGCTTCCAGCAACCGCTCTCCGCGCGGCATGGAGATCCGTTCGCAGGGTTCGATCAGGTCGAGTATTACCTCGAGATCGACATCCTCGAACAGCGTGCTGGTTTCAATGCAGGTGCGATCAGTTGCAGACAGCATGGGTTACTCCTTGGCCTGTATGACTAGCATACCGAGTCATTGACCGTTAGGGGAGAATACGAAACAGCGAATTTGCAGACCTTTCGGGTAGACTTGAACATTTTGCAGCAATATTTATGCCCATGAAGCACGAAATCGACGACGTCCGTATCAAGGAAATCAAGGAATTATCGCCACCGGCCCACGTGCTGCGCGAGTTTCCCGCCAGCGATCGGGCGGCGGAAGCGACTTACGAGGGCCGTCAGGCCATTCACAAGATATTGCATGGTGCCGATGATCGCCTGGTGGTGGTGATCGGGCCCTGTTCGATCCATGATACCGAAGCCGCGCTGGACTACGCGCGCCGCTTGAAAGCCCAGCGCGACCGTCTGTCGGGTGATCTGGAAATCGTGATGCGGGTCTATTTTGAAAAGCCGCGCACCACGGTGGGTTGGAAAGGCCTGATCAACGACCCGCGCCTCGACGGCAGCTTCAGCATCAATGAAGGTTTGCGTCTGGCGCGCCAGTTACTGTGGCAACTCAATGAACTTGGCCTGCCGTGTGCGACCGAGTTTCTCGACGTCATCACGCCCCAATACACGGCGGATCTGATCGCGTGGGGCGCAATTGGTGCGCGTACCACCGAATCCCAGATCCATCGCGAACTGGCATCGGGGCTGTCGTGCCCGGTCGGCTTCAAAAATGGTACCGACGGCAATGTGCGCATTGCCGTGGATGCCATCCGTGCCGCTGCCAGCCCGCATCATTTTTTGTCGGTGACCAAGGCCGGCCATTCGGCGATCGTGTCCACAGAGGGTAATGAAGACTGCCACGTGATTTTGCGCGGCGGCAAAGGCCCCAACTACGATGCGGCCTCGGTCGAGGCGGTCTGCGTGGAACTGGCCAAGGCCGCACTCGCATCGCGTTTAATGATCGACTTTTCGCACGCCAACAGCAGCAAGCAGTACAAGCTGCAAATGGACGTGGCGCGCGATGTGGCGGCGCAGATGGCGGCCGGCGATGACCGTATTTTCGGCGTAATGGTCGAGTCGCACATCAAGGAAGGCCGCCAGGATCTGGTGCCGGGCAAACCGCTCGAATACGGCCAGAGCATCACCGATCCGTGCATTGGTTGGGATGACAGCGTTGCGCTGCTGGACCAGTTGGCCGAGGCGGTGCGCAAGCGGCGCACGCTGCTGGAAGATAAATAACGCCGGCGGCGGCATTGTGAATCCGCGCCGTCTGTTTCTTGCGCTGTTGCTGCCACTGCTGGGTTTTCGGCTGTGGCTGGCGGTGGCGCTGCCCATCAGCGGCGATGAAGCCTATTTCATCTGGTGGGGGCGCATTCCTGATTGGGGCTTTTACGACCATCCGCCGATGATCGGCTGGTGGCTGGCGGCCCAGTTGCACCTGGGCTCCGCAGCATGGTGGCTGCGCCTGACGTCGGTATTGCAGCCCTTGCTGCTGGGCACTGTCGTGGCGTGGAGCGTACCGCACATCTGGCCCCGGGCCGATGAGGAAAGGCGCTGGTGGGCGGCCCTGTTCACCATGATCGCGCCGGCCTCGGTGTGGAACGTGTTCATTACCACCGACACGCCGCTGGTATATTTTTCCGTGTTGTCCGGCTTGGCCTGGCTGCGCGCGCGTCGCGATGATGACCTGCACTGGTATTTGATCAGCGGGGTTTTACTGGCTGGTGCGGTGTTGTCCAAGTACTTCGTGGTGTTCCTCGGCTTCGCCTACCTGCTTGACGTGCTTGCCGCTTCGCGTCAGCGCAGCTGGGCCGGTCTTGCCATCGTCTATGCCTGCTGTGTGCCGGCGCTGGCGCTGATGGTGTGGTGGAACGTCGGCCATTGCTGGCCCAATTACATGTTCAATTTCGTCAATCGCAACGAGGATGCCGGCTTGTCGTGGAAGACGCCATTGCTGTATGCGGTGATGATGGTCTATCTGCTGACGCCGACGCTGGCGCTCGGTTTGTTGCGGCCGTTCAGGCAGGCGGCGGGCGAATGGCATGGCTCGGCCCGTGCTGCGCCTGCCGAAGTGCGTTCGCTGACCCTGTTGGCATTTGTGCCGCTGGCCATGTTCGGTCTGCTGTCGCTGGTCAAGACCATCGGCCTGCATTGGGTGCTGTCGTTTCTGCCATTCGCTTTCATGTTGCTGGCGCTCGCTTTGCCGCTACCGACGCTGGCGCGGATGGGCAAGTTCGTGGTGCTTTTCGCGGCCCTGCATGTGGCCGCCGCCGCTGCGATCAGCATGACCTCGCTCGAGACCTGGCAGCGTACCAAGTGGTACGACGGCATCGTATTGACCTTTGCAGCAGGCGAAATCGCGGCGCTGCTAAAGTCATATGAGACCGACTATGTCTTCATGAGCAATGGTTACTCGGATGCCGTGACGTTGGGCTATAACGCCGGCCGCTATTTCGGTGTGTTCGGCGAAGCGTCGAGCCATGCCCGGCACGATGACATCGTCACCGACTTCCGTCAGCTTGACGGTCGCAACATCCTCATCCTGCGCAAGACTGCGCCAGCACCCGGCGAATACGCGCCTTATTTCCGCGAACTGAAAGTGGAAACTTTTGCATTGCGTGGTGTAACTTTTTACAAAGTGCTGGGCCGTGGTTTCGACTACGTCCACTATCGTGACACGGTGTTGGCGACCATCAAACGCAAATACTATGCGCTACCTTCCTGGCTGCTCGTGCACGGCTGCTATTTCTGCGACCGATATTTTCCGGGCCAATCATGCCAGCGCTAGTCCGATTGCTGCGTCCCCAGCAGTGGCTGAAAAACGGCTTCGTGCTGGTGGGCTTGCTGTTCGGCCATGCCTGGCGCGACCCGGCCAAGCTGGAGCAGGCGTTGTGGGCCTTCGTTGCATTTTGCCTGCTGGCATCGGCGATCTATGTATTCAACGATCTGATCGACCGCGAGCAGGATCGCTGCCACCCGAAAAAGCGTCACCGCCCGCTGGCAGCCGGTAGCGTGACCGTGCCTGCTGCTCTGGCGCTGATGGGGGCCTGCCTTGTCGGCGGGGTGACGATCGCGTTGACCCGCGCCGGCGAAGCACCCTGGGTGTTTTTCGCCTACGTCGTGCTCAACATTGCCTACACGCTGGGGTTGAAACACATTGTGGTGCTCGATGTGTTCATGATCGCGGCCGGCTTCATGCTGCGGCTGCTGGCCGGTACGCTGGGGCTGGGCATCGCGCCATCGCAATGGTTGCTGTTGTGTGGGCTGATGTTGACCCTGTTCCTCGGCTTCGCCAAGCGACGCGCTGAACTGTCGGCATTGGCCGAGGGATCGGCCAATCATCGGCGGGTGCTGGAGCAATATTCGAAAGCCCTGCTCGACCAATTCATCACGATTGCCACCGCCTGCACGGTGGTGTCCTACAGTCTGTATACCGTGAGTCCGGAAACTGTGGCGATGCACGGCAGCAACCATCTGATGCTGACCGTACCTTTCGTGCTTTACGGCATGCTGCGCTACCTGTTTTTGCTGCATCGGCGCGGTGGCGGTGGTGACCCTTCCCAGGAACTGGTGGGCGACCCACATATGGCCATCGCCGTCGCCGGGTGGTTGGCGATGGTGGTCGCAGTGTTGACCGGGCAGCTATAATCAGTCCCATGAAAACCGGGCACTTCCCCACCTCTCCCAGCATCCAACCTTGCGGTGCCGCGACGCCGTTCGTCAATCGCATCAATGAAATCATCGAACGCATCCAGTTGTTCGAGGATTTCGAGCCGGCGGAAATCACCACACTGGCCAGCTACATGACTTGTTACAACGCGCCCATGGGAATCGAGGTCATCCGTGAAGGCGAAGTCGGCGACTTCATGCTGCTGGTACTCGATGGCACGCTGGAAGTCGTCAAGAATGATTCGCAGGGTTTGCCGTCACGGATCGGCACTGCCGGGCCCGGCAAGACGCTCGGTGAAATGTCGGTGATCGATGGCCAGCCGCGCTTTGGCAGTTGCGTCACGCTGACTGACGTTCAGTTTGCGGTGCTCGATCGTGAAGAACTGACCCGCCTGATCGCCGAAGAGCCCAAGATCGGCATCAAGCTGCTGATGGAGTTTTTGATGTCGTTGAATCAGCGCTTGCGTCAGGTGAGCGGCCAACTGATGCAGTGCATGGAGCAGCGCGAACGCCGCATCGGGCGGTAATCGGTGCTCGCCGGCTTAACCGGCGTTTTTCCCCTTTTGCCACATCACGTCGCCGCGCCCACCGCTGCGGTTGATGCTGCGCGCCAGCACAAACAGCAGGTCCGATAACCGATTGACATATTGGCGTGCTGTCTCCGAGACGTTTTCATTTTCGGCGAGGCCGACCAACTGGCGCTCGGCACGACGACAAACGGTGCGCGCAAGGTGGGTCAAAGCGGCGGCGCGAGTGCCACCGGGCAGGATGAACTCCTTCAGCGGCGCTAGCGTGCCGTTGTAGTGGTCAATGGCTTTTTCCAGCCGGGCGGGCTGGCCGACACCCAGCAGTTGTGCGCCGGGAATCGAGAGCTCGCCGCCGAGATCGAACAGGTCGTGCTGGATGCCCAACAGCAGATCACGCACATCGTCCGGCAGCACTTCGCACAGCATTACGCCGATGATCGAATTGGTTTCGTCGATGTCGCCGATGGCGGCGATGCGCGCCGAATCCTTAGCGGTGCGCGAGCCATCACCGAGGCCGGTGGTGCCGGCATCGCCGGTACGCGTGTAGATTTTTGAAAGTCGGTGTCCCATAGCGCCGGATTAT
The DNA here is from genome assembly GCA_043738625.1 of Sterolibacteriaceae bacterium. Classification (GTDB taxonomy): domain Bacteria; phylum Pseudomonadota; class Gammaproteobacteria; order Burkholderiales; family Rhodocyclaceae; genus JANYCD01. Next base: position 13,788 of record JAYUFR010000232.1, read on the forward strand.
ATGCCGCCCGCGGCGGGTTCGGCAGCAGCCAACAGCGTGTTACCATCGCCGCGAAATCCAACAGGCGCGGTTCCAGACGGGTGATCGCGCGCTTTCAGCAACAGCAAAATGAACTCATGGCACTGACGATAGAAGTCTGCAAGGCACAACATATCGGCGATCGCGAAGAGCAGCAGGATCGCGTCGGGATGTTTCCCCATCCGCGCTACAAAGGCGTGATGCTGGCGGTGTTGGCCGACGGCATGGGTGGCCTCAGTGGCGGCGCCATGGCGGCCGAGCAGGTAATCCAGGCCGCACGGCAGAATTTCGATCGTTTCGGCTCCGGCGCGAATGCGCAGGAAATGCTCTCCGCCGCCATCAATGACAGCCATGACAGCATCCGTCTGACTGCGTTGTCGGCAGAGAAGGATCCGCACAGTACCGCCTGCGTCTTTGTACTGACACCCGGCCGTGCCGAGTGGGCACACTGCGGCGATTCCCGTATCTATCAATTTCGTAACGGCGAGATGATTGCCCGCAGCGTCGACCATTCGCTGGTCATGCGCAAGATGGTGATCCCGGGTTATCTTACCGAAGAGCAGGCCGAGTCGCATCCCAACAAGAATCTTCTGGTGTCCTGCCTGGGTGAGGAAGCGCGTCCCGAGATCGATTTCGGCGAGGCGGTGCCACTTCAGGCCGGGGATCGCTTTCTGCTTTGTTCTGACGGTATCTGGGCCTATTTCAAGAACGAGGAACTGGGCCAGATACTGGCCGAGATGTCGCCCCGTCAGGCGGCTGAGGCACTGTTGGAGCGTGCCCGTGAGCGGGCCAAGGGGCGTGGCGACAACTGCTCGCTGGCCATCATCAAGGTCAAGGAAGTCGAGCAGCAAAAGAAGCCCATGCTGGGCCGGATGCGCAAGCCCGGCGAGTGACGGGCAGCGATCATTCGGCCTAGGAAAATTTCGTTCGTTTAAGTATGATCGTCGACCGCCACGATTCGGCCGCCGTCGGTCTGGTGGTGAATCAACAAACAATGAGCTTTAAGGGGAACGCATGTCTCTGATCATCGGGGTACCACGAGAGGTTTTTCCAAACGAGAAGCGCGTCGCTAGCGTTCCCGAAGTCGTTGAAAAGCTGATCAAGCTGGGCTTTTCTGTCGCCGTGGAATCAGGTGCCGGTGATGCGGCGAATTTCAGTGACGAGACCTACCGCGCCGCGGGCGCCGAGATCGTCACGGGAGCCGCCCAGCTCTGGGCCAAATCCGACATCGTGTTCAAGGTACGCGGGCCGAGCCAGGAAGAAGTCGGCTTGATGCGCGAAGGCGGTACGGTGATCGGCTTCATCTGGCCGGCACAGAACCCCGACCTGATGCAACAGCTCGCCGCCAGGAAGGCCACCGTTCTGGCCATCGACGCGCTGCCGCGCACGCTGAGTCGTGCCCAGAAGATGGACGCATTGACCTCCCAGGCCGGCGTCGCCGGCTACCGTGCCGTCATCGAGGCCGCCAATGCCTTCGGCCGCTTCTTCAACGGCCAGATCACGGCCGCGGGCAAGGTGCCGCCGGCCAAGGTCTTCATCGCCGGCGCCGGCGTCGCCGGCCTGGCGGCGATTGGCACCGCTGTCGGGCTGGGCGCCATCGTGCGCGCCAACGACACCCGTGCCGAGGTGGCCGACCAGGTCGTGTCCCTGGGCGGCGAATTCGTCAAGGTCGATTATGAGGAAGAAGGTTCCGGCGGCGGCGGTTACGCCAAGGTGATGAGCGAGGGCTTCCAGCAGGCCCAGCGCGATATGTACGCCAAGCAGGCCAGGGAAGTGGACATCATCATCACCACCGCGCTGATCCCTGGCAAGCCTGCGCCCAAGCTGATCACCGCCGCGATGGTGGCGTCGATGAAGCCGGGCAGCGTGATCGTGGACATGGCGGCGGAGCAGGGCGGCAATTGCGAGTTGACCGAGCCCGGCCAAGTGGTGGTGAAGCACGGCGTGACCATCGTCGGCTATACCGACCTGGTTTCGCGCCTGGCCAAGCAGTCGTCGACGCTGTACGCCACCAACCTGTTTCGCTTGGCCGAGGAACTGTGCAAGACACAGAGTGTAAAAAGCGACGGCCTCATCGACGTCAATATGGAAGACGACGCCATCCGCGGCCTGACTGTAGTCAAGGAAGGCAACATCACGTGGCCGCCCCCGGCGCCCAAACTTCCGGCAGCGCCACCCGCTGTGGCGAAGCCGGCTGCCGCAGCACCTGCCGCGAAAAAGGGTGGCCATGGCGGCAGCGGCGAACCGATGGCGGGCAACAAGCTGGCCATCATGTTCGGTGTCGCCGCGGCACTGTTCTGGTTTGTCGGCGCCAATGCGCCAACCGCATTCCTCGCCCACTTCACGGTATTCGTGCTGGCCTGCTTCGTCGGCTACATGGTGGTGTGGAATGTCACGCCGGCATTGCATACGCCGCTGATGAGTGTGACCAATGCGATCAGCTCGATCATTGCCATCGGCGCCCTGATCCAGATCTCGCCGCCCATGGCGGAGGGCATGCCGCCACCGAACGAATGGATACGCTGGCTGGCTTTCGGCGCCATCGCGCTCACCGCGGTGAACATGTTTGGCGGCTTCGCCGTGACCCAGCGCATGCTGGCCATGTTCCACAAGTAACCCAGGAGACACGACATGTCCGGAAACATAGCCACCGTCTCCTACATCGGAGCAACGATACTTTTCATCCTCAGTCTGGGCGGGCTTTCCCATCCGGAAAGCTCCCGCCGCGGCAATCTCTACGGCATGATCGGCATGGCCATCGCCGTGCTGGCGACGGTGTTCGGGCCGCATGTCACACCGGCCGGGATTTCCTGGATTGTCGGCGCCATGGTCATCGGCGGCAGCGTCGGCCTCTACGCGGCGCGTACCGTGCAGATGACGCAGATGCCGGAACTGGTTGCGCTGATGCACAGCCTGGTCGGCCTGGCGGCGGCGCTGGTGGGCTTTGCCAGCTACATCGACCATTCCGTCGAACTGGTTGGCGCTGAAAAGAGCATCCACGAGATCGAGATCTACGTCGGCATCCTGATCGGTGCGGTGACCTTCTCCGGGTCGCTCATCGCTTTCGGCAAGCTCAAAGGCCTGATCGGCGGCAAGCCGCTGCTGCTGCCGGCGCGCCACTGGCTCAATCTGGCCGGCCTGCTGACCGTGATCTGGTTCGGCAACGCCTTCCTGCACGCCCAGTCGGTGAGTGCCGGCATGACGCCGCTGCTGGTGATGACCGTTATCGCGCTGCTGTTCGGCATCCACATGGTGATGGCCATCGGCGGCGCCGACATGCCGGTGGTGGTGTCGATGCTCAACAGCTATTCCGGCTGGGCCGCCGCAGCTACCGGCTTCATGCTCTCGAACGACTTGCTCATCGTCGTCGGCGCCCTGGTGGGTTCGTCGGGTGCGATTCTGTCGTACATCATGTGCCGGGCGATGAACCGCAACTTCATCAGCGTGATCGCCGGCGGCTTCGGTACGGCTGGCGGAAAGCCGGCGGCCAAGGGCACTGCGACAGAACCAGCCGGTGAAGTGGTTGCTATCAGCAGCGTCGAAACGGCAGAATTGCTGCGTGAAGCCAGGAGCGTGATCATCGTGCCCGGTTACGGCATGGCGGTGGCGCAAGCCCAGCACACGGTGTGTGACATCACCAAGCATCTGCGCGAGAAGGGTGTTAACGTCCGTTTCGGCATTCATCCGGTTGCCGGGCGCATGCCCGGGCACATGAATGTGCTGCTGGCCGAGGCCAGGGTGCCTTACGACATCGTGATGGAAATGGACGAGCTCAACGACGACTTCCCGCAGACTGACGTGGCGATGGTGATCGGCGCCAATGACATCGTCAATCCGGCGGCGCAGGACGATCCGGGCAGCCCGATCGCCGGCATGCCGGTACTGGAAGTCTGGAAGGCCAAGACCTCGATCGTCATGAAGCGCAGCATGGCTTCCGGCTATGCCGGGGTCGACAATCCGCTTTTCTACAAGGAAAACAATCGCATGCTGTTTGGCGATGCCAAGAAGATGCTGGATGAAGTGCTGGTGGCGCTGGAGACCTGATCCGCGGTCTCAAACAAAAGCCAAAACGCCCGCTACAGTGGGCGTTTTGCTTTTGACGTCATTGCTTAAGGCGGCAGTGTTTGTCAGCCCTTTTTCGGTTTGGTACGCAGGCCCTGTGCCAGGGCGCGCATTTGTGCCGGTGTCAGCTCTTCCGGTTGGCCGCGATCACGGAACATGAGCCACAGCAGGGCGCCATTGATCAGCACCAGCGCGATATCGATATACAGAATCGTGGTGACGATCTGTCGCTGCGAGTTGTCGCCAAATACGAAGTAAAAGCCTTCAAATGTGGGCAGCGCTGCCTTGGTAATGGCGGCGTAGTTTTCAAACGGCGGGAATAGCAACATCAACACCAGATTGAAGGCCACCACCAACAGCACGCCTTGTTGGTAGCGGAGTTTTTTGCCCATGCTGCTGACTACCGGTTTTCCCCGCAGCAGAAAGGCAGCAATCGCTGCATTGATCAGGACAACAAAAATCTCCAGCGTCAAATAGGGTTCATTGAGTACTTGACTATGGCGGACGCCGAACGCGAAAAAGAAGCCACTGAAAGTGGGAATGTTGCCCCGTTGCAAAGAGATGTAATCGTAGGGCGGAAAAAGAAGAACCAACGCCAGGTTGATCAAAATTACGCCCAAGGCAATCCGCTGTTGTCGAGTCATAGGTCGGGGCAAGGAAGTGGGTCGTTGGTTGCGGAGGGAAGAGTAGTCCAGAACATGCGAGCCTGCAACAAACAGTAAGCGGGGGTTTGCCCCGCTTACTGTTGCACGAGATGGCCCTTCCCCCATCCGCCCCTCCTGCTGGGGGTGTGGTTGATTGCGGACTGGTTAATCGTCTGGGATAACATATTGTTAACCATAAGTTCGAAAGATGGAGACAATGCGCTGGACAATTGGAATGCTGTTGGCATTTGCGGGATTTGCGGCAAGTGCACAAGAAGTTACATTGCGACACGCGCTGGAAGGTAAGGCGCTGGATGCGCTTGCAACATTGGTGATCAAGTTCAACGATACGCAAAACAGCAAGGCAAGAGTTGTGCTGCAAAGTGTGCAAGGCCTCGACGACCGTCGGCGACTGCCGGCGATGGCCTTGCTCGACACCGGTGACAGCATGCGCTTCTTTGCTACGCGCCCGCGATTCAAAGCGTTGTATCAGGCCATGGCCGAGTCGGGCGAAAAGCTTGACCGACGCCGTTTTTATCCGCAGATTGCAGACGCCGTGGATGATTCTTCCGGACGCATCCAGGCGCTGCCGCTCGGCTTTTCCGTACCGGTGCTGCTGTGGAACAAGGCGGCATTCCGCAAAGCGGGCCTTGATCCGGATACGGTGCCGGTGACTTGGCTGCAAGTGCAAAATGCGGCCGGCGCGCTTTTCGATTCCGGCGTCGGTTGCCCATTGACGTCGTCACGTTTCTCCTGGATACATCTTGAGAACGTCTCGGCCCAGCACAACGAGCCGATCATTGTCCGACCCAACCGCATCGCGCTGAACGGTCTGATGGACGTTAAACATCTTGCGTTGTTGTCGAGCTGGTACAAGAGTAGTTATTTCCGCTACTACGGTCCGCGGCTGGAAGGAGATGCACATTTTCTTTCCGGCGAATGCGCCATGCTCACCGGCGAATCGAGTCTGTATGCCGAAACGGCCCACGGCAAATTTCCGGTCGGTATCGCGTCGCTGCCGTATTACGACGACGTCTATGGTGCTGCCCCGCGCAATGTGTTGCCGGATGGTGCCGGACTGTGGTTGCTGGCAGGAAAGAAGAAGGATGAGTACCGCGTAGCTACGCGCTTCGTCAGTTTTCTGATGCAGCCGCAGAATCAACGTGACTGGGTCAACGGCAGCGGCTATCTGCCCATGACGGTCGACGCTGTTGCGGCATTGCGAGAGTCGGGCGCTCCCTCATCCTTGCTGGAAGCAGTTGAGAATCGACTTTCCATGACGGGGATAACGGCCCGGCCAAAAACCGGCAGTGCGCTCAATTTGATGCGCGATGCGGTGGATGAGGAAATCGAGTTCGTCTGGCGTAACGAAAAACCGGCGAAGGAAGCACTGGATACCGCCATGCGCCGCGTCAATGGCGCGGCGGGCAAGCATTGACAATCTGTCCCGGTTACCAATGCTTACATTTCCCCATCAGCACTCTGGCAGTGTTGGCGTTATTGTGTTCATGGGACTACCCCATGTCACCTACCGAAAAGGGAGAATTCATATGAAACTCAAATCCGCTTTGGCCGTATTGCTCGTTTCCGCCTTCGCTCTGCCGGTTCTGGCCCAGACACCGCCGCCCGCCAGAGATCCCAACGCGACACCAGGCATTGACAAGCGTCTCGACAATCAGGATAAGCGCATCGAGCAGGGCGAGAAGTCCGGCACGCTTACGCCACGTGAAGCCAACCGGCTTGAAAGCCGGGAAACCAAAACCCAGGCCGATCTCGCCGCCGCCAAATCCGATGGCAAGGTGACCAAGGATGAACGCAAGGATCTGCATCAGGAACTCAACCATGATTCGCGCGCGATCCATCGCCAAAAGCACGACCGCCAGCATGACCTGAACCACAATGGTCGGGTTGATCGCGGTCACCGCCGCCTACCTTGATAAATGATCGCCTGAATCAAGGCCCGCCGCTGCGGGCCTTTTTGCTTTTTTGACATCCCGTATCGCGTAAAATCGCGTTTTGCCTAAATGCCTACGTTGTCATGACCAGCGCCGAGATCCGCCAGAAATTCCTCGATTACTTCGCCGCCAAAGGCCATCAAGTCGTCGCCTCCAGTTCGCTGGTGCCGCATGAAGATCCGACCCTGCTGTTCACCAACGCCGGGATGAACCAGTTCAAGGACGTGTTCCTCGGCTTCGACAAGCGTCCCTACACACGGGCTGCAAGTTCGCAAAAATGCGTGCGTGCTGGCGGCAAGCACAACGATCTGGAAAACGTCGGCTACACCGCGCGTCACCACACCTTCTTCGAAATGCTCGGCAACTTCAGCTTCGGCGATTATTTCAAGCGCGACGCGATTACTTATGCCTGGGAACTGTTGACCGATGTGTTCAAGCTGCCCAGGGACAAACTCTGGGTCACGGTCTATGCCGACGACAACGAGGCTTTCGACATCTGGACAAAAGAGATCGGTCTTGCGCCGGATCGTGTAATCCGCATTGGCGACAACAAGGGCACGCGCTACGCCAGCGACAACTTCTGGATGATGGGCGACACCGGCCCTTGCGGCCCGTGCTCGGAAATTTTTTACGACCATGGCGAACACATCTGGGGTGGTCTGCCTGGCAGCGCGGAGCAGGACGGCGACCGTTACATCGAAATCTGGAACAACGTGTTCATGCAGTTCAACCGCGACGAAGCCGGCGTGATGCATCCGCTGCCCAAGCCGAGCGTCGATACCGGCATGGGACTGGAGCGTATTTCGGCGGTGCTGCAGCATGTGCATTCCAATTACGAAATCGACCTGTTCCAGGCCCTGATCAAGGCGGCTGCGCGTGAGACCCAGTGCGCCGATCTCGATAGTCCGTCACTGAAAGTGTTGGCCGACCACATCCGCGCCTGTTCCTTCCTGATCGCTGACGGTGTGATGCCCGGCAACGAAGGGCGCGGCTATGTCCTGCGCCGCATCATCCGCCGTGCCATTCGCCACGGCTACAAGCTGGGTGCGCGGGCTGCGTTCTTTTACAAACTGATGCCTGATCTCGTGGCGGAGATGGGCAACGCGTATCCGGAATTGAAAACGGGCAAGGCGCGCATCATGGATGCGCTGAAGCAGGAAGAGGATCGGTTCTTCGCCACGATTGAGCATGGTATGTCGATTTTGCTTAACGAAATTTCAATGACTAAGCCGCTTTCACCGGAAGACCAATATTTTTTTAGTGATCCAGAAAAAGATAGAAAACGGACAAGTGTATTGAGCGGGTCTGTGGCTTTTCAACTGCATGACACTTTCGGATTTCCGTTGGACTTGACCCAGGATGTGTGTCGTGAGCACGGAATAAAGGTTGATGTTCAAGGTTTCGATGCCGCCATGGCGCGACAGCAGGAACAGGCGCGCGCCGCCGGCAAGTTCAAGATGGCGGCGGGCATTGAATACGACGGCGCCAAGACGCAGTTCCATGGTTACGAGACGTTATCCGACGAGGGCCACGTGACGGCGTTGTACAAGGAAGGCGTTAAGGTCGAGCGTCTGGCGGCGGGGGAAACCGGCGTGGTGGTGCTCGACCAATCACCTTTCTATGCCGAATCCGGCGGCCAGGTTGGCGATCGCGGCGAGCTGAGCAAGGCAGGTGTCTGTCTGACGCTGTTCCGCGTCGACGATACGCAGAAGATTCAGGCCGATGTGTTTGGCCATCATGGCGATGTGCTCAACGGTGAATTGGTCGTCGGTGATACGGTCGCCGCGCAGGTCGATCAAGTAGCGCGCACGCGCACCATGCGCAATCACTCTGCCACTCACTTGATGCACAAGGCGCTGCGCGAAGTACTGGGTGATCATGTGCAGCAAAAGGGTTCTCAGGTCGACGCGGACAAGACACGTTTTGACTTTGCCCATACCCAGCCGATGAGCGACGAACAGATTCATCGCGTGGAAGATATCGTCAATGCCGAGGTGCTGGCCAACGCGGCGACGCAGTCGCGCGTCATGAACATCGAGGATGCGCAAAAAACCGGTGCGATGATGCTGTTCGGCGAAAAATACGGTGACGCGGTGCGCGTGCTGGACATCGGCTCGTCGCGCGAACTGTGCGGTGGCACCCACGTGACACGTACCGGGGACATCGGTCTGTTCAAGATCATATCTCAGAGCGGCGTTGCCTCTGGTGTGCGTCGGGTCGAGGCGGTGACTGGTGAGGCAGTGATTCAGTATCAGCGGGAAAGGGAAGTAAAGGAAGAACAGTTTGCCGCTGAGCGAGCATTCGAAATGGGGGCACTCAAAAAAGAAATTGCGAAACTGAAATCGAAACTCGCCGCAAGTCAGGGCGACGATCTCGCCGATCAGGCAGTCGACGTCAAGGGCACAGATGGGAAGTTGATTCGGGTACTGGCCGCGCAACTGGAAGGCGCCGACGCCAAGGCCTTGCGCGAGACGCTGGACAAGCTCAAGGACAAACTCAAGAGCGCCGCCATCGTGCTCGGCAGCGCGGCGGATGGCAAGGTGACGCTGATCGCCGGTGTTACGCCCGATCTCATCGCCAGGGTAAAAGCCGGTGAGCTGGTGAATGCGGTGGCGCTGCAAGTTGGCGGCAAGGGCGGTGGTCGGCCCGACATGGCGCAGGCCGGTGGCACCGAGCCGGCGAAGCTGCCCGCAGCGCTGGCGTCCGTTGCAGCCTGGGTGCAGGAAAAGTTCGGATGAATGAGCGTTTTCAGCGCGCCGTTGCACTGTTCGATGCGGCCAATGCCGAAGATCCTAACCAGGAAAACGACAATGGCATCGCGGTGCCCAAGGAACTGCTATACGCGCAGCGCATGAGTGCAATGCTGGCGCGTTATGCGTCCGAGGCGCCTGAAGCGGTGCAGCTTGCCGTGCGTGCTCAACACATCCAGCGCTGGAAGATTCCGCGCCGCGATTTCCCGATGACGCTACCCGGTTACAAAAAGTGGCGCACCACACTCTATGGTTTTCATGCCGACCTGGCGGCAAAGCTGTTGCAGCAAGCCAGCTACGACGAGGAAATGATCACCCGGGTCAAAGCTGCGGTGGGCAAGCGCGGACTGAACGCCAATCCCGATACGCAACTGATGGAGGATGTGGTCGGCCTGGTGTTCATCGAAGACTACATCGCCGCATTCGCCGCACTGCATCCGGAATACGACGAAGCCAAGTGGATGGACATCATTGGCAAGACCTGGCGCAAGATGTCAGAGCGTGCCCATCAGTTTGCATTATCCGGGCAGGTTCGTTTGCCCGAACATCTTGCTCCGCTGATTGGCAAGGCAATAGCGACTCATGCTGCGGACACTAGTGCACCGTCGCCTGCTGGTTGATCAGCGTGCTGTATGGACCGATCAGTTCCTCAAACTTGTCGTCATCGGGTGTTTCGTCCATGAAGTCAGTGAATTCGCGGCGAAATCGCTCGGCAACTGCGCCCTGAATCAGGCCCGTGCGTCCGGAACGTTTGTCAAAGATTTCCACGGCATCATTGGCCGGGTAATCGATGATGTACACCTGCGGACTGTTGAAGACGATGGCCACGGCTTTCTCCAGGAGGATTTGTCTATAGCCTATCTGGGGCTATCCGGCGAAAATGCAAGACCTGCCATGCAGCGCATGCCATGATCGTGCATGCCATTGCTTTAACGGCGACGGTGATCATTTCTTGATTGAGGTTTAGCGTGATGAAAGTTGGATTTATCGGGCAGGGTCTCATGGGTCGGCCGATGGCGCAACATCTGGCCAATGCTGGCCATGCGTTGCATCTGTGGGCACGGCGGCCCGCTTCCCTGGAACCGTTTGCCGCAACCAGTGCGCGCATTCATGCTTCACCGGCTGAAGTGACACGTCACGCTGAAGTGGTGTTTACGATGGTGGCGGATGGCCCCGACGTAGAAGCCGTGATCCTGGGCAAGCATGGCGTCGTCGAGGGCGCGGCGCCGGGCTTGATTGTGGTGGATATGTCCACGATTGCACCGGCGGTGGCGCAAAGCATTGCCGCCAGACTCGCCGAGCGGGGCATTGAATTTATCGATGCGCCGGTGTCGGGCGGTGAAGTGGGCGCCATCAATGCCAGCCTGACGATCATGGCTGGTGGCAAAGCGGAAATATTTGAAAAGATCCGGCCATTGCTGGACTGCATGGGCAAGTCGGTTAACCTGATTGGCGCCAGTGGAGCCGGGCAGGTGGCCAAGGCCTGCAATCAGATACTCACTGGCGTGGGCGTTGCGGCGGTGGCCGAGGCCATGAACTTCGCGCGCAAGAGCGGTGTCGATCCTGCCAAAGTGCGCGAGTCATTGCTGGGCGGCTTTGCCTACAGCCGGATTCTGGAGAACCACGGCCAGCGCATGCTGGACCGCAATTTCAAGCCGGGTTTCAAGGCCTGGATGCACCAGAAGGATTTGCGTATCGTGCTGGAGGAGGCGCATCGCCTCGGCATGGCGGTTCCTGCGGCTGCGGCCACGGCGCAGTTGTTCAATTCCATGGTGGAAACCGGCATGGGTGAGGAAGACTCGATCGCCGTGTTGAAATTGCTGGAAAAGATGAGCAACCCATGAGCACTATCGACGCTTGTTGAAGGCTAACCCCGGCTAAAATGACAGTCATGTTGCCCCCAGTTTTCAAGACGGTTCTGCATACAAAAGACTAGCCATGTCCTCCCGCCTCTCCTCTCCTCCGCTGGGCGGCGTGACGGTGACGCAGTCACTGCTGGAGTTGCGTGCAATTCTCGACCACGCAACAATCGGCATCATGTTCACCCGCAATCGCGAGGTGGTACAGGCCAATTCACGCGTGGCGGCAATGCTGGGCTACGCGCCTGACGATCTCGTTGGTCTGCCGGGCGCCGAGTTCTTCCCATCACAGGAAGCCTACGAGGAATTGGGACAGGTACTGGTCCCCATGCTGAAGGAGCGCAAGGCCTACCGCGGCGAAGTCCAGATGAAACGCAAAAACGACAGCCTGTTCTGGTGTCGCGTGTCCGCGTTGTGCCTTGATCCATCGAAACCGCTGGAAGGCACGATCTGGATCATGGAAGACATAACCGAGGAGCGCCTGATACGTCAGGCCCTCGAACAGTCAACCCGCGAACTGACGGGAATCTTCGATACGGCCTTGATCGGTATCGCGATGGTACGGAATGGGAAACTGGTTCGCTGCAACCATCGCTACTATGAATTACTCGGTTACGAGTCGGGATTTCTCGTCGGTCAGTCGGCCACTATTGCACTCGAGGCGGATGAGGTTGAAAGATTTCAGTCCCTGTACCGCGAAAGCATCATGATCGGTACCAGCTTCGACCAGGAAATGCGCCTGAAACGCAAAGACGGTTCGATCTTCTGGGCACGGGTGGTGGGTTCCGGACTGAGTCAGGACGATCTTGCCTCCAGCAGTGCATGGTTGTTTGAGGACGTCACTGATCGGCGCAACGCCGAACAAGCGCTCAAGCAAGCCTACGCGCAACTGGAACAGCGCGTGGCTGAACGTACCGCCGAACTGGTTGACGCAAACGCCAAGTTGCAGGACGAAGTGTTCGAGCGCATGCAGACCGAGCAGCGAGTCTGGCAAATGGCCCATCACGATGCGTTGACCGGTCTGCCCAACCGCGCGCTGTTGCAGGATCGTCTGGATCAGGCACTGGCCCAGGCGTCGCGCTACGGTCATCAGGTCTCGGTGATGTTCATCGATCTTGATCGTTTCAAGGGGATCAACGACACGCTGGGTCATGCCGTCGGCGACGAATTGCTCAAGGAAGTTGCCGCGCGGCTGAAAGTAACCGTACGTGCGGTGGATACAGTCGCACGCCTTGGTGGTGACGAGTTTGTGGTGATTCTGAACGAAGTGAGCGGACCGGACGACGCGGTTTTGGTTGCGGAAAAAATTATCGCCACACTGGGGCAGGCGGTCAGCATCGAAAGTCACGAGTTGCATGTCACACCCTCGATCGGCATCAGCATCTTTCCCGATAACGGCGCCGATTCGGTGCAGTTGATGAAAAACGCCGACACGGCGATGTATCACGCGAAGTCGGCCGGACGAAACACCTTCCGGTTTTTCGCCACCGCGATGAACGACGAGGCGAGCCGGTTTTTCAAACTGGAGCATCGCCTGATTGCGGCGCTTGATCGTGGTGAGCTGGTGCTGCATTACCAGCCGCTGGTGGATCTTGATCATCAGGCCGTCTGCGGCATGGAAGCGCTGGTGCGCTGGCTCGATCCGGAACGCGGGCTGATTGCACCCAGCGAGTTCATCCCGGTCGCCGAGGAAACAGGACTGATCTTGACCGTTGGTGAATGGGTGTTGCACCAGGCCATGCGGCAGAATCGTCTGTGGCAGGAGCAGGGGCATCCATTGATCCCTGTTTCGGTCAACCTGTCGCCGCGCCAGTTCCAGCAAAAGTCGCTGGTCAGCACCATTCGCAACATCCTTGCCGATACTGCCCAACCGGCCTATCTGCTGGAACTCGAAATTACCGAAAGCACCTTGATGCACGATGTCAGCGAGACCCTGGACAAACTCAAGGAGCTTGCGGCGATGGGCGTCAAGCTGGCGATTGACGATTTCGGTACCGGCTATTCCAGCCTCAGTTACCTGAAGCGTTTTCCGGTCCACAAACTGAAAGTTGACCGCAGTTTTGTGCGCGACTTGTGCGACGACAAGGAGGATGCCGCCATCGTTGCCGCCATCATCGGACTGGCCCGCAATCTCGGCATCGACATTCTGGCCGAAGGCGTGGAGAACGAACAGCAGTTATCCATGCTGATCAATTTTGGCTGCCGTCAATTTCAGGGCTATTATTTCGCCCGTCCGATGACGCCGGACAAGTCGGCGTTGCTGTTTCATCCGCCGCTGCTGGGCGCCCAGAATTCATTGTTTTAATTTGGAGGATTGTCATGACTAACACCGCAAGTGGTCTTGTTATCGAAGAAATGATTGTCGGCAGCGGCGATGAGGCGCAGGCCGGGCAAAGCGTGTCGGTGCACTACACGGGCTGGCTGATGGATGGCACCAAGTTCGATTCGAGCAAGGATCGTGGCGATCCGTTCGGTTTTCCGCTGGGGCGGGGACACGTCATCGCCGGCTGGGACCAGGGTGTGCAAGGCATGCGCATCGGTGGCAAGCGCAAGCTGACCATCCCTTCCGAGTTGGGTTATGGCGCTCGTGGCGCCGGTGGCGTGATTCCACCCAATGCCACGCTGGTGTTCGAGGTGGAGTTGCTCGCCATCGATTGAAGTGATTCCCTGCGCTGTTGAGTTGCCGTCGCGGTTGCCCCGGGTCGGCACGACCATCTTCACTGTCATGTCGAGCCTGGCTGCACAGCACGGCGCGATCAACTTGTCGCAGGGCTTTCCCGACTTCGATCCGCCGCGTCGTCTGCTGGATCGGGTCAACCACCATATGGCCGCAGGCCGTAACCAGTACGCACCGATGGCCGGTGTGGCGCCGTTGCGCGCGGCCATTGCGGCCAAGGTGGCGGCGCTCTATGGCGCGCACTACGATGTCGAGCAGGAGATCACGATCACCGCTGGCGCCACACAGGCGATCTTCACCGCCATTTCCGCCTGCGTAAGGCCCGGTGACGAAGTGATCGTTTTTGCGCCGGTCTATGATTCCTATGCTCCGGCCATCGAGTTGAATGGTGGCAAGGTCGTCCATGCCATGCTTGGTGCCACCAATTACCTGCCGGACTGGGAGGCGGTGAGGGCGCTGGTCTCGGCGCGGACCCGCATGATCATCATCAATACGCCGCACAATCCCAGCGGCGCGGTGTGGGGCGCAACTGATCTTGCAGCGCTCAACGATCTGGTGCGCGACACGGATATTCTGATTGTTAGCGACGAAGTCTATGAACACATGGTGTTCAGCGGCGTTCGCCATGAGAGCGTGGCGCGTTACCCGGAATTGCGTGAACGCGCGTTCGTGATTTCAAGTTTTGGCAAAACCTATCACGTCACGGGTTGGAAGGTCGCCTATTGTCTGGCGCCGCAGCGCCTCACGGCAGAGTTCCGCAAAGTGCACCAGTTCATTGTGTTCGCCGTCAATCATCCAATGCAATTGGCAATTGCCGATTTCATGGCAGGGGATCCCGATTTTGCGACCGCGTTGGCCGGGTTCTATGAGGCCAAACGGGATTTCTTCCGCCAGCAGCTTGCCGGCTCGCGTTTCGAACTATTGCCATGCTCGGGCACCTACTTCCAGCTTGCCCGCTACGCGGCGATCAGCAACGACGCTGATACCGTGTTTGTGCAACACCTGACGCGGCAACATGGCGTTGCGGCCATCCCGGTATCAGTATTCAATCCAGACGGGCGGGACCACAAAGTCATCCGCTTCTGCTTCGCCAAGAGCGAGGAAACACTGGCGGCGGCCGGTGAGAGGTTGCGCCGCGTCTAGTTCGCAGAGCGTTCAGGCGTGATAGGAAGTGACGCGCTCGACCTCGTTCTTCGAACCCGGAATCATCGATATGGCGTTTGAGCGGGGCTTCCCAAACCTCATCCGATAGCGCTGGAGATCGCCTTGCAGGCACGGCAAACGACTTCGATCAGCCGCCGCAGATCGTATGGAATGGCCCCTTGCTGCGTTGTTCTTCGATCGGGAAGCGGGAAAGCGTAATGTTGCGCCTAAGAAGTTGTTGAGATGGTCGAAGCCAAAACTATAGACGCAACATATTTCAATCCCGGCGGCGGAGACAGGGCAGGTAAACTCCGGGCGTGATCAGCGAACTCGATTTTCCTTCCGCTACAGGGCGGCTGCGATACGGTTTTTCCAATCCTGTAGCGATTCTGGTGGCACGTTCTCTGAACGAGGTCGCGACGGTTATTGCCCGGGCGGAACACCTTGCCGATCGCGGATTGTGGGTTACCGGTCTGGTGAGTTACGAAGCGGCACCAGCCTTCGACGCTGCGTTTCGGGTGCGGCAAGTTGATGGAGCGGTGCCCTTGGCCGTTTTTGCGGCATACACCGCACCGGACGCCATTGTCGCCACTGCAAAGCGGGCAGGTGACGCTGCCTGCGGTCCATGGCGCATGACGACATCACGCGCGGATTTCGACGCCGGCATCGCCGCGATCGGCAATTCGATTGCGGATGGCGACTACTACCAGCTCAATTTCACCACCCGGCTGCGGGCAACGTTCGCAGGTGATTCTCGTGCGTTCTTTCATGCATTGTGCGCTGCGCAGCCGGATGCCTACTGTGCCCGCCTTGATGGCGGCGACTGGCAAGTGCTGTCGGTTTCTCCCGAGCTGTTTTTCGAATGGACACCGGACCGGCAATTGATTACCCGGCCCATGAAAGGCACTGCAGCTCGCCACACTGATGCTGACGCCGATGCGCAAGCCGCGCAGGAACTGTCGGCGTCGGCCAAGGAGC
>JAYUFR010000233.1:0-3756 GCA_043738625.1 Sterolibacteriaceae bacterium
GGTCGAACACAGCAGCAGATTATGTTTCTGCTGCGTGAATTCGCGCATCACCCGCTCCAGCTCGCGCTCCGGCAACTGACCGTGGCCGATCACGATGCGTGATTCCGGCAGCAGCTTTTCAAGACGCTCGCGCATGTTTTCGATGGTGTCCACTTCGTTGTGCAGGAAGTAGACCTGGCCGCCGCGCTTGAACTCGCGCAAACACGCCTCGCGCACCAGGCCCAGCGACCAGCGCGAGACGAAAGTCTTGATCGCCAGGCGCTTCTGCGGCGCAGTGGCAATCACCGAAAAATCGCGCAGGCCTTCGAGCGAAAGTCCCAGCGTGCGTGGAATTGGCGTCGCGGTCAGCGTCAGCACGTCGACCTCGGCGCGCAACGCCTTGAGGCCTTCTTTTTGCCTGACGCCGAAGCGATGTTCTTCATCGATGATGACCAGTCCAAGGCGTTCGAACTTGACGTCCTTTTGCAGCAGCCGGTGCGTACCAATCAGGATATCGATTTTTCCGGCTGCGAGATCGACGATGGCCTGCGCCTGCTCCTTGGCGCTCTTGAATCGGGAAATTTCCGCGATCTTGACCGGCCACTCGTGACCGACCTGGGCGAAACGATCGCTGAATGTCTGGTAGTGCTGCTCGGCGAGCAGGGTGGTGGGACACAGTACCGCCACCTGTTTGCCGTCGGCGATCGCGACAAAAGCGGCGCGCAAAGCCACTTCGGTTTTGCCGAAGCCGACGTCGCCGCACACCAGTCGATCCATCGGCTTGCCGGAGCGCATGTCCTCGATCACTGCATTGATGGCGGCCTGCTGATCCGGCGTTTCCTCGAAACCGAAACCGTCGGCAAAGGCTTCCATGTCGTGCGCCTTGAACGCGAATTGATGCCCGCTGCGCAAGGCCCGCTGGGCGTAAAGATGCAGCAGTTCGGCGGCGGTGTCGTGCACCTGCTCGGCCGCTTTCTTTTTTGCCTTTTCCCACTGGCCCGAACCCAGCGTATGCAGATCCACCGCTTCCGGATCGGCGCCGCTATAGCGCGAGATCACATGCAGCTGTGCAACCGGGACATAGAGCGTATCGCCGCCGGCATATTCGAGATGGAGGAACTCTGTGTCACCCTCGCCGTAGTCCATGTGCCTCAAGCCCATGTAGCGGCCGATGCCGTGCGATTCATGCACTACCGGATCGCCGATGCGCAACTCGGACAAGTCGCGCAGCCAGCCTTCGAGGTTGGAACGCCGCACATCGCCACGTTTGCCACGCGGGCGGGCCGTGGCGGCATAGAGCTCGTTCTCGGTGATGAAGGCAAGCTTTCCCTGCGCCACGACGAAACCGCCGGAGATCGGTGCGGCGCTGATCATGAAGACTTCACTGCTGGCGACGAAACTTGCGAAGTCGGCGCAGGGCGCGGGTTTCAAGTCGCGCTCATTCAGGTACTCGAGGATGGTCTCGCGCCGCCCCGCTGACTCTGCCAGCAGTAACACGCGTCCATTGAAGCTGGACAGAAATGTTTTCAGCGCCGCCAGTGGTTCGTCGGCCTTGCGGTCAACGGCGACGGTTGGCAGCGCCGCGCTAATGTGAATTCCTTCGGTCGTAGGAGCGGCGTCCTCGCCGCGATCAGCCAATCGCGGCGAGGACGCCGCTCCTACGACCACCGGAAGTCCCTGTGGGACGATGTCAGCCCTGATTCGCAGTACGGGATATTTATTTACAGCAATAAAAAACTGCTCGTCGGTCAGGAACAAATCCGTCGGCGGCAGTACCGGCCGTGAACGGTCGCCGTTGATCAACTCGAAGCGGTTGGTCGTGTCGCGCCAGAACTCGGCGATTGCCGTGGGTACGTCATGGTGCAGCAGCAGCACCGTGTCGGTCGGCAGATAGTCGAACAGCGTGGCGGTTTCATCGAAAAACAGCGGCAGAAAATATTCGATGCCGGCCGGTGGTGTGCCATTGGAGACATCCTTGTACAGGCTGATGCGCGAGGCATCGCCTTCGAAGGTTTCGCGGAAGCGGCGGCGAAAGGTGTTGCGTCCGATCTCGGTCATCGGAAATTCGCGCGCCGGCAGCAGACGAATTTCATTGACTGGATACAGTGTGCGCTGGCTGTCCACGTCGAAGGTGCGCAGGGTTTCGACCTCGTCGTCGAATAGTTCGATGCGGTAGGGCAGTGCGGTTCCCATCGGGAATAAATCGACCAGTCCGCCGCGCACGCTGTATTCGCCGGCAGCCACCACCTGCGTGACGTGTTGGTAGCCGGCCACGGTGCATTGTTCGCGCAGCCGGTCCAGGTTCAGCTTCTCGCCCTTCTTGAGAAAGAAGGTGTGCGCGGCGAGAAAGCCCGGTGGCCCGATGCGCGACAGTGCCGTGGGCGCCGCAGCGATCAGCACATCGCACTGCCGCTGGGTGACCGCATACAGCGTCGCCAGTCGTTCCGAGATCAGATCCTGATGCGGCGAGAAGTTGTCGTAGGGCAGGGTTTCCCAGTCCGGCAGCAGGTGCACCTTGAGCTCGGGTCGGAACCAGGCGATTTCCTCCTGCAGGCGCTGCGCTTCGACCGGACTCGCGGCCACTACGGCCAGCAACTTGCCGGGTTCGGCAAGTTGTGCAATCGCGAGTGCGTCGGCGGAACCGGCCAGCGGCGGCAGGTCCTGCTTCATGCCGGGCGTGGGCCGCGCGAGGCCTGCCAATGGCAACAGCGGGGATTTCATTACCACCATTGTCCCGCGCGGACGCCGCTCCTACAAATGGGCGCGAGACGCATTTCGTGCAACAGCCTACACACCTTGCTTGAGGCTGGCCTCGATGAAGGGATCGAGATCGCCGTCGAGCACCTTCTGCGTGTTGGAAATTTCCACGTTGGTGCGCAGGTCCTTGATGCGGCTGTTGTCCAGCACGTAGCTGCGGATCTGGTGGCCCCAGCCAACGTCGGTTTTGCTCGCTTCCAGCGTGTCGGCCGCGACCTGGCGCTTGCGCAGCTCGGCTTCGTAGAGCCGCGACTTCAACATGGTCATCGCTTCGGCGCGGTTGCGGTGCTGGGAGCGATCGCTCTGGCACTGCACCACAATGCCGGTGGGAATATGGGTGATGCGGATTGCAGAATCGGTCTTGTTGATGTGCTGGCCGCCGGCGCCGCTGGCGCGGAAGGTATCAACGCGCAAGTCGGCCGGGTTGACTTCGATTTCTATCGAGTCATCCACCTCGGGGTACACGAACAGGCTGGCAAAGCTGGTGTGGCGTCCGCCCGACGAATCGAAGGGACTCTTGCGCACCAGGCGATGCACGCCGGTTTCGGTGCGCAGATAGCCATAGGCGTATTCGCCCGCCACCTTGATCGAGGCGCTGCGGATGCCGGCCACATCACCATCGGTTTGCTCCAGCAGTTCGGTCTTGAAGCCCTTGCGCTCGCAGTAGCGCAGGTACTGGCGCAGCAGCATGCTGGCCCAGTCGCAGGCCTCGGTTCCGCCGGCGCCGGCCTGGATGTCGAGGAAGGCGTTCAAGGGGTCGGCGGGATTGTTGAACATCCGCCGGAATTCCAGCGCCTCGACATCCCTGGCCAGCGTTGCCCCCTCGGCCTCGATGGTGGCGAGTCCCGTCTCGTCGCCTTCCTCCTTGCTCATTTCAAAGAGCTCGAGGTTGTCCGACAGTTCGCTGGTGAGCTTCTGCAGCATCCCGACGACGTCGTCGAGCTGCTTTTTTTCCTTGCCGAGTTCCTGGGCCTTCTTCGGGTCGTTCCAGACTTGCGGGTCTTCGAGCGACGCGATGAC
>JAYUFR010000234.1:0-11253 GCA_043738625.1 Sterolibacteriaceae bacterium
GCCAGCGATGGGCCATTGGCCACAGCCGCGGGAGATTGCGGACCATAGACGAAAAACAGGTTGGGGAATCCGGCCGATGCCGTGCCATAGGCCGTCCGAAAGCCCTTGTCCCAGTATTGGGCCAGCGTCTTGCCTTCGATGCCGTGGATATCGATGCTGGGGACGCCGCCAGTCACCGCGTCGAAGCCGGTGCCGAGCAGGATGATGTCCAGTTCGTAGAATTTGCTTTTGGTTTGGATGCCCTTCGGCGTGACCCGCACGACGGGGTCTGCCTTCATGTCGGCCAGCTCGACATTATCCTGGTTGAACATGTCGAAATACCACTGCTCCAGGCCCATGCGCTTGGTGCCGTAGAAGATCGGCTTTTCCGCGGGCGCGAGCTTTTCGGCGATCTCGGGATTCTTCAGGCGGGCGTGCACCTTGTTGCGCCAGAACACGTAGGCTGCCTCGTTGACCTCCTCGTCTACCAGCGTTTCCCTGAAGGTGCCGAGCCAGGGATGGAAGGCGCCTTCCTGCCAGACCTTTTCAAACGTGGCCTGGCGTTCTTCGGGGGTGCAGTCGTACCAGGATTTGGCCAGAAACTCATAGTCGAAACCGGCGAAGGAGGTGCCGCGCAGCTTCATGATTTCCGGATAGTCCTTTTTCATTTCCTGCTGCGCTTTCTTGTCGAGCTTGACCTGGCGCAGGGGCAGCGCCAGCGCTGGCGTGCGCTGGAACACGGTCAGGTGCTTGGCCTTCAGGCTGGCCTGTTCGGCAAGTTGCACGCCGCTGGAGCCGGTACCGATCACGGCGATGCGCTTGCCGGTGAAGTCGATGCCCTCCTGCGGCCAGCGTCCGGCGTGGGCCATCTGGCCGGCAAAGCTGTCGAGTCCATCGATCTCGGGGATGTAGGGCTTGGAGGCGAAGCCGGTACAGACAATGAAGTAACGGGCGCGGACGGTGGTACCCGTGTCCGTCTTGATGACCCACTGATTTTTGTCCTGATCGAATTTTGCCGATTCGATGCGCGTGTTGAGTTGCACGTCCTTGCTCAAGTCGAGTTTCTTGTCGACGTACTTGAAGTACGCGCGAATTTCCGTCCACGCCGGGAACAGTTCGCTGTACTCCCAGTCCTTCCACAGGTCTTCGCGCGAGAACTGGTAAAGCGGGCAGGTGGAGTCCACGCGCGCACCGGGATAGCAGTTCCAGTACCAGATGCCGCCGATCTGTGCGGCATTGTCATAGACCCTGACCTTGAAATCGAGGTCGCGCAATTGCATCAGTTGATACAGGCCGGCAAAGCCGGCACCGACGATGAGTACATCCAGCTCTTCCACCACCGTCGGCGCGGCTCCGTTGTTGGGTGCGTTCATGAAGCGATTTCTCCTCGTACTGACTCTTCGGGCTTGTTGATTAGATGCCCAGTATGGGCCTGACCCATTTCGCCATTCTTTGAACCGCATCGTCTGCTTCCGGCGCGGTGCCGGCCATCAGTTCGAAGCAATGTTGCATTTCCGGGAAGATGTCGATCTTCACGTTGACGCCAGCGCGTTTTGCGCTTTCGGCGGCACGCGTGCTGTCATCCATCACCGCCTCGTAGCCACCGACCTGAATGTAAATTGGCGGGAAACCTTTGTAGTCGATGCACAGCGGATTGGCCAGAGGATCCTTCGGGTTGCCGTTCGGGCCGAGGAATAACTGGCCGATGATTTCCGACATGCCGCGGGTGACCAGCACATCGGTTTCGGCGTTGCTGTCGTAGCTCGCGCCGGAAGTGTCGGCACCCGCCCAGGGCGACATGGGCATGGTCGCGGCCGGCAATGGCAGCTTCTGCGCCCGGATTGCGGCAACCGCGGTGAGCGACAGCGCGCCACCCGCAGAGTCTCCAACCAGTGCAATGTCCGTCGCTTTGAATCCCTGCTCCAGCAACCAGCGATAGGCGTTGACCATGTCGTTGACAGGTGCCGGGTGCGGGGATTCCGGCGCCAAACCGTAGTTGACGCTCAGTGCTTTGCAGCCCACCGCCTTGGCGATGTGGCCGAATAGCTTGCGATGCGTGTACATCGAACCAGCCACGTAGCCGCCGCCGTGCGCGCACAATAAAACCTTGGTGGTGATGCAGCCCTTTGGAACGATCCACATCGCCGGTATCGATCCGGCATCAACTTCGATGTAGTCAACGCCGCCTGGCTCGGCGGTCACGTCGCCCCAATGATCGAACATGCGCCGCATTTCCGGCATCGCCATGTGGGGATTTGCTGCCTGCGCTGTCGCCCAGGTTTTGTACAGCGTGGTGAGCTCCATCGATTCCGCACTGGCCATTCTGCTGTTGCTCCTCAGTATTGAATAGGGCCGATCTGCGCCGCCCGCTCATGTGATAATCGACAACAAACGATTGTTTGGTCACTATAAATGAGCCCAATGGCATGTCAACCGGAATCAAACAAAATGTCACTGCGGACAAGCGGGGCAGCACATTTTGCCCGACAGGGACGCTGATAACTGAGGGAGACTCGCTTCATGGGCGAAAGACTGAAAGGAAAAACTGCGGTGGTCACCGGTGCTGCAACAGGCATTGGGCGGGCCATTACCGAGCGCTTTTGTCAGGAGGGCGCACGGGTCTTGGCGGTGGACTTGTCGGGACGGCAGAACGAATTTGCGCAAACGCTGGGTGCGGCCTGCATTCCCTTTCAGGCCGACGTGTCCAGGGGTGAAGAGATGCAGGCGCTGTTCGAAGCGGCACGCACGCACTTCGGCAAGCTGGATATCCTGTGCAACAACGCCGGCATCAAGGGCCACCTTGCATTGACCGAAGACTACTCCGAGGAAGACTTCGATCAGGTCTGGAACATCAACGGCCGCAGCATTTTTCTCGGCATGCATTACGGATTGCCGCTGTTGCGGGCTAACGGTGGCGGTTCCATCATCAACCTGGGTTCCATGGCCAGCGTGGTGGCGGCATCGCACATGATCGCCTACTGCGCCGCCAAGGGCGCCATCCGCATGATGACCAAGGTGACCGCCGTCGAATATGCCAGCCAGGGCATCCGCGCCAACTGCATCTGCCCCGGCACCATCGCCAGCGAATTGCTCTCCCGTTTGCCGCGCCGCACGATACAAAGTATGGTGGACAACAGTCCGATGGGGCGTCTCGGCCAGCCGGAGGAGGTGGCGGCGCTGGCCGTATTTCTGGGCAGCGATGAATCGCGTTTCATCACCGGAACGGAGATAATGATCGACGGCGGTATCACCGCGATTTAGCCAAGGGCTTGTACGCTACGAAATGAAAATTTTTGCGACGTTGTATAGCTATTAACTCAAAACCAAGGAGAGAGATGATGTCGACCAGATCGATAGTTCAGGCTTACATGGACAAAATGTGCAGTGGCGATTTTCCCGGCGCATTCGAGTTGTTTCATCCCGATGGCAAATACACCATCATTGGGGATACGCCGGCATCGAAGACCTACATCGGCGTCAAGGGTGTCCAGGAAGGATTGTTTCCGTTGCTGGCCGAAGGCTTCAAGGGCACGCCGACGATCAAACTGCAGGAACTGATCATCGACGGCAATCGCGGCGTCGCCCTGGCGAGCGGTTCGGCGCCGGCCAAATACGGCACCTACACCCAAAAGTACTATGCCTTCGTGTTCAAGGTTGAGAATGACAAGGTGACCGAGTTGATCGAGTTCATGGACCCGACTCAACTCCATACCAAGGTATTTGGGCAGCAACTTTCTCCGCTACCGGGCTAGACCTTCGTCCATCGTTTCGGGTTCAGTAAAATAAAACGGCACCCCGCAGGGTGCCGTTTTTATTTTCGGCAATTGATGCGCCTATTCCATTGCTTCGTACAGGGGCAGCGTCAGGAACTCCGGATATTCCGGTGACAGCGACATCTTGTCGAAGATGACCGCGGCTTGTTCATAAGTCGTCGTGGCTTCACCCGCAGCACTGATGGTGGCTTTCACCTTGGCCAGTTCTTCGGCAATCATCGCACGCACCATGTCGGCGGTGACCTTGCGGCCGTCATCGAGCTTGCCCTTCGGGCTTACCACCCATTGCCACACCTGTGAGCGGCTGATCTCGGCGGTGGCGGCGTCTTCCATCAGATTGTGGATGGGCACGCAGCCGTTGCCGGTGAGCCATGAGCCGAGGTAGTGGATGCCGACGTTGATGTTGTTGCGCAGGCCGGTTTCGGTGATGGGCTGCTCGGGAACGAAGTTCAACCAGTCCTTCGGGCCGAAGCTGCCGCTGATCTGCTTGCCCCATTGGTTGGGCTTGTCGCCGAGCACCTTCTGAAATTCTTCGGCGGCGATGGAGACGAGACCGGGATGGGCCACCCAGCCGCCATCGAAGCCGTCGTTGGCATCCCGGGTCTTGTCATGGCGAATGCCGGCCAGGGCCTTTTCATTGGCGACCGGGTCGCCCTTGATCGGAATCAACGCGCTCATGCCGCCCATGGCGGGCGCGCCGCGCTTGTGACAGGCCTGCACCAGGGCCAGCGCGTAGCCGCGCATGAAGGGCACTTCCATGGTGATGGCGCTGCGCTGTGCCAGACAGAAATCCTTGTTCTGCTTGAACTTCTTGATACACGAGAAGATGTAGTCCCAGCGGCCGGCATTGAGGCCGGCACTGTGGTTGCGCAGCTCGTAGAGGATTTCTTCCATCTCGAAGGTGGCGAGGATGGTTTCCACCAACACGGTAGTCTTGATGGTCCCCTGGGGGATGCCCACGTGGTCCTGCGCCATCACGAAAATGTCGTTCCACAGGCGCGCTTCGAGATGGCTTTCCATTTTCGGCAGGTAGAAGAAGGGGCCGGCGCCGCGCGCCACTTGTTCCCTGGCGTTGTGGAAGAAGACCAGGGCGAAGTCGAAGATGCCGCCGCCGACGCGCTGACCATCGACCGTCACATGCTTTTCATCCAGATGCCAGCCACGCGGTCGAATTTGCAGAGTGGCGATCTTGTCGTTGAGCTTGTATTCCTTGCCGGCTTCATTCTTGAAGCTCAGCTCGCGGCGAATGGCCTTGTACAGGTTGAGCTGACCCTGGATCTGGTTGTCCCACTTCGGGCTGTTGGAGTCCTCGAAGTCGCTCATGTAACTGTCGGCGCCGGAGTTGTAGGCGTTGATGATCATCTTGGCTTCGACGGGGCCGGTGATCTCGACGCGGCGGTTTTCCAGCGCCTTGGGCAGCGGCGCTATCTTCCAGTCGCCTGCGCGGATGTGTTTGGTTTCGGGCAGGAAATCAGGCATTTCGCCGGCATCGATACGGGCTTGGCGCTCGATGCGCTTCTGCAGCAGTTCCTGGCGGCGCGTTTCGAAAGCGCGATGAATTTTTGCGACCAGCGCCAGCGCGTCGTGCGTCAGAATCTGTTCGTAACCGGGTTTGATGGGCGCACTGATTTGCACGCCGGTGGGCAGCTTGAGACTCATGGGATTCCTCGGAAAGGGGCGGCGAAAAATGTCATTTTATAACGGAAGGGATTCGGCAACGGGCTGCAGTTTCAGGTGAGCGTTTTGCCGTCCCAATAGCAGAATTTCCAGTCATCCGCGTCGCAGACCAGGCAGTTGCCTGCGGTGTCTGACCAATCGCCCAGCACCCAACGCTGGCAGGTTTTACCGTCGACGCTGTGTTTGTGGTGAGCGAGCCGGTGGGTATGACCGTGGATCATGCGGGTCACGCCATGTTCACGAAAGGCGGCAGTCACGGCATCATTGTTGGTATCCATCAACGCCATGGATTTGCGCTGTTTTTCCACTGTGCTGCGTTCGCGCAAATCTTCAATTACCGAAATGCGTTCGGCAAGAGGACGGAACAGGAAATCGCTGCGCCACTGCGGCGCGCGAACCATGGTGCGAAAGTTCTGGTAGTCGACGTCGTCCGTGCACAGCGTGTCGCCATGGACCAGCAGCACGGGTTTTCCGGCGATCTCAATGATCAAGGGTTCCCTCAGCAGCCGCGCACCGCAGGCATGGGCAAAATCTTCACCAACCAGGAAATCACGATTGCCGGCGAGAAAGAAAACAGCTATTCCGAGGTTGGCAATGCCTTTGATTGCGGCACAGACACGGGCGTTGAACGGATCGCTCAGGTGGTCGTCGCCGGCCCAGTATTCAAACAGGTCGCCGAGGATGTACAGCGCGTCGGCTCGTGTCGCGGGTCCGGCGAGAAAGCTCAGGAACAGTTCCGTGGCGGCCGGGCGCGACGGACAGAGGTGCAGGTCGGAGATGAAGTAAGTCGTCAATCCCGCTCAGACAAGTTCGGCGCGTTCGATCACGACGTCTTCCACCGGTACGTCGGCGTGGAAGCCGGATTTTCCGGTCTTGACCGATTTGATCTTGTCGACCACGTCCATGCCGTCAACAACACGGCCGAACACGCAGTAGCCCCAGCCGTTGCCGGAAGGTGCGGTGAAGTCGAGGAAGGCGCTGTCAGCGACGTTGATGAAAAATTGTGCCGTGGCCGAGTGCGGGTCTGAAGTGCGGGCCATGGCCAATGTGCCACGCTTGTTTTTCAGGCCTGCCTTGTGGCCGAGTTCAGCTTCATTTTCGATCGGCGTGCCCACTGCCTTTTGTTTCATGCCGGGTTCGAACCCGCCGCCCTGAATCATGAAGCCATCAATGACGCGATGGAAAACGGTATTGTCGTAGTGGCCTGCCTTCACATAGTCGATGAAGTTCTGCGCGGTCTTGGGCGTCTCAGCCGAGTTCAGTTCGATGGAGATGACGCCGTGGTTGGTGTGCAGCTTGATCATGTCGCGTTTCCTTGGAGATTTATTTTTTTTCGGGGAGAAGTTTCACGGATTCAATCGTGACCGGCGTGACAGGAACGTCCTGGAAAGCAGTGGGTGTCTTGCCGATTTTTTGCACGATATCGAAGCCCTGGGTGACCTTGCCGAAAACCGCATAGCCTGCCCCCTGATCAAGAAATGCATTATCGATCAGGTTAATGAAGAACTGCGACGTTGCCGAATCAGGATCGCTGGTACGGGCCATGGCAATGGTGCCGGCCACATTCTTCAAACCATTCCCGGATTCGTTGTAAATCGGGTCGCGGGTATCTTTATGTTTCATGCCCGGTTCGAAACCGCCGCCCTGGATCATGAATCCGTCGATCACGCGATGAAACAGCGTGCCATTGTAGAAGCCGCTCATCGCATATTGTAGAAAGTTGTCGACCGACTTCGGTGCTTTTCCTGGATTGAGTTCAATGAGGATGGTGCCCTGACTGGTTTTAATTTCCACCACCGGGTTTTTTGCGGCGGCTGCCGAGAAGGAGATGAGAAAAACGGAAATGGCACAGAGCAATCGTTTCATGAGGGTTCCTGTTGGATGGGTGGGTTCAGGTGGCGCCTTCGAAAAGGATCTTCCAGTTGCCGTCCTGCTTGATCCAGTATTGGCGCTTCTTCATGCGGTTGGAAAGGTTGTTGCTTTTGTAGTCCTGCTCGAACGTCACTACGACGTATTCTTCCTTGCCGGGATTGCGGAACATGCTGATGTTGTCGATCCCGACCTTGATCCAGCTTTTGCCGGCATTCACTTTTTGTTTTTGCTGAACCCACTGCTGGTAGTTTTGTCCATCACTGGTAAATGATGGCGAGTAATGGCTGGCGTAACGCGCGACATCCCGCGTTTCCCAGTCGCTGCGCCACTCGTTGATTTTCGTCAGCAGTAAAGAGCGTTCGCTCTGCCAGTCGTCAAGCGACAGCCACTCGATGTTGTTGCTGATGATGACCGGCGTCAAGCCGATCTGGAGATCTTTGGAGATCGCGTCGAGATCGCGATTGGCCAGCACCACGCAGCCATCCGAGGCGCGCGGCGGACGTGAAAAGGTATCGGAAGGGGTGCCGTGCAGCCAGATGCCATGGCCGTTGCGCCCCATGCGCTTGTCCCACTCGTTGGGGTAATTGAGCGGGAATGCGCCGCTGCCATACAGGTCGCTCAGTTTCTGTTTGGGCAGGCTGGAAGTGACGCGATAAACACCAATCGGCGTGCGTTGGTCGCCTTCCTTGATCTTGTCGGCGCCGAGCTTGCCCTGTGTCACATAGTAATCGGCGACAAAGCGGGGCATTCCCTTGTCGTTCTGGTACAGATAGAGCCGCGACTTTTCAGTATCGACCACCAGCGCGTACTTCTGATCCGGCCCCATTTGCATGAGATAGCGCGGTATATAGTTTTTCGGCGGCCTGGTTTTATAGGCGGTGAGTCGGGCAATGGCTTCAGCGCGCAGATCCGCAATTTTGCCAGCCGATGCCTTGCCGCCACCCTCGCCAAAGTTGGTTAACGGCCGGGTGCGCGCCAACAGCAGGTCGCCGCGAATCAGGTGAGCGAGGCGAAAATTGGGATAGGCCTTGATGAGCGCTTCGACGCGATTAATTGCCTCGTCATACTGGTTTTGCTCAATTGCGCTGAACGCATGGGCCAGCAAAGACTCAGGCCCGGCATCGCTGTAGCGCGCGGTAACCGCATCGGCAACCGAACAGACGGCAAACGCGAATATCGCCAGCAGCAGTCGCAAGCGAACCGGCTTCTTCATCAACTGCCGATCCGCTCCTGTTGAATCAGCCATTTTCCGTTTTGCCGAATCATCACCAGTACCTTGTTGCTGGACGACTTGAGCGACGCGGAAATATAGTGTTGACGGAACTTTACGGTGGCTTGATCGGAGCCGCTGGCGGTGACATTGAGGTTTTCTACCGTTACCCGGATTGCGCCAGCCTTACCAACCCGGCTGCTGCGTTCGGCTTCCCACTTGGCGCGCGATACGCCGCCAGGTGTCTTGAAGTTTGGTGCGTAATGAGACAGGTAGCCCTTGACGTCTTTCGAAGACCACGCCGTCGCCCAACCGTCGATGACCTTGGCGATTTCGTCAGCATCGGGGGAAACGGCTACTGCTTTTTCCGGTTCGGGTGGGGTTGGCGCCACGACGTGCTTGACCTCGGGTACCGTCGCGACCTGGATGGGTTTCGAAGGCTCTACAGCGACCGGTGCCGCCACTGCCGGAGTAGCTGCCGCCGACCGTGTTCCGCGCGGGGTAACACTCATCAGTTCGCGAATCATCGCCAGCTTGGTTTGTGCACTGGAGTTGGAGGAGTCCAGTTGCAGGGCCTTGTCGTAGGCCTGGCTAGCCATGCGGGCATAGATGTCGCCCAGATTTTCATGTGCGGTGGCATACGAGGGGTGGGTGCGAATGGCCATCTCCAGTGCTTGGCGGGCCTTGTCGTACTGCTTCTGCTGGGCGTAAATCACGGCCAGATTGTTATAGGGCTCCGGCAGTTCCGGATAGTCTTCGGTCAGCTTGGTGAAAACGCCAACGGCGTCCTGCGTCCGGTTCATCTCGGTCAGGATTACGCCCTTCAGAAAACGCCCTTGGGCATCGTTCGGATTCCCCGAGAGATATTTGTCGACCTGGTCGAGCGCCTGGACATTTTGTCCCTGCTTTAGGGATTTCGTCGCATCCTGCAGCGAGTCAGCATGGACCGGCAATGCCATCAAGGCGGCGGAGAACGCCAAGGCGGCAGCAAGGGCGTAGGGAGAAGCGCGGCGTGCGGTCATGTTATATTATCGACACGGATGGATGTTCAATCAGAGATTCTAACAAAGAAGCCAAGGCTGATTCCAACCACAACGCCCGATTGGAAGAAAACCGTATCTCCCTGGGCTTTGCTCAAACCCCAGGGTGCGTTTCCATGCTGAAGCTCTTCAATTCCCTCGCCCGCGAAAAGCAGGACTTTGTGCCGATCGAACCGGGCAAGGTGCGCATATATGTCTGCGGCATGACGGTGTACGACTTCTGTCACCTCGGCCATGCCCGCGTCATGGTGGTGTTTGACATGGTGACGCGCTGGCTGCGGGCCAGCGGCTACGCAGTCACGTATGTCCGCAACATTACCGACATCGACGACAAGATCATCAAGCGCGCCGCCGAAAAAGGCGAGACCATCCGCTCCCTGACCGACCGTTTCATTGCCGCCATGAACGAGGACGCCGCGGCACTGGGCGTGATCGAGCCCGACCATGAGCCGCGCGCTACCGAATACGTACCGCAGATGCTGGAGATGATCGGCGCCCTGGAAAAGAACCAGTACGCTTACGTCGCCGGCAACGGTGATGTCTGCTACCACGTGCGCCGCTTCAAGGGCTACGGCAAGCTTTCCGGAAAATCGCTGGAAGACCTGCGCGCGGGGGAACGGGTTGACGTCATGGAAGGCAAGCAGGATCCGCTGGATTTCGTGCTCTGGAAACACGCCAAGGCCGACGAGCCGGCTGAAGCCAAGTGGGAGTCGCATTGGGGCACGGGCCGTCCTGGCTGGCATCTCGAGTGCTCGGCGATGAGTTCGCAATTGCTCGGCAAACATTTCGACATCCACGGCGGCGGACAAGATTTGCAATTCCCACATCACGAAAACGAGATTGCCCAATCGGAGGGCGCTCATGGCGAAACCTCGGTGAACTACT
Source organism: Sterolibacteriaceae bacterium (assembly GCA_043738625.1). GTDB lineage: Bacteria > Pseudomonadota > Gammaproteobacteria > Burkholderiales > Rhodocyclaceae > JANYCD01. The sequence goes on from JAYUFR010000234.1 coordinate 10,437, forward strand.
GGATGCACAACGGCTTCGTCCGTGTCGATGAAGAAAAGATGTCGAAATCGCTCGGCAATTTTTTCACCATTCGCGAAGTGCTCAAGAAATACGATGCCGAGGTAGTACGTTTTTTTATCCTGCGTGCCCACTATCGCACTGCGCTGAATTATTCCGACGTCCATCTTGATGACGCACGTCAGTCGCTGGCGCGGCTATACACGGCATTGAAAGATTGCGAGGGCGCGGCTGCGGTCGATTGGGAGGAGGCGCACGCGCAGCGTTTCCGTGCCACGATGGACGACGACTTCGGCACGCCGGAAGCCATGGCGGTGCTGTTCGATCTTGCAACCGAAATTAACCGTAACGCGGATCCAAAGCTTGTATCGCAGCTCAAGGCTTTGGGCGGAGTTCTCGGTTTGCTGGAACGGGAGTCGGCACAATTTCTTCAAGCCGCACCGAACTCGGAAAGCGGTTTGGAAAACGTGGACATCGAAGCGAGTATCGCGGCGCGTATTGCCGCCAAAAAGGCAAAGAACTATGCCGAGTCCGACCGCATTCGCGATGAATTGAAGGCGGTTGGTATCGTGCTGGAGGATTCGGCGGCGGGTACGACATGGCGGCGTGCCTGATCCATCTTCGGGAGATCGCATGAACTTCATTTCTCGTCTTGACGCAGCCTGGCGCGGTCGCAACTCATTGCTCTGTGTCGGCCTTGATCCCGATCCGCGCCGGTTTCCGGCGCACCTGGCGAATCGCCCCGACGCCATCTTCGAATTCTGCCGGGACATCGTCGATGCCACGGCTGATTTGGTCTGTAGTTTCAAACCGCAGATCG
>JAYUFR010000235.1:0-3730 GCA_043738625.1 Sterolibacteriaceae bacterium
CTGGAAATATGGCCCAGCGTGCTGGTGACGGAAAGTCTCCTGCGCCATGGCTTTGACGATTATGTGCGCATCATCATCCACCTGATCCGCCAGGGCGAGGCCGATGGCGAATGGCCGGCCGGCCCTAATCCCTACGAAACAGCCGCCATCCTGAACGGCAGCGTCAACCAGATCATCATCACCGCCTTGCTCTATCGCCGGCCGCGCAATCTGTCGACTGCCGCCGCCTCCATCGTTGATCGGGCGATGACTGTCCTGCAGCCGGTTCTGAGCAAAAGCCTGGTCATCAAGAAGAAAGCGCAGCCAAAAAAGACCGCGAGCAAAGGCCGATGAAACGCGCTTGAAGTACTGAAGCGCAATCCGCATATACCGGCTTGTCTGTATCCTTGCACCATTCCCTTGAAGGAGAAACACCCGTGACTTCCCTGTTCGATTCCGTCCGGGTCGGCGACATTTCGCTGACCAATCGCATCGTCATGGCGCCGTTGACGCGCAATCGCGCCGTTGGCGGCATCCCCACCGCGTTGATGGCCGAGTACTACCGCCAGCGCGCCAGTGCCGGGCTGATCATCACCGAGGCCAGCCACATCAGCCCGATGGCGCAGGGCTACCTCGATACGCCGGGCATCTTCACGCCCGAGCAGGTCGCGGCATGGCGTCGCATCACCGATGGCGTGCATGCGGCCGGCGGCAAGATCGTGATCCAGCTTTGGCATGTCGGGCGCATTTCGAATTCGGTGTTGCTGCCAAACGGCGCTGCGCCGGTTTCATCCACCAGCATCGCTGCAAAAACCAAGACCTTTACCCGCGACGGTTTTGTTCCGGTGTCCACCCCGCGTGCCCTGCGCGACGATGAACTGCCGGGCCTGGTGGCGGAATATCGCCATGCCGCGCGTTGCGCCGTGCAGGCCGGTTTCGATGGCGTCGAAGTGCATTCCGCCAACACCTATCTGCTGGAGCAATTCCTGCGCGACAGCATCAATGATCGCAACGGTTCCTATGGCGGCAGCATCCCCAACCGTGCGCGCCTGCTGATCGAAGTCATGCAGGCTGTTTGCGCCGAGGTTGGAGCAGGGCGCAGCGGCGTGCGCTTGAGCCCGACCACCACTTTTGGCAAGAGCAGCCTGCTCGACAGTGATCCGCAGGCGCTCTACGGCTACGTGGTCAAACAACTGGCGCCCATGGGGCTCGCCTATGTGCACATGCTGCAAGGCGAAACCAGTGGCGCGCGACAGCCCGAAGGCATCCCCGAATTCGACTACGCCGCCTTGCGCAAAAGTTTTCCCGGCGCGTGGATCGTCAATAACGGCTACACCCGCAGCGAAGGCATGGAAGCGGTGACCTCGGGCGCGGCCGACCTGGTGGCCTATGGCCGCGCCTTCATCAGCAATGCCGATTTGGTGCGCAGGTTGAAAAACGACGCGCCACTCAACGAACTGCAGGCCGACAAGCTCTATGGCGGCGGTGCGGAGGGGTATACCGACTATCCGGCGCTGGCGGCCTGAACTCCGTTGCGTCACCTGTTTGTGGCCGGGCAGATGCGCATCTGTCACGTTCTGCTCTCGCCATCATCACTACCGGTCGGTAGCTTCTCCTAGCCCTGAAGTAATTTAGCAGGCATACTAAGAATATTAATAAAACGAGGAGACTTACCCCATGGCTATCCGTGAAGGTCGCTCATTCTGTCGCATCTGTCTCGGGCACTGCGGCATGCAGTTGAAGATCGACGACGAGACCAACAAGATCGTCGACATCCGCGGCGACAAGGACAATCCGCTGTCACAGGGTTATGCCTGCTTCAAGGGCTTGCAGGCGGAAGAGGCGCACCACGGCGAGAGCCGGCTGCTGCACCCGCTGAAGCGCCAGCCCGACGGCAGCTTCAAGCAGATTCCCGTCGAACATGCGCTCGACGAAGTCGCCGCCAAACTTGCCGAGATCATGCACCGCGACGGTCCCGATGCCGTCGGCGTCTACTTCGGCAACGGCGCCCAATACAACGCCACTGCCTTTACCACGCAGGCCAGCTTCCTCAATGCCATCGGTTCGCGCTCCAACTTCACCGCGTTCACCATCGACCAATCCGCCAAGGTGCTTGCGTTCGAACGCCTCGGCGGTTGGGCCGGCGGCAACCTGCAATTGGCGCAGGCCGACGTGATACTTTTTCTCGGCACCAACCCGCTGCTTTCTCACGGCCTGCTCGGCATGCTTCATTCACAGCCGACCAACCGACTCAATGCGGAGCGTGCCCGCGGCCTCAAGGTCATTGTCATCGACCCGCGCAAGACCGAGACGGCGACGCACGCCGATATTGTGATTCAACCGCTGCCGGGCAACGACGCCTTCATCCTCGCCAGCCTGATTCGCATGGTGTTGAAAGAAGGCTGGGAGGACAAGGCGTTCTGCGAACGTTACGTTGGCACTTCATCGATGGCCGCACTGCGCGAAGCCGTCGAGCCGTTCAGCGAAGATGTGGTCGAAGCCCGTGCCAAGCTCCAGCCCGGCGATTTGCGCCGTGTGGCCGAACTCTTCGCCCGCGATTCGAAGCAGGGTCGTGTCTATACCGGCACCGGCCCCAGCATGGCGCCGCACTCCAACCTGATGCAACATCTGGCCGACACCCTCAATGTCATCTGCGGCCGTTTCCTCCGTGCCGGCGACAAGGTGCTGGGCTTCGACATGATGGTGCCTACCGAGCCATTCCGCGCCGAAGTGATTGCGCCGCCGCGCACCTCATGGAAAGTGCCGCCCAGCCGTATCCGCGGCGTCGGCATGATCATCGGCGAAAGGCCGACCGGCACGCTGCCCGACGAAATCCTCACCCCCGGCCCCGGCCAGGTGAAATGCCTGATCTCCTGTGGCGGCAACCTTGCCAACCTGATGCCCGATCAGCAAAAGATGCAGCGCGCCTTCGATGCGCTGGAGTTCAAGGTCGCGGTGGAACCGTACATGACCAACACGGCGAAGCAGTGCGATTACATTTTCCCGCCGCTGTTGCAGTACGAACGTTCCGACCTGCCGGTCAGCGCCTACGCCTTCGCCTTCTTCCCCGAGCCATGGATGCAGTACGCCCCCGCCTTGCTCAAGCCGCCTAAGGATTCAGAGGTGATCGAGGAGTGGTACTTCTTCTGGTCCCTGGCCAAGCGCCTGGGCAAGACCATGGTCTTCTCCGGCAATACGCTCGACATGGACAAGGGGCCGACCAACGACCAGCTTCTCGCCATGCGCACCCAGCATCCATTGGCGTCACTGGAGGAAATCAAAAAGTATCCATCGGGCAAGATTTATTACGAAGCCCAGACCACCGTGCTGCCCACACGGCCCGAAGCCACCGCAACCTTCGACGTGGTGCCGGAGGACGTGGCAGGAGAGATCCGCGCGCTGGCGACGGAACTTGGCGCCGCCAAGCACGCAAATGGCGAACAACAGTTCACCCATCTGCTCTCGTCACGACGGATGCGCGATTTCTACAACACCGTCGGCATGTTTCTGCCGACCACGCGCAAGCGCAACCCCTACAATCCTGCCTTTCTGAATCCCGAGGATCTGGCGGCGTACGGGCTGAACAGCGGCGACCGGATCAAGATCACCTCCGATCATGCATCCATTGCGGCGATCGTCCAGGCTGATCCGGGACTGCGCCGCGGCGTGGTGTCGATGGCGCATGCGTGGGGACCATTGCCCGGCGAGACCAGGGACACCGCGACGCATGGGGCATCGACCAACATGCTCA
>JAYUFR010000236.1:0-3719 GCA_043738625.1 Sterolibacteriaceae bacterium
GCCCACGGATTTTCGCGTGGGCATACTTTTGGCTAAATTCTTCGGCCCCGAGCGCTCAACTGCGAGTTCCAACACTATGACAATTCGCTTCCAATATCCGACAAATGGATTCGAATCCGGCGTCGTCCAGCCACGGACTGTTCGATACAGTTAGCATTCGTGCGGCAAAGTCGCGGGCATTTGGGGTGTCTTCAGAAGCCATGTTTTCCCGCAGATAGGGATAATCAATCAGGGCATTGAGATAGAGGCGGCTTACCCCAAGACGGGCGGTCCACAATCGATCGAGGGCGGCGTCGCGTGTCTCGCGGGTCGACATCAGGATCATGAAGAAAGGCCACGTACCATGGTCTCCCGGAGCATCAGTCAGTACAACAATGTTGGCAATAGAGGCCAGACGTTTCAAGCGCTGCTGTGCCCGCACGTTTAATTCAGACTGAAAAGCCGGCAGACGTTTTAGGGCACGCGCGCCGACGGCTTTGCGCCAGGACCCGACTTGGTGCAGAGGAATATCGGTAGGAAAGTTGTCGCCGACTGCATCGATCAGCCTGCCGCGCTTTAGGGCGCGCCGCAATGGAATGCCATAGGCAAGTAGCAGCCCCGAGGGACGGTAGAGCGCCGCATAGCCAAGCAGTTGCGCCACGCGCAAGGCTTCGCGGGAAATGTTTTTCGGAATGATTATTTGGGCCGCCTCACGGAGCTTGCTCCGCAGTGCGTCGCGGGACGCGAGCAAAACTCCACCTTCGAAGAGCGTCAGCCCCTTGCCCACCGCCAGGCTGTAAAAGCCGGCGTCGCCGATCATTCCGACGGACTGGCCTTGCCAGCCTGCTCCCAGGGCTTGCGCCGCATCCTCGATGACATGGGTCCCGCTGCGACCGGCAATCTCAAGAACGGGTCGCAGATTGGCCACCCGGCCGCCAAGGTGCGTGGGGATGACCGCCAGCGTGTCCTCGCTACAGAGGCGGGATAGCGCTTGAAGATCGAAGTCGAAGTGCCCCGGTTGCAGATCGCAAAGAATCGGTTCAAGCCGGCAATGCAATATGGCCAACAAGACCAGGGGGCATGTATAGGCCGGCAGGATCACGCGCCGGCGCTTGCTGTCGGCTGCGAGCGTAGCGAGTATGACCACCAGCGCAGCCGTCCCGGAACATTCGATTTGTACTGCGGGCACCTTGAGAAAATTGGCCAGTGATTGCTCGAATGACGCTGCGGTGGCGGGCAAGAAATCTCCCAGGCCAAGTGGCAAGCCCGCAGTGGGGGGAACCTCACGCATCCGGATGTTTGGCTTTGCTCATGCTGAGGCAGATCACGCCAAGCACGATGCTGGCTGCGCCGAGCAACTGGGCCGAATTCAGACGCTCTCCGAAGACGATGAAGGAGATGAGGAGCACAGTAATGATTTCGAGGTGAGAAGCCGCAAAGGCCGGCCCGATCGGCGCATGCTTGAGAAGAGTCATCCAGGTGATGAAAGAGCCCAGGTAGCCAAGCATCGCGCCATAAATCGGCAGACTCAACAAGGCATGGCGCAGCCACGAGAGTTGCAGGGAAAACTCGCCTGCATGAATTGTGGCGAATTTAAAAGAGATTTGGGTGATGGTGTCGAACAGTGCCAGCGCAGCAAATCCGAGGATATAGAAACGGCGCGACTTCATGCGAAGCCTCCGGCCAGCGCCACGCCAATGACAATGAACGACATGCCGGCGATGCGCATGCCATCCAGTTGCTCGGCAAACAAAATTTTTCCGGCGAGCATCACGGCCACGATGTTCATCGTGCCGATGATCAAGGCCAGGGAAAGCGGTACGAGTGAGAGCAGTGCAAGCCAAGCCAGGAACTCAAATACAAAACACACAATACCCAGCCACATCGTTGGCAGCGCAAGCATCTTTTTCCAGCGCTCCAGCTCCGTGGTGTGTTCGACAGTTGCCACCGCCTTGAACGCGAGGTGTCCTGTGGTATCGAACACGATATTCAGAATCCAGAAAATTACTGCAGTTGCCGTCAAGATTTTGGACCCTTCGTATCGCTGGCGGCCAAGCATCGGATTAGCGCCGAATTGATCGCCTGATGCTCAGTCTGCCAGCGTTCCAGATCCGCGGCAATGATCTGCGGTTGTTCATCAAGCCCGCTCAAGAATCGCTTGAGCCGGCTCTGATAAATGTATTGCGAGATGTCCCCCGTAACATCCGATGCGACGACGCGGCTCCTGATTATTCCGACGGCAGCTTCAATCTCGGAGAGACGCATCACGCCCTGGTCCCAGTTGGTGTGGGCATCTTCGATATGCAGTACATCCTTGTCGATGCTCAGATAGATTGGGTCCGTGCAGTTCTCAACAGAATCATGAAACGCGGCCAGCATGTCGTCGGTCCTTTCAAAGGTCTGACTATCCTTGATGCCCAGCGGCCGCATCCAGTTCAGGTTGGGCCCGAGGCACCAGTAGCGCACTTTGCCAGAATGCAAATTGCGGAAATGATTTTCCCATGCGTGCGTCAGCTCGACATCCTTTGACGTGATTCCCAGGACATGCACCCGGGACACAAACGGCAGCCGGCTGACGTGCCACACCCAGGAACCGCAATGGATTCCGAACGGATAACGCATATTGTCCGGGTGGTTATCAAACACCACGACCTGCAGCGCTTTGTGAAGCCGCGCATAGTGTTCGATCAGCAAGTGGCTGACGTGATGAAAGTCGCCGCTACCGAGGAAGGTCACGCCGGGCTGACGCAGGAGCACCACATCGACAACATCCTTCAGACTGTCCAGCTCTCCTCGCGTGCAGGCGAAGCGAATTTTTTCCTGCCAGCGATGCAAGTTGATCCGTTGCTCGTCCGGCAATGGTTTGACCGACTGGTCAAAATCAAGGACGAGCGGCTTCATGCCAGGAACTGTCGGCTTCGAACAGCCGCTTGAAGGGACGCAAAATCTGCCGCAGAAAGCCGTTGCGAATGAGTACGGCGTGACACGTATAAGTGAAGCTGGCCCCCAGATGGCGTTTGATTTCCGGATCAGTCCAGCCGGCCACGTAATAGCGCAGCCGCTGCTCCAGCGCGTATTGCAGGTTGACCAGCCAGCTGACGAAGTAAAGATTGTGTTCGCGAGATGCCGGATAGGAAAACCCGACGTACTTGTCGATCAACATGTCATTTTGGACGAAGCACAGGTTATAGCCGATCAACTTTCCATCAACCCGATAGGTGAATACGATCCCGCCGCAGGATTCGTCTTGCAGCACTGCACGAAAAAAATCTGGCGAAAGCAGGTCAAAGTGAATTTCGCTCTGATCATAAACCTGGCGGTACAGCCCGTAATATTCCGCGAGCAGGTTTTCGTCGGTAAACCTGGCGTTCCCGGCGTCAATTTTTTCGATTTCCAGTCCCCGCGAATTTTTTGTCTTTCGCCTGATGTCCTTGCGTCGCGACTTCGGCATGCGCGCCAGGAATTCGTCAATCGATGCGAAGTCAATCGGCACATAGGCCAGCGCCTGTCCCTCCAGGATCAAAAAGCCGGATCTTTGCGCGGCAGCAATGAATGCCTGTGTATGGCTGTGCGCACTCTCCCCGACCAGCAATGGCTCGACGGGCAAGTCCTTGACGATAATGAATGTGTGGTCACTTGATACCTTTGACAGATCGGCCAGCAAATCGTCCGCAGAAGATTCTTTTGACAGCAAACCATATTCTGAAACCGTGGTGCCCACAAATAGTGTCCGGGGGGTC
>JAYUFR010000237.1:0-3713 GCA_043738625.1 Sterolibacteriaceae bacterium
GCGCAGGCATTCGGGTATCGCGCCCGGCGCCATGGCGTCGAACAAACCCTCGTTGTAAGCCACCATCCATGCGAGCTGAAACTCGATCGGCTGCGGCGCCAGCCGCTCTTGCCTGAATATTTCACGCAGCAACCGGCCACGGCGGATCTTGGCTTCCATCGAAGCCTCCAGTTGGGAACCGAAGCGGGTGAACAGCTCCAGTTCCAGGAACTGAAGATAATCGAGCTTCATGCGGCCGGCCTCCTGCTTGATGCGCGCGTGCTGTGCCTTGCCGCCAATGCGCGATACAGACTTCGTGACGTCGACGGCCGGCAGGAAGCCGCCGACGAACAGGCCCTGGTCCAGATATACCTGACCGTCGGTAATGGAGATCAGGTTGGTCGGAATGTAGGCCGACATTTCGCCCTGTTCGGTCTCAACGATAGGCATCGCCGTCATGCTGCCCCCGCCGTGCATGGGGCCCAAATGCGTGGACCGTTCAAGCAAGCGGGCGTGAAGATAAAAAATGTCGCCTGGATATGCTTCGCGTCCCGGCGGGCGGCGTAGCAGGAGCGAGACCTCGCGGTAGGCACGCGCATGGGTCGTCAGGTCGTCATAGACCACTAACGCATCCTTGCCCTGCCACATCCAGTTTTCGGCCACCGCGCAACCGGCAAAAGGTGCCAGATATTTGAGGCCCGGCATGGCCGTGGCTTCGGCAACGACCAGCGTCGTATAGCTGATGGCACCCGACTCACGCAGCACTTCGATGGCATTGACTACGCTTGATCGTTTCTGTCCGATCATCACATAGACGCAATAGACGTTTTTGCCGCCTTGGTTGATCACGGCATCGAGTGCGAGAGAGCTTTTGCCCACACCGTTGTCGCCAATGATCAGTTGGCGCTGACCTTTGCCGATCGGAATCACGGTGTCAATGATCTTGTTACCGGTATAGAGCGGGCTGTTGACGAAGTCCCGCGCCAAGATAGGCGGGGAAAGCGCATCGAGATCGCGCCGAGCGCTGCATTCCGGCGCGGCAATGCCGTCCAGCGGAACGCCGAGCGGATCGATGACGCGCCCCAGCAACGCGTCCCCCACACCGATGCCAAGACGCCCGCCTGATCGGTAGACGAGCGTGCCGGCGCCCAGTGCGGAAGTTTGTCGCAGCAGAATCGCTCCCAGCAATTTCTGTTCGAGATGGAATACCAACGCCCTACTACCATCTTCCAGTTCCAGGACCTCGTCCATGGCAGCAGAGGGCAGCCCGCTGATCCAGGCGATGCCATCGCCGATCGATGTCACGCGGCCCTGCTCGGTCAGGCGCAACCCGAATCGATACGCGCTGAGCGAGTCAAGTGCACTGCCAAAGGGGGAATCGGCGCGGCGATCAACTTGCGGCATGATGAGTTTCTGTGAAAAACTTCAGTTCGTCCTGAAGATTGCAGCCCAATACCCAAGGGCCGACACTGATGCGCAATCCCGCAATCAGTTCGGGATCCTGCCCGAACTCACAGACGACCGCTTTCGCGGCTAACCGACCGAGAGCCTGCGCAAGCGAACTGCGCTGCTCCTCTCCCAGCGCATAGCGGCTGGTGATCTTCACTTTCGCGTCCGCGGCCTGACAAGCCAAGCGCAGGGACTGTAATTCGCCGTCGCCCAGATGCGGCAAATCCTCGATCAGCAGTCCGCGAATTGTTTCCTCGAGTTCCGCGCTAGCGACGCGCGACAGCAGGCGTGCTGCAAATCTTCCGCCCTCGATCAAAGCGCCTTCCTCCTGTCTCTGCCGAAGTTCCATCGTGCGCCGTTGCTCAAGCGCGCGATCCTTTTCGCGCTCTTGCTCAAGGGAGGCATGCAATGCGCTTTTCAACCGGACGCGGTCGACTTCTATCTCGTTTGCAAGTTGCGCCTTCGCCTTCGCTCTTTCAGCTTCCCAGTCGGCCATGCGGTTTTCGTACTGTTGTTTGAGGGTGAGTGCCGTCGCCTCGACCATCCGCGCGTCGGCCAACGTCTGCTCAATCGCTGCCTTGCGCTTAGCGATCGCGTTCATCACCGGTTTGTACAGAAACCTCTGCAAAATCCATATTAGAACCAAAAAGTTGATGATCTCAAGAGCGAAGGTGGTCCAGTCGAATTTCATGAGTAATTTCTATTGGGGATCCGGGTGCGCGTTCATGTCGCCGCTAAGGGTCACGGTTTGATGAGGTATTCGAGCAATGGGTTTCTGAACAAAATGATCAGCACAACGACCAATACATAGATCGCCAGCGATTCGATCATCGCCAGTCCGATGAACAGCGTCCGCGAGATCGCCTTTTCCGCTTCGGGCTGCCGCGCCAACGCGTCGAGCGCCTGGCTAATTGCACGGCCCATAGCTAGCGCCGGAAAGAACACGCCCAGTGCCACCGCCAAAGCAGCTGCGACGGTAGAAGCGGTAACAAACCATGTCATATCGTTCACTTGTCACTCCTTTTTATGATGTTGCTTGAGTTGTTGCGATTGGATCGCCCCGGCAATGTAGATCAGCGCAAGCATGCCGAAGATGTAGGCCTGTACTACGGCCTCGATAATGTGCAGCATCAGCACCGGCACGGGTGCGAGAAAGCCTGCTACCAGCAGCACCAGCAGCGCCGCCATTTGAAGACTGAAGATATTGCCGAACAGACGCACTGCCAGCGCGACAGTGCGTGATATTTCGCTGATGATGTGAAACGGCAGCAGTATCGGGTTTGGCTTGAGGTAATGGCGCAGGTAACTCTTGAGCCCATTGGTGCGGATGCCGTACCAGTGGACTGCAAGGAACACCAGGATTGCCAGTGCCGCAGTGAGCGAAAGGTCCCCCGTAGGCGAGCGGAGACCGGGGATCAAGCTCGCCAGATTGGCAAAAACGATGAAAATCCACAGCGTGGCGACGAACGGCATGACCTGCCTGAACTGATCAGGCAGAACGGCGCGGATGGCATCTTCGATAGCGGACACAACGCCTTCAATCGCTACTTGCCATGCCCCCGGGGCCGCATCCATCCGACTGGTAACTACCCAAGCTGCTAGCGACAGCACCAGCATGATTGCCCAGGTCACGACCACTGTATTGGTGATCGCGATCGGACCGATGCGGAAAACTTGCGTGATGAATGTCGCCGATTGGGCCATCTGTCACTCGCGCACGAAGAAATACACATTGACAGCCCCTGCCACGACGCCGACAAACATCATGCTCAGCGTCCAGCGTATCGAGTAGCCTTCGAACAGGCCGTCGATCCATCTCCCGAGATAGGCGCCACCGACCACTGGCAGCACGAACAGCAGTCCGAGCACGCCGATATGGGCGGACTGCGCCAGCAGCGTGGGGCGCTCCTTTTCGGCCCGCTGCATGCGCTCGCTCTGCGTCTCGACCTGGCGTTGGAGTTCGTCCGGTGCGGCGATCGGTTGCGGTCGCTTCATGCCATCCCCCTTATCTCGCGCTGCATGGTCCACATGCGCTTCAGCATCTCGTCTTCCAGGCGATGCAGACTTTCCTTGATGCCGCGCAGCTTCTCCTCATCGGCCAGCAGCTCCTCGCGCAAGGCGGCGCTGATGTGCTTATAGTCGGGATCGTGCAGGTAGCGCCGCGTACTGAGGTAGAGCTGGTTCTCGGCGAAGTAGAGCACCGCTCCCGGGAGCGCAAGAAACCGCCACGCACCGTCGGCCTTTTGGAAACGCGCCAAGCCGGTCGACAGACAGGTCATCATGCG
>JAYUFR010000238.1:0-11138 GCA_043738625.1 Sterolibacteriaceae bacterium
GGCAAAAAACGCCAGCATCAGCGAGTTGGGGAAGGGCCAGGGCTGGCTGCGGAAGTAGCGCAGGTTGGTGATCTCGATTCCGACTTCTTCGCGCACTTCGCGCGCCACGCATTGTTCCAGTGTTTCTCCGGCTTCGACAAAACCGGCCAGGGCGCTGTACATGCCGGGCGGAAAGTGCGGGCTGCGCGCCAGCAGGAGTTTGCCGTCGCGGATCACCAGCGCCATGATCGCCGGCGAGAGCCGGGGGTAGACCAGCAGATTGCAGGCGTCGCAGGCCATGGCGAATTCGCCGCTCTTCGGCGTGGTGGGCTTGCCGCAGGCGCCGCAGTAGCGGTGGTTGCGCTGCCAGTCGAGCAGTTGCGTGGCGCGCCCGGCGAGGGCAAAGGCTTCGGCACCTGCCAGGCCGAAGATGCCGAACAGCGGCGTCAGTTCGCCAGCGATGGATTCCGGATGATTGTCGAGCTCGGCCGTGTAGCAGGGCAGGCCCTGCCATTCGCCAACCAGCAACGCATCCTTGGGGTGGCCGAAGTCGGCGGCATGTCCATGCGGGAAAACCTTTCCGCTTTCCTTGTCACTCAGGATGAACAGTGCGTTTTGGTAACGGAATACCCAGTAGCTCAAGTCATCCATTGATCGTCCCCGGTTTACACTTTTTGAAGTGCCTGCCGATGTTCGCGGCGGCGCAAATTGCTCAGGCTATTATAGGGTGGTCTCCATCGGAATCCGATGATCGCTGAAGAGGAAACCCCGTGAATAAAACACTCAACATCAACGGCAAACCGCATGAGGTGGACGCCGATCCGGCGACGCCGCTGCTCTGGGTCCTGCGCGATCACCTGGGCATGACCGGCACCAAGTTCGGTTGCGGCATCGCCCAGTGCGGCGCCTGTACCGTGCATATCAACGGCGCGGCCACCCGATCGTGTCAGGTGCCGCTTTCCGCCGTGTCCAATGCTGGCGTGAAGATCACCACTATCGAAGGCTTGTCGCTCGATTCCAGCCATCCATTGCAGAAGGTCTGGGTGGAAGCCAACGTGCCGCAGTGCGGTTATTGCCAGTCGGGGATGCTGATGGCGGCGGCGGCCTTGCTCAAGGACAAGCCCAAGCCGACGGATGCGGACATCGATGCGTATGTCAGCAACATCTGCCGTTGCGGCACCTATGTGCGGGTGCGGGCTGCGATCCACCAGGCTGCGGCGATGATGAACGGGAGCCATCATGGATAGGGCTATTGATCTTGGTCGACGCCGCTTCCTCGTTGCCACTGCTGCAACCGGCGGCGGGCTGGCGCTGGGCTTCTCGACACTCGCGGCGGCGGATGTTGTCGACGCCACGGCGGTATCGGGCACAGCGCCGGAATTCGATGCATGGCTGGTGATCTCGCCGGACAACGTGGTGACCGTAAGAGTACCAACGCCCGAAATCGGCAACGGCGCGGCGACCCAACTCGCCATGACGATCACCGAGGAACTGCATTGCGACTGGAGCAGGGTAAAACTGGAATTCGCCTCTGCGACACGCGACTACATCGAGGACAACGTCTATTCAAAACCGACGGGTGCTTTGGCATTTTTCGGCGGCCGGTCAACGGTTGCCGGCTGGAACTCGACCCTGCTGCAAGTCGGCGCCAGTGCGCGCGAGCGGCTCAAGGCAGCCGCTGCGGTGCAGTGGCATGTGCCGGTCGCCGAGGTGGAGGCCAGCAACAGCGTGGTGAGTCACCGCGCCAGCAAACGCAGCCTCAGCTATGGCCAGCTCGCCGACAAGGCCGTGCTGATCAAGCTGGAGCAGGAGCCGGCGCTCAAGTCGCGCAGCGAATGGACTTTCCTCGGCAAGGCAACACCTTCCAAGCTGCACCTGCCGAAAGTGGTGAATGGCACGGCGCAGTACGGCATCGACGTGCGCCTGCCCGGCATGCTCTACGCGGCGCTGATGCAGTCGCCAGTGCAGGGCGGCAAGCTCAAGTCGCACGACTTCGACAAGATCAAGGACATGCCCGGTGTGCATGGCGTTGCCGTGATCGAAGGCGGCGAGCCGTTGCAGCAGTTGCCGCTGATCACGCAACTGCCGAGGGAAATGAACGGGCCGCGTACCAGCGCGGTGGCTGTGGTGGCGGACCATTACTGGCAGGCGCGCAGCGCGCTGGCCGCATTGCCGGTGGAGTGGGAAGACGGCGATGGTGCGCGATGGAAAACCACCGAGCAGGTGGTGGCGGAGGCGCTTGCGTTGACCGGGAAGAGCGGCGGCATCGTGCAAAAAAGTCTCGGCAATGCGGCCGAAGTGCTGGCCAAACAACCGAAGATCGTCGCAGCGACTTACACCACGCCGTACTGCGACCATGTGATGATGGAGCCCTTGAACGGCACCGCGTTAGTGACGGCGGATCGCGTCGAGATCTGGCATTCGACCCAGGCGCCCAAGCATGCCCATCGGGTAGCAGCCGAAGAGTCGGGCCTGGCGCCGGAAAAAGTGTTCGTGCATCCAACCCTGGTCGGCGGCGGTTTCGGCCGCCGTATCGGCGGCGACGATGTACGCATGGCGGTTGCGGTGGCGAAGCAGTTTCCCGGACGTCCCATCCACACCATCTGGTCGCGCGAAGAAACCACGCGCCAAGGCCGCTACCGGCCAATGCTGGCGGTGAGCATGAAAGCCGGGCTCGATGCTGCGGGCATGCCGCAGGCGTTCATCGCCCACGAGGCGGGGCGCGCCATCGATGCCGGTCAATACACCGACTTCGGGCCGCTGGCGAGCACCATCGGACTTTCCGATGCGTCCTACACCAGCGGCATCATTCCGAATGTCCAGGTGGAATCGCATACGCTGCCGATCCACATTCGCACCGGCCCTTATCGCGGGCCGGGCTACAACTCCAATGCTTTTTTTATGGAAAGCTTCATCGACGAATGCGCCCACGCCGCCGGCATCGATCCGCTCGAATATCGGCTCAAGCTGCATGCCAACTGGCCGGACCCGGGCTGGACGCTATGCCTGAAGGAAGCCGCCAAGCAGGCGGGCTGGGGCAGGAAGCTGCGCAAGGGCATGGCGCAAGGCATCGCGATCGGCAACTTCGGCATGCTCGGTCAGCCGAAAACCGGCACCGTCGTCTGCGTGGTAGCCACCGTGGAAGTGAGCAAGAAGGGCGTGCTGCGGGTCGACGCCCTGGACGCGGCCTTCGACTGCGGTCGGATGATGAATCGCGATGCGGTACGTGCGCAGATGGAAGGCGGTCTGACCTTCGGCCTCAACATGTCGCTCAACGAGATGCTCAACATCAAGGATGGCCGCATTGTCGAAGGCAATTACGACCAATACCCGATGCTGCGCATCGCCGACATGCCGAAGATCAGGATTCACTTCGGCGGCTTGTCGGATCACGAGCGGTATTCGGAGACGGGCGAGCCGCCGGTGGGGCCGGTGGGACCGGCGATTGCCAACGCGATCTTCCGCATTACCGGCAAGCGCATTCGCTCAACGCCGTTCCGGGTGCATGACCTCAGTTGGACTTGATCAACTGCCTGTGGCGGCGATGCTCGATCACGACGAGCCCGCCGCTGCTGATGGCGATGATGATCATGCCGACGACAGCGTAGCCATTGGGCAAATGATCGAACAGTAGCCAGCCCAGTAGAGTTGCCCACGCCAATTGCATGTACATGGTGGGCGACAGGGTCGAGGCAGGGGCATGGCGGAAGGCCTGGGTCAGAAACAGGTGCCCGAGCGCGGCAATGGCGCCCAGGGAGAGCAGCAGTCCGCCAGTCAACCCGTCGAGCGAAAAGCTGCTCCAGTAAAACGGCGCGCCCAGCGACATGACGACGGTGCCGGTCAGCGCGGTAAAAAAGAGCAGCGTGTAAGGATTCTCGCTGCCGGCGAGTTTTCGGGTCTGCAATTGGTAAATGCTCAGGCCGCTGGCGGCACCAAGCGCGTAGAACAATCCGATGCCGACGATGCCGCTGCCGGGGCGAGCGATGAACAGAACGCCACAAAATCCCGCGGCGACGGCGAGCCAGTGAGGCCAACCGATTTTCTCGCCGAGAACTGGCCCGGCGGCGAGGCTGACGATGAGCGGGGAAAGGAAGATCACGGCAGTGGTCTCGGCCAGTGGCATAGTCTGAAATGCCGCCGTACCCAGCATTGTCGTGATCACCAGGGTGAGCCCGCGCAGCGTGAGCGCCCATGGTTTTCCGGTTCGGACCAAACCCCGACCCACCGTGGGACCGAGCAGGATCAACATGAGGATGCAATGCACGGTGTAACGAAACCAGACGATGATGAGCACCGGGACATGAGCCGTCAGGTGTTTGACCATGGCGTCGCCACCGGCAAAGCAGACGACGGCGAGCATCATGAGAGCGATGCCGCGTAACGGATGATGGTCGTGCATGGGGTGTGAAGCCAACTCTTGTGAGATTAGTGGGATTATGGAAACGAACGCCAACGCGTCCGGCTCGCCATCGTACTGTAACAGCGCGGGCAATTCCTTGTACCATTCCGCTCGCGCAACAACTCAACCCCATGACACTGATTGAATCCATGCCTGAAGACGCGCTACAAGCCGGCTGGCGCGACTATGCGGACGACTACCAACTGACGAGCGTGCTCGAAGCAGGGCTCGATGCATTCGTCGAATTTGGCTATCACGGCACGACGGTGCGCACCATCGCCGCGCGTGCCGCGCTGTCAGTTCCGGGGCTTTACCATCACTGCGGCAGCAAACAGGATCTGCTGGCTACCTTGCTGGCTCGGTCCGGCGAAGAAGTCCTGCGCCGCACGCGCGCCGCGGCAGTCGAAGGTGGCAATGATCCGCGCCAACGCTTCATGCTGATCGTGGAAAACATCGTGCTCTATATGGCGCACCGCGAGCGCCTCGCCCATTTGCAACGCGAGATTCGCTGCCTCGACCCGGCGCATCGGCCGCAGCAGATTGCTTTGCGCGATCAGGTGGAAGACATGTTACGCAAGGCCGTCGCCGAGGCCAGCGCCAATGGGGTATTCATGACCCAGGACCCGATGGGGGCAGCAAGGGCGGTATTGCTGTTGTGCCGCGGCGTGGCCGACTGGTATTCACCCAGGGGGCCACGGACTCCGGAACAGATCGCGCAGGACTATGTGCAGTTCGCGCTCGGCCTGGTCGGCGACCGCGAACTCACACACCAGCAATACAACTCCAGCGCATCGTTGTAGGTTTTTCTCTCAGCGAAAAACCACGGACGCACGAACGTCCCGGCCGTATTCCGTCTGGCCGATGATCGTGCAGCTGTTCGTTCCGGCATCTCCGGCTTCGCTGGAGAAAACCAATGTATCGCCCGGGCACACAGGTGTCTCCAGACGCAGTGAAATCTCCCGTATCGGGTTGTTGAGCGGAAACAGTTCCCTTGCCGCCCGCGCCACCAGACCGGTGGTGGTGATGATGCTCATGATGATGTCACGCAGTCCCTGGGCTTGCGCGACATCGCGGTCGTGATGCACCTTTTCGAAATCGTTGGAGGCGATCGAGCCGGCAACAATCAGTGTGGTGGTCACAGGGATGACGACGCAGTCCGGTGCACGAGGTACTTCGGCAGCGGGTTTTGGTTGGGTCGTTTCGGCAAGCGCTGGTTTGAAATAGAAGGTCCGCACGCGCAGCCTGCCGACTTCTTGGTCGACTTGGTTGAAAAATTCGAACACGATGGTGACGAAATGTCCGGCGCCGAGCCTGGTCTGTTTGAGTGGAGAGATGGCCTCGACATGCGACGACTCGTGCAAGCGGTCGCCGACCTTCACGTCAGCCAGATACTCCTGCGCATAATCGGTGGCGACGACCGCGCTGAAGCCGGCAACGGCAAAGACTGAGCGCACTTCCGCGTGCAGACTCGCGGCGGGTTCATATTCGACCATGAGGCCGGGGCCGACCCATGATTGCAGCATTGGCGGTGGTGCGATACCTGCCGCCTGATCGAGATACAGCGGATTGAGGTCGCCAATGGCGGCACACCAGGCGCGAATCGCCCATGCGCTGACTGCAACAGGAGCAACGCGCAGGCGTTTGCCGCGGGTCAGCAGTGCTGCGAGCGCCGGCGGTGGATTACTCATCGCGTGGCTTGAGATCGCCGCGCGGAATGCTGCGCAGGCGGGCAGGGTTGTGAATTGCGTAATCGGAACCGGCACGGGCAATGATCCCGGATTCTGTGGTGTAGGGCGAGGCTACGATTTGGGCATAGTCCTTGACCTGTCCGACGAGAAGACCCGCGCGCTCAAGTTCAGGCAGCCATTCGCTGGCGGTGCGCCTGGCGAGCAATACATTTAATGCCGCAGTCAGCTCGGTCCGATTGTGAATGCGTTCGGCGCCGCTGGAAAATCGGGAATCGTCGCGCAGGAAATCGCCGCCGATGATTTTCAGAAATGCAATCCAGTGCGCTTCAAGATAAGCCGACACCACGATGTCGCCTTCGGCGCAATGAAACAAGTCTGCCGGCGCGCTCAGCGAAGCGGCGTTGCCGCAACGTGGCGCTTGTGTGCCCGTCATCAGGTATTCGACGATGGGTCCGGATTGCAACTGCAATCCAAGGTCATACAGACTGATCTGCACCACATCGCCTTTGCCGCTGCGCTCGCGCTTGAACAGTGCGGCCAGAATGCCGTGGCAGAGTGCATGGCCGCAGGCTGCGTCGACGATGGTGAAGCCGACTTTCATCGGCATCTCCGGCAAACCGGTGGCCGACATGATGCCGCTTTCTGCCTGAATGATCAGATCGACCCCACGTTTTTCGCGCACCGATTCGGTCCAGCCAAAACCGGAAACCGAGGCATAGATGAGCCTGGGGTTGAGCTTGCACAATTCCTCTGCGCCAAGACCCAGGCGATCCATCGCACCGGGTCGCGACGCCTCAATCACGACGTCGGCATCGGCCACCAGTTCACGTGCAGTCGCAAGGTCGTGCGGGTCGCGCAGGTCAAGACGGATCAGCCGCTTGCTGCGGTTGTAGGCGAGAAAGACCGGCGAAACCGGCAGGTCCGCTGCAGCCATGGTTCGCAACTGGCGGCAGCTGTCGCCTTCCGGCGGTTCGACCTTGGTGACGTCGGCGCCGTAGTCGGCGAGCAACAATCCCGCCGCAGGTGCGGCGACCATCTGCGCGAACTCAATGACCTTGATGCCGCTGAGCGGAAGGTCGTCTTGCTGCGTCATTTTTTTATTCAAGCCCAAGCCGCGGAATGCGTCCGCTGAGGATCAGCGTCATGCTGCCGGTGCCACGGCTTTCCGGCGATGTACCGAGGCGCGCGTGAACCGCGACCGGCTGAATGCGATGCCAATGTTCATTGGCCGCGCCGCTGGGATAAACAATTTTCGAAGGGGAGGAAACATCCCAGACATCCGTTTCAATGCGGTTGGGGCCGCGCCACACGCCGAGCCCCTTGCGGTCGTCGTAGCCGCCGCTATAGCCCAGCCCCTGCATGGCGATGGCCGAACCGATGGCTGCGCTGCGCAGTACGAAATCGGTTCCACCCTCAAGCCGTGCGGTCAATGTCGCCACTTGAAAACGCCGCGTTCCGGCATGCAGCGTCGCTTCCAGTTGCAAGTCCTTCACCGACAAGGTTTCGCCGCTGTTGAGGTCACGCACAACACCGGTGGTGTAGCTGGGTTCTCCCTCGCGTTTGCTGAGCAGCACATGGCCCGCATGGGCATCGGTGGAGAAGAACAGAAAGGCCATGGTGAAGCCGCGCTCATCGAGCGGTTCAGCTTCGCCGGTGACGGGTTCCCTGACGCCGATGCGTGGGCGCACGCCCCACGAATGATCGCGGCATGCCCACCACTGATTGACGTCTACACGCTGGCCTTCCAACTCTAGCCAGCCGCTGGCGGTACCGATCTGGTCGAAGCGCTGGTAATCCTCGACAACTCTTCCGCGCACCCGTTTGAAATGAGGTTGCTCTTCGTGCGCGGGGGCAATGCCATCCCAAGTGATTTCGCCGCGCATATGCGCGCCGGCATCAATGTGCAGGCCGAACTTCTGCAATGGTTGGATGATATCGACGGAGAGCGGGCCGCATTTAGTATCCATGCCGGCTCCCAGCGGGCGCGATACACGCACGTTGTGCTGCTTGCCGCCATACACCACAACCGCGGCGCCATCCAGAACGTCCATGTTGCGGTACGCGCCCATCGTGATTTGTGCCGCAGCCGATCCGTCCGGCGCATAGAGCGCAAACCAGTAGCGGTCGAAAAAGCGCGGGTCGCTGGTGCCGACATGGTCGAACGTCGTCGGGAGCTGGTGCCAAAGGGTATCGTCGAGTGACGTGAGCATGATGCCTAGCTGGTCTGTTTGGGCGTCGCGCCGGACAGGCGCATGGGATAGCGCGTGGTGCGGTCTGACAGATGTTGCAGTATTTTTTCGCGGACGGGTGGAGTTAACGTGTCAGCCAGGCACTCGGTGGTCAATTGGCGCAATTGCTGGTTGAAAGTGTCGACCGCAAGAATGTCAGTTTGATTCAGCGGAGCCTCAGCCAATGCAGCCTCGATGCGGCGCCGCAATGCTTCGCAGACATCCGGGCGGGCGCTGAAAAGCAGTTCCACAGTGGCGCCATTGTCCCAGTCGAGAAAGCCGGGAACGTTGTGCCAGTTTTTGGACAGCATGCGTACATTGCTGACCAGACTTCTCAATATTTCGAGTGCATGGCCGCTGTGAACTTCAGGCGCAACCGTTTCCTCAAGCACACGGCACATGCCGTCAAGCTGCTCGGTGATGCTCGGTCGCATCAGTCCGCCTCTTTCATCAGGGTGAACATGTTCTGGAACAGCCACACCGGCGTGTGATAAATGCGATTCAAGGTTCCCGCGACGAAGGCATGCATGCCGGTGAGGATGATGACCGAAAGTTTCCAGCAAGAGAAAACATTCCACCACAGCAGCTCGCGCGGATCGACGTAGCGGCCGGTGGCTTCGGTATAGGCACGAACGATCTGTTCGCGTTCCCACACACCGCGGATCTGATGCTCGCGTGCCCGTGCCGGGTTGGTGATCCAGCCCAGGTCTTCGAGTGGGTCACCCAAATGCGCCGTTTCCCAATCCAGCATCGCCGTGATCTCATCGCCCATCAGCAATGCGTTGCCGGGCTTGAAGTCGCCATGCACGAGCACGGAACCGGCCGAGAGCGGTGCACGTTGGCGCAACCAGTCGAGTATCAGCTCCATCTCCGGCAGTGGTTCGAGTTGCACGCGGCGAAACTCGGCCTCCCATTGCTTGAGCTCCGTTATTGCTCCGTTGTTGCCCGGGTCGCCGAGATCTCGTGCAAGTCCTGTCTTGTGCACATCGACCTTTTGTATTCTGGCCAGCAATTCGATGAAGCCTCTGGCCAGATGCAGACGCTGCTCCAAGGGTCGCGAACCGTTGAGGACGTACCAGTCGCAACTGCCTTCGACGACATCCATGATCATGGATGGGCTGCCAAAGACGGTGCCTGCCGAATCAACCCAGCGTACCGGCGGCGCCGGAACCGATGTCGCTTCCAGTGCACGCAGCACCTGAAATTCGCGTTCGCGATCCGTCACCAACAGGCTGCCAGCCGGATCACGCCGTAACAGCATGCGTCGCGACTTCATGGCGCCGCGCTCCCGCCATTCGGCAAGAAACATCCAGTTTTCGCGTGACAGGCCGGTGGAGGTGCGAACCAGTTGACTCACTCGGATGTCGCTTGATTCGGGCAGTTCGCCAAGTAGAACGGACGCCAGTTTGTTTTCCAGCAACGCCTGCTGATCGGTGGCCGGATCGGTGCCATCCGTCGACGGTTTCTCTCTGACGGGCATGGCGACGGCCACTGTGCTTGCCAGCATGTCAGGCGGCTACTTTTTCACGCGCGTCTTCTGGCAGGAATTCCTTTGCAGCCTCGACGCGCATGGCGAGCGTTACAACATCGGCAAGCGCCGGCTTCTCGATTTTGGGCCGGTCGAGTTCGTACACATCCTCGCCGATCATGATGCCATCCGCGTTGTAAGGCCAGAACATCGCGAGTGGGCTGCTTTGAACATAAATGGTCTCGGCTTCGAATGGTCCCGTATTGCCTTCGGTGGCAAGCTTGGCGCCCGACACGAAGCGCACCAGGGTTGAGTAGGACGATACGCCCCAATCGTTCACCATCAGCTGCTCGTCATTCAGCATGATGACTTCACGATTGACGGCATCGTAGTAACCCTGCACTGCATCCAGTCCTTCATAGGTTGCTATTTCCGCGCCATGGCGTTTCACATGGTAGAGCGGATTTTTTACGGTGCGCTTTGGGGTAAGGATGTCCTGATCGCGATTGGAGAATTCGAAGGCGGCGTGTTCGTAGTAATTGTTCAGGATCGCTTTTCGATGCGGATTGGTTTCGTCGGCGACAGCCGTGCGTGTCCTGCGCATGTACTCGATGAATTTGTCCAGATACTTGCTCATGATTTTTGATCCTTCTGTAGTTGTCTGTCAGTTGCTTTTTTAACGACCAAATCAAACTTAAAATGGTACAGACCGAACGATCACTCGGTCACTATTATTCATTACCGACGTCTGCCTTGTCAATCCAAATTCTAGCCGTCAGGACGGCATCCGGAAACGTATTCTGACCCCTGTGGCCAGCTCTTGGCATTCTTGCCGGAAAACTCAGTCTTGGTAAGGGGTTTGAGCGGACGGGTGCTATACTTTTCGCCCTCCAAACAGGCCTTCTTCGTTTCTTCTAGGAAACAGAGAATGCCTGCCGAAAAGACTCACCACCCATGAAAAACAGCTGTACGACCAATCAAAGGCATCAAAACAATGGGTGACATCATCCAGTTTCCCAACGGGGTGTTCCGCCTGCATCAACCTTTTCTTCCCGCGGGCGACCAACCGCAGGCCATCGACAAGCTGGTCGATGGAATCGAGGACGGACTGTCCTTTCAAACCCTGCTCGGGGTCACCGGTTCGGGCAAGACCTACACCATGGCCAACGTCATCGCCCGACTCGGCAGGCCGGCGCTGGTAATGGCGCCCAACAAGACGCTGGCAGCGCAGCTCTATTCGGAATTTCGCGAGTTCTTTCCCGAGAATGCGGTCGAGTACTTCGTTTCCTACTACGACTATTACCAGCCGGAGGCTTACGTGCCGGCGCGCGACCTGTTCATCGAAAAAGACTCGTCGATCAACGAGCACATCGAAC
>JAYUFR010000239.1:0-3696 GCA_043738625.1 Sterolibacteriaceae bacterium
CTTTAAATGCCCTACCCTTTTTAACTCCTTGGAGATTCACATGAAGACCGCTGTGTACTGTATTGCCACTAGTCATTCTCAGGCAGAATTGATTGTTGATCGTTTGAAAAGCGCCGGATTTTCCAGCGATGGAATTTCCGTTTTGATGCCCGATAAATCGGGGACTCGGGATTTTGCCCATGAGCAAAATACGAAACTGCCAGAAGGTGCTGCCACGGGTGGCGTTGCAGGGATGGGCGCCGGAGCAATTCTCGGGTGGCTGGCCGGCATTGGAACGCTGGCGATTCCTGGCGTCGGGCCATTTATTGCCGCGGGCCCGATCATGGCCGCTTTGGGTGGAGCAGCCGTAGGCGGCGCGACCGGCGGTATTATCGGCGCTCTGGTTGGGATGGGGATTCCCGAATACGAAGCCAAGTTGTACGACGGCAAGATTCGCGGCGGCAATGCGCTGATTTCGGTCCATACCGAAAACTCTGATCAGGTAAAAACCGCCAAGGAAATTTACCGACAGGCCGGCGCTGAAGATATCAAATCAACTTCGGAAGCCACTGCAACGGCGTGACTTGATTGACGCGGATTTATCCTGGTGGCCTTATCCTAGTTGCCTATTGCGTCGCCAGGAGCAAGACCCGGAACAAAGCAAAGTTTAACCGTCAATCCTGACAGCCTCCGCGCCAAAGGCGCTGAGGCTGTTTGCCTAATGCACTACTATGCCCGGTTTCAGCACTACCTTGGTCCAGCCTTCATCGCGTGAATCAAAATGCTGATAGGCACCATTGTCGATGCGACGCTGATCGCCGCCCCGCCCTCGGTCAGGAACCGGGACAAGACTCGCGATCCGGAGATGCAACAGACCAAGAAGAGAAACCAATGGACTTCGGCATGAAGCTGCATATCGGCGTGGATAGCGCCAGTGGCCTGATCCACAGCGCCAGCGTCAAAGCGGCCAATGTCCATGACCGCCACGAAGTGCCTAATCTGCTGTGGAACGAGCCCCGCTTTTACGGGATAGCGCTTATCGAGGCACGGAACAGCGGGAGCGGTTGCGGGAAATTGCGCCGAAGGCGAAAGACTTCACCAATCGGCGTGCCTACCGCGACGTGGCTCTCACGAAGGATTTCGGTTTCAATAAACAGTTTGTTGAACGCCGGGTGCGCCGAATCCGTCGCCGATGGTGTAAACACGATTTCCCCATAGCTCGTTATATCGACTTTCCTGCGCATACCAGATTGGTTGGTAATACGTATCCGGCGCACTTCGCCATCATCTTCCGGCGAAACCACGATTTCGGTAACTGTTTCAATGGCGTCATCGCGACGCTGGAATATCGCACGTCCTTCAGAAAAAACTGCTTCGTAGGTGTCTGCTTGCCGTAATGCCGGCTGATACGTGGTTGACCAGAAGTTTCCACTCGTGACATCGCGAAGATAACAGTAGGTACCCCAAGCGTCGCAGGTACTGTCTTCAAGGCAGCGATCGACGGCAAGGTTTTTCCAGCGACTATAGCCGTCGCCTGCACTGGTGATCATTACGTGGTATCTGCCATTCGACAGCAGATGTACTTCCGGTATCGTCGAGTTCGGCGTATCGAAAAAACGGGATGGCATATTCTGGTTATTAGCAATCACAGATAACCGTGTTCCATTAAATACTTAATTCAGTAACGCTATCGCACGAACGCATACATTGTCGACGGTGAAGCCATACTCGCGCATCATGACCTTGCCGGGGGCTGATGCGCCGAAGCGATCCACGGCGAGCACATCGCCGCGGCTGCCGACAAAGCGATGCCAACCCTGTGATACTCCGGCTTCAACCGCGAGCCTGGCACCGACCGCCGGCGGCAGCACGGTATTACGGTATTCCAATGGCTGGGCCTCAAACAGTTCCCAACTCGGCATTGAGACGACGCGCACCTGGATTTTTTTCTCCAGCAATTTATGTCGCGCTTCCATGATCAACCCGACTTCAGAGCCGCTGGCGATGAGGATGAGATCGGGATTGCCGTTCGGAGCATCGGCCAGGACGTATGCGCCGCACCGCAAGCCGTCGGCGGCGCAGAACTGCGCACGGTCGAGCGTAGGCACTTCTTGCCGCGTCAACACCAGCGCCACCGGCCGGTCGCGTGATGCAAGGGCGATGCGCCACGCGACAGCGGTCTCATTGGCGTCGCCCGGCCGAATGACGATCATGCGTGGTATCGCGCGCAAGCTGGCGAGCTGTTCGACCGGCTGATGGGTTGAACCGTCCTCGCCGAGCGCAATGCTGTCGTGGGTGAACACGTAGATCACATGCAATCCCATCAGAGCGGCAAGGCGGATCGATGGCCGCATGTAATCAGAAAAGACGAGGAAGGTCGCGCCGAACGGCACGGTCCCGCCGTGCGCGGCCAAGCCGTTAATGATCGAACCCATCGCATGTTCGCGCACGCCAAAATGCAGATTGCGGCCGGCGTACGACCAACCACCGCCGTCGGAACCCTGCTTGTCGCGGGCGGTCGCGACCGATGGCTCAAAGTCTCCGAATCCCTTCAGCGCGGTGAAGGTCGATGGATCCAGATCAGCCGAACCGCCGATCAGCGCCGGCATGTGCGATGCGATGGCATTCATGACCTTGCCCGAGGCGACACGGGTGGCCATGCCTTTGGCGTCGGCGGGGAACTGGGGAATATCCGCATCCCAGCCGGCGGGTAATTCGCCGCGCATGAGTTGTCGCAATTCCCCGGCAAGGTCGGGAAAGGCTTGTGCATACGCGGAAAATTTGTCGGTCCACATTGCCTCGGCCCGTTCACCTCGCCCGACAGCCTGTAGAAAATGCGCGCGCACCGGCTCCGGAATGTAAAACTGCGGCTCCATCGGCCAGCCCAGTTTCTCTTTCGTCAACCGTACTTCTTCCGTACCCAGCGGCGAACCGTGCGCTTCGAATGTGTCCTGCTTGTGCGGCGAACCATAACCGAGATGGGTGTTTACCAGAATCAGGGACGGTCGCTGCGTTTCGGCGCGCGCGCTATGCAATGTGTGCTCGATCGCTGCCAGGTCATTTCCGTCTTTGACTACTTGCGTATGCCAGCCATACGCCTCGAAGCGACGCGCGCAATCCTCGGTGAAGGTTATGGCGGTACCGGCGGAGAGCGTGACGTGATTGTTGTCATACAGATAGATCAGTTTGCCGAGCTGCAAATGACCGGCGAGCGAGGCCGCCTCCGACGCGACCCCTTCCATCAGGTCGCCATCGCTGACGATACCGTAAGTATGATGATCGACGATCTCAAAGCCGGGACGATTGTAGCGCGCTGCCAAGTGAGCCTCGGCCATCGCCAACCCCACGCCGTTACCGAACCCTTGGCCCAGTGGCCCGGTCGTAGTCTCAACGCCCGGCGTCAGGCCGCGCTCCGGGTGCCCTGGGGTAATACTGCCCCACTGACGGAACTGCTTGATCTGTTGCAGCGTCAGCGCATAACCGGTAACGTGGAGCAGACTGTAAAGCAGCATCGACCCATGCCCGGCGGAAAGGACAAAGCGGTCGCGGTCGAACCATTCGGGGTTGGCCGGATGGTGTTTGAGGAAGCGTGTCCATAACACATAGGCCATGGCCGCAGCGCCCAGCGGCAGGCCCGGATGCCCGCTATTGGCTTTTTGCACGGCATCAACCGAAAGGAAACGCAGCGTGTTAATGCTCTGCGCATCCAGGGAGCCA
>JAYUFR010000240.1:0-3689 GCA_043738625.1 Sterolibacteriaceae bacterium
GTCCGCTTGTCCTGCGTTGTTGATTGCTGCACCTGCCTCGGGCCAAGGCAAGACCACCGTCACCGCCGCGCTCGCACGCTTGCACAAGCGCAAGGGCCGGCGCGTTCGGGTGTTCAAGTGCGGGCCGGACTTCCTCGATCCACAAATTCTCGCCGTCGCCAGTGGCGCGCCGGTCTACAACCTCGACTTCGGCATGTGCGGCGAAGCCGATGCGGCATATCGCCTCGCTCATGCGGCGCGCGAAGCCGATCTGATTCTGGTGGAAGGCGTCATGGGCCTCTACGATGGCACCCCTTCCGCCGCCGACATCGCCTGCCGCTTCGGCATTCCGGTGCTGGGTCTCATTGATGCTGCCGCCATGGCGCAAACCTTTGGCGCCGTTGCGCACGGGCTCGCCACCTATCGTGCCGGACTGCCGTTTGCCGGCGTGCTGGCCAACCGTGTTGGCAGCCCTTATCACGCCGAGTTGTTGAGAGACAGTCTGCCATCCGGCATGGGTTGGTACGGCGCGCTCGGCAATGAAGCCGCGGCGGCTTTGCCCGAGCGTCATCTTGGATTGCTCCAGGCCAATGAGATTGTCGATCTGGAGCAGCGTCTGAATCTGCTGGCGGATCGTCTGGCCGCCACAGCGGTGGCCGATTTGCCGCCGAGCGTGGAATTTGCCGCTGCCGTCGCGCCTGAAATTGCACCGTTGCTCTGCGGCCGCAGCATCGCCATCGCCCGCGATGCCGCCTTCGGTTTCATTTACCCGGCCAACATCGACACCTTGCGCCAACTCGGCGCGGAGCTACGCTTCTTCTCGCCATTGGCCGGCGACGGCCTGCCCGAATGCGATGCCGTCTGGCTCCCCGGCGGTTATCCGGAACTCCATGCAGCGCTGCTGTCAACCCGGCGCGAACTGTGGGCCGCGCTGCATGCCCACGTTGATGCCGGTAAACCGTTGCTGGCCGAATGCGGCGGCATGATGGCGTTATTCGAAACCCTCGTCGACCGCGAAGACAGGCGCCATGCTCTGGCCGGCCTGTTGCCCGGCGCCAGCGCCATGCAGCCGCGTCTTTCCGCTCTCGGCATGCAAATCACCGAACTTCCTGAGGGTGCATTGCGCGGTCATACCTTCCATTATTCGAAAAGCGAAACTCCCCTCATGCCGCTGGCTCGCGCCGCCACCGCGGAGGGGCGCAGCGGCGAGACCATCTATCGCATCAAGCGTCTGACCGCCTCCTACGTGCATTTTTATTTCCCTTCCAATGCGTCAGCGACAGCCGGACTGTTCCTTCAATGAGCAAATTCAAGCGTTCAGCCTGCCGGGCCGCTGTGAGCTCATGGCTTGAAGGGTTATTTGACCTTGCCTCTACGCATGTTCGGCTATAGCTACAAGCGCTAGATTGCTAAACTTTTGACCGTAGCAGTAATTTTATATTTCCATTAGCCAGGGCAATGACTAGTGCAGCAGCGAATGACCGCTTGCGATTCCGCGAGTGCGTACTATCGACCCACAGCAGACATCGCGGTTCCGCTAAAACGGACATTCGCAAGAGCAAAATCAGGGTTAGTCCGCCTTCTTTTTGGCCCATGCCGCAATTGCACCCGCCATGGAGACAAACTCGCTCGGCATCATAATGATGGTCGTGGTGTTCTGCTCGGCGCCTACCTCGGTAATCATTTGCATCCGTCGAAGTTCAAGTCCTGCGGGGTTTTCCATGATTACTCCGGCTGCTTCTTTCAGTTTTAGCGACGCCTCCAGTTCAGCCTCCGCTTTGATGATCCGTGCTCGCTTCTCCCGCAATGCCTCTGCCTCCTGTGCCATAGCGCGTTGCATTGATTCCGGAATTTCAACATTCCGCATTTCCACTCGGGAGACCTTGACCCCCCATGGTTCAGTTGCCGAATCGATTGCCTCGCGCATCGTTGTACCGAGTTTTTCTTGTTCTTTCAGTACGTCATCCAAGGTATGACGGCCAATGATATTCCTCATCGATGTCAGGGCAACCTGAATGACAGACCCATCTACATCCCGGACCTCAATTATGGATTTCGCAGGATCGGTCACGGCATACCAGATCACCACCGTGACCTTCACGGGAACATTATCCTTAGTGATGGTTTCCTGCTGGTCTACGGATGCCGTGATAGTTCTTAAATCGACGGTCCGTTGCCATTCAATGGCGGGGATGATCCAGTAGAGGCCAGGTCCGCGAATACCCACCAATTTTCCCAGTCGGAAAATGACCGCCCGCTGATACTGGTTGGCAATTCGCAGTCCGGCAACGACGAATACGATGCCGAGGAACAAGACCAAGGTCACTGTGTCGCCCATATGGGTACTCCATTGATGGAAAGGCCTGCGCTTGAGTCAGCCAATCGCAGAATCCTACTCCCTCGCATCTCTCGCAGGTGGCAATGTGGAAGCGGCGCATTCATGGACGCGGCCAGATAAACCCAAAACACGATGAAAAAGGGCTCTAGTCCCGCCAATAGCTTGACGAGTGTCTCGGAAATAGATCCTGCATTACGCATTCCAATGGCAGTTAGAATTTGGTATTCGACACCTTTCGCGCACCATCTGCGAAGAACACCCAGGCGGCATTGAGTGGCGTCAACCCACCAGAACGCTTTACTTTCATTTCGAAGCGTAAGGACTATAGAAATCGGCCAAACGCACGTCCCAATAAACGACAGGATGAATCTTTGGCCGATTTGCGGCCGGACGGCTACACATTTGATTAAGCATCGTGTTCCCCTCACACACCAATTCCATGGCCATAAAACATATCTTGTCACTGCGGTCAAAAGTGTAGCAACCTGGCGCTTGTAGCTATACCCCTTCGCGCCCGGTCCGTGCGATCTGCACGTCGGCGCACCTTTCAGCGCGCCGGGTTTTTGAGTTCCAGCGGCAAACCGGCGGCAACGAAAGTCACACGCCCGCTGAGCGCGGCGATGCGTTGATTGAGCCGGCCCGCCTCATCCACAAAGAGCCGCGTGGCCGCGCCCATCGGCACGATGCCCAACCCTACTTCGTTGCTGACCAGAATCACGTGTCCCGGCAGTTGCGGCAGGCAGTCGAACAAGGCGATGGTTTCGTTTTTCAGCAGCGCGCAATTGACTGCGCCGCCCGCCTCTGCCTGCTGCGCGGCTTGCCCCCGCAACAGCAGATTGGAAAGCCACAGGGTCAAACAATCCACCAGCAGGCAACGGTCGGCGGCGGCGTGCGCGCGCAGCGTGGCAGCGAGATGAAGCGGCTCTTCCAGCAGCGCCCAATGGGCCGGACGGCGCATCTGGTGATGGGCGATGCGTTCAGCCATTTCGGCGTCGCCCGCCGTGCCGGTGGCGATGTAGGTGACGACCAGGCCGGAATCCCGTGCGCGCTGTTCCGCCAATGCGCTCTTGCCCGAACGGGCGCCGCCAAGGATCAGTTCAATCATTTCATTTGGTCGGCGGCAGGGGCGCCAGCAGGGCGCGGATGTCGGTCTCGGAAAACTTGACCTCACCCGCCCGGTCGTCGGAGAGGATGCTGGCGGCCAGTGCTGCTTTCTTCTCCTGCAAGACGAGAATTTTCTCTTCGATGCTGCCGGCCACAATCAGCTTGTAGACAAAGACCGGCTTGGTCTGGCCGAGGCGGTGGGCGCGGTCGGTGGCCTGGTTTTCCACCGCCGGATTCCACCACGGATCGTAATGAATCACCGTGTCTG